>VYFB01000090.1 GCA_009842645.1 Nitrospira sp. SB0677_bin_15 | reverse complement strand
CTTGGATTTTCTTCGGCACTTTCAGCAGCCGCGGAGGCAGGTTCAGCCATGGAGTCTATGAAAGGGACCATCAATCAGGCTTTGAAAGTCTTGGAGGATGAATCTCTCAAGTCACCGGAAAAATCCCGGGAACGGTTGGAAATTCTGGAAGACATCATCGGAAAGCGCTTCGATTATAGAGAAATGGGGAAACGAACCCTGGGGAAATATTGGCAGCAATTCAGCGAAACCGATCAAGAAGAATTCGTACGGCTTTTTCAGCGCTTTTTATCCGAGACGTATGCTGGAAACGTTGATGGCTATTCCGGCGAACAGGTTCAATATATCAAAGAACGGAGAAAAGGAGATTTTGCAGAGGTTCAAACCGTAGTGACTTCGGACAAATCAACCACCTCCATCTCCTATCGCTTACTGAAGCGTTCGAATACCTGGAAGGTGTATGACGTGGTCATAGAAGGCGTCAGTTTGGTCAAAAATTTTCGGAGCCAATTTGGACGTATTATCGAGGCCGAATCGGGCAAGGGTCTTCTTGAGAAATTACGAATGAAGACCACCGGCTCCAAATCGTAGGATGTCTTGTAGCCGGCTGGTGTTTCCACATGACGGTAGCATATCCTAGGGGGGATTTCTTGACAGCATACCCATATTCTGCGAAACTGATTATCCACGGCACTGAATTTTCCCTGATTCCGAATCGTATTAGTGCATTGCAATGCATTATTGTGAAGTAGGGTAAGGGTTATGTCTCTCCTGAAAGGAATCGAAGGGCCGTCTGATCTCAGAAAATTGTCTCCTGAACAATTTCCGGATTTGTGCCAGGAAATTCGCGATCAAATTATTTCCGTGATCTCGAACGTAGGCGGACACCTCGCTTCCAATCTCGGTGTTGTTGAATTAACCGTCGCGCTTCATTACCTGTTAAACACCCCCGATGACCTGATTGTCTGGGATACCAGCAATCAAACGTATGCCCATAAGCTGTTGACCGGTCGACGAGAGCAGTTCCACACCATTCGGCAATTCGGCGGGTTAAGCGGGTTTTGTAAACGGGAAGAAAGTGTCTATGACACGTTCAACGCCGGTCATGCGGGTACGGGTGTTTCCGCAGCCGTCGGTTTTGTGGAAGCCCGAGAACAACAAAAGCAGTCTCACAAGGTCGTTTGCGTTGTGGGAGACGGTGCGTTGACTTCAGGGCTGACCCTCGAAGGGCTTCAACAAGCCGGTGATAGCCAGAAAGATTTGTTGGTGATCTTGAACGATAATCAGATGTCGATTTCGAAAAACGTCGGGGCAATATCCGCCTACCTGAATCGGACCATTACAGGTGAATTGGGCGTTCGCCTGCAAGAAAAGGTGAATCGCCTCATGGAGACGATCCCTCGCATTGGCGGACAAGTGAAGAAAGTGGCCGGGCGGGCTCAATCGTTGGCTAAAGGATTGGTGTCGCCCGGGATGCTCTTCGAGGAATTAGGGTTTCGTTACGTCGGTCCTCTCGACGGCCACGAATTTGAATATTTACTGCCGACCTTGGAGAACGTGCTCAAGCTGGAGGGCCCCACCTTGTTGCACGTGGTCACGAAGAAGGGCTTGGGCTATACACCGGCGATGAATGATCCCGTGTGGTTTCACGCCAGTTCACCTTTTGACCTTGATACGGGAAAACCCAAGAGCCAAGCCGCAAGACCTTCGTATAGCAGCATTGCCGTCAACGCGCTCGTTCAACTGGCCAAAGAAGATCCGCGTATCGTGGCGATTACGGCTGCGATGTGTGAAGGAACGGGATTAACGGCCTTTGAGCAGCTTTTCCCCGATAGATTTTATGACGTGGGGATTGCCGAGCAACACGCGGTGACGTTTGCTGCGGGAATGGCGACGCGAGGCATGCGTCCCGTGATCCCGATCTATTCGACCTTCTTGCAACGTGCCTACGACCAGGTGATTCATGACGTGGCCACGCAGAACTTGCCGGTGACGTTTTGCATCGATCGAGGCGGACTCGTGGCCCAGGATGGGACGACGCACCACGGAGTGTTTGATTTTGCGTACCTCCGGCATATGCCGAACATGGTGATTATGGCTCCCAAGGATGAAAATGAATTACAACATATGGTCAAGTCATGTATCAGTTCAGACCAGCCTGCAGCCGTCCGGTATCCTCGGGGTTCGGGGTTGGGCGTGAAAATGGACCAGGTCCTGGAATTTCTGCCTTTGGGCAAGGGCGAGTTGTTACGAGGGGGTACGGACGTCGCTTTGGTTGCGATCGGTGTGAGCGTGCATCAAGCAATGGAAGCGGCTGAGCGGTTGGAGCAGGAAGGGATTTCCGCTGCAGTGGTGAATGCCCGCTTTGTCAAACCGATCGATGCCGATTTAATCGGAACCGTGGCAAGGCAGGTGAAATGCCTGCTCACCATAGAGGAAGGCGCGGCAATGGGCGGCTTCGGCTCCGCGGTGCTTGAGGTCCTCTCCGAAGAGGGCATTGCCAACGTCACGACGAAATGTCTGGGATTGCCTGACTGGTTCATTGAACAAGGCCCTCAGGATTTGCTCCGCGACAAATACGGCTTGACGGCTGACGGCATCTATCAACAAGCCAAGCAATTGTTTGCGCGCGTCTCCGTCGGATCGGTTTCGATCTGAAGAAGGGTTTCGATGCGGATCACGCGAAAAAAGACCAGACAGATTCAGGTAGGGTCCGTCAAAATTGGTGGTGGAGCGCCCATTGCGGTCCAGTCCATGACCGTTCCTCATCCGAGTGACGTCAGGGGAACCGTCGAACAAATTCATCGGATGGAAGAGGTCGGGTGCGAGCTTGTGCGGGTTGCCGTACCCGATCAGGATGCTGCGACGGCTCTTGCCAAAATCAAAGCCCGGATTTCGATCCCTTTAATAGCAGACGTGCATTTTGATCATCGTCTGGCGCTCAAAGCAGCTGAAGTCGTGGACTGTGTTCGCATCAATCCAGGAAACATTGGGCCGTGGTGGCGATTGGCCGAAGTGATCAAGGCGGTGCAAGACCGGGGCATTCCACTCAGAGTCGGTGTCAACGGTGGTTCGTTGGAACGTCCCCTGTTGGATAAGTATGGGTATCCCACGGCCGAGGCCCTGGCCGAATCGGCATTGAACGCCGTCCATGCCATTGAGGATATGGGCTTCACGAATATGAAGGTGTCGTTGAAAGCCTCGGACGTGCACATGGCCATTGACGCGTATTGGTTATTTGCCCATCAATCAGATTATCCCCTTCATATCGGGATTACCGAGGCGGGGACTGCCAGCACCGGCGCCGTCAAGTCCGCCATCGGATTGGGCTGGTTGTTGTCTCAGGGGATCGGCGACACCCTGAGAGTCTCGCTGGCCGCCGATCCCGTGGAAGAAGTGAAGGTCGGCTTTGAGATTCTCAAGGCCTTGGAGCTTCGTCATCGCGGGGTCAACGTCATAGCCTGTCCGACCTGTGGCCGGGTCGAAATCGACGTGGTACGACTGGCCGAGGAATTGGAAAAACGGCTCAGTCATATCAAAATGCCCTTAAACGTGTCCGTTCTGGGCTGTGTGGTGAATGGTATCGGCGAAGGGAAAGAGGCGGACATCGGTATTGCGGGTGGGCAGGGTATGGGAATCCTGTTCAAAAAAGGAAAACTTGTCAAAAAAGTGCCGTCAGAACAACTGATGGACGTCCTCATCGAAGAAGTCGAGTTGATGGCGTTGGAACAGAATGGCTCGGAGACGTCCTCTTCGTCTTCTTCCGCTACACACGTTGCCGCGGGTCCTCACGCGGCACCCGGTCGTGAACTTCCAGTTTTGTCCTCACGCTAATTCACCGGTCAGTAGGTCGGATTAGCGTAGCGTAATCCGACAAAGGGAGCGACCACTCCCTTGCCTTGTCATGGTTCGGGAGCCCCGTTATAATATCGTCCGGGCGCCGTACCCAAGTGGCTAAGGGAGCAGTCTGCAAAACTGCGATTCAGCGGTTCGATCCCGCTCGGCGCCTCCATAACCAGTGAGAAAGGATTCTTTGAATTCGATGGGCGTGCCGCTCTCTCAGGTGATGACCGTCGCCGGCTACGTGTTGTCGCAGAAGGCCAAGGGCGTCAAACGCTATCCGTTGGTGTTGATGTTGGAACCGCTTTTTCGGTGCAATTTGACCTGTGCCGGTTGCGGGAAAATCCAGTATCCCGAACACGTCCTGGATCGGCGTTTAACACCTGAACAATGTTGGGCCGCGGCTGAAGAATGTGGCGCTCCCGTGATCAGCATTCCCGGCGGGGAACCCCTCATTCATCCCGAGATGTCGGAAATCGTTCGGGGATTGGTGCGCCGCAAGAAATTCGTGTATTTATGCACGAACGCGATCCTGTTGGAACGTAAAATGGATGAGTATGAACCCTCCAACCGGTTGATTTTCAGCATTCACATGGATGGATTGCGCGAGGAACATGATCTCGCGGTCTGTCGTGACGGGGTCTATGACGTGGCGACGAAAGCGATCAAAAGTGCCTTGAAAAGAGGATTCCGCGTCACGACCAACACGACCCTGTTCAACGATGCCAATCCGCCGCGGGTTAGAGCCTTTTTTGACGAGATGATGGATCTCGGGGTGGAGGGGATGATGATTTCCCCTGGCTATAGCTATGAAAAAGCGCCGGACCAGCATGGTTTTTTGAAGCGCCAGCAGACGCGCCAACTATTTTCTGACCTGCTTGGGAAGAGAAAACGTCGCTGGCGATTTAACCAGTCACCGTTGTTCCTGGAATTTCTCATGGGCAAACGTGATTATCAATGTACCCCGTGGGGAAATCCCACCTATAATATTTTCGGTTGGCAGAAGCCCTGCTACCTCTTACAGGATGGATACGTGTCGAGTTTCAAGGAATTGCTGGAGACGACGGAGTGGGAACGGTACGGCGTGGGGCGCCATGAGCAATGTCGGGACTGTATGGTGCATTGCGGGTTCGAAGCTTCGGCCGTGGAGGAAACGTTTGGTTCGTGGTCCGGGTTGGCCGGGACCGTGAGGGCCATGTTGTTTCCGAACCTCACCTGATGCCCTTCTGATCCTTCTGAATTATTGACAGATGAAAGTCCCTTATGCTAGAAGTCACGGACCTTTTTGCACAGCATTTCCCTTCCTGTCAAACGGTTGCCGAAGGATTGAGGTGTGGTCTCTCCAAAGGAAAAACGGATCATCTGGATAGGCTCTCCGAAGTGGCAAGTACCGGACTCGATTCTACGCAGCCCGTCATACGCTGTCCCGCTCACATATGATCATGTTATGGCTCGTCGAGGGGGCCATGGCGCTTCAATACATCACCGATACATCACCGTCGGTCATCCTGACTGCGCAGACAGATAGGGGGAAGAAGGCCAAGGCTTGACCGGCCAAAGCGAATATAGGGGGTATTATGGAGAAGGATACATGCCAAAAAGTGATGGGTCTTGTTGCCGTTGTGGCATTGGGATGGACGTTGTCAGCTTGCGGAGAAGCCAAACCGCCGGCCCCGCCACCTCCGGCGCCGCCGGAATATGCCGATAAGCATATGCCGGACGGCTATTGGAACAATCCCGAGATTATTGAGCAAGGGAAGGCGATCTTCACCGGGGCGGAAAATATCGACGTGAATTGTGCCAGTTGCCACGGCAAGGACGGAAAGCCCGTTAAGGCCGGGGCCCGTGATTTTCGCAAAGGTGACTTTATGAAGCTGTTCTCTGATTCCCAATGGTTCTGGCGCGTGTCCGAAGGAGTCAAGGGAACAAAAATGAAGGCTTGGAAATCCAAGTTGTCCGAGGATGATCGGTGGAAAGTCATTGCTTTTGAAGCCACGTTTGGCTTGAAAGGCATGGAGTACAGTGTTGCCCAAAAGAAATGGGTGCCACAAGGCACGGTGGCTCCTGCGGCTCCGGCGACTGAAGAGGCAGCTCCCGCAAGTGAAGAGGCTGTGGCTCCGAATGGAGAGGCGGCAGCTCCCGCGGCCGAAGAAGCGGCGGCTCCGAATGGAGAAGCTGCGGCCGGAGGAGAATCAGGATCGCCAGAATAACTCGGGGTGATTCCCACGTTCTTTTTGCGGCATTTTGCGGCATTAACCGGAAGGAGGGCCACCACCCTTGAAAACCTTAATCCGCAGTTCTGTCATATTGCTAGGACTTGTGCTGGGCTGGCTTGCCGTCGCCTATGCCCAGTCTCCGGCTCCCCCACCCGTGGAATTTCCCTACACCGGGAATCGGACAGGGGTGTGGATCGTGGCCCAACTTCATATATTGTTTGCGGCCTTCATCCTGGGCGCTCCGATATTCGCCGTGGTGTCGGAATGGTTAGGCTATAAAAACCAGGATCCGAAATATGATCGACTGGCCAAGGAAGTCACCAAGGTTACGGTGATCCTCTACAGTATGACGGCTTTGACTGGCGGGCTGTTTATTTTTGTCCTGCTGGCTACCTATCCCGGTTTTACTACTTGGCTCATCCAACATTTTTTCCTGATTTTTGCCGTGGTGTATCCGGTCTTGTTTATCCTTGAGACTATTGTTTTATATACGTATTTTTACTCTTGGGATACGCTGAAAGGTGAAAAGAAAGCCCGGCATATTGCCTTGGGAGTCTTGTTGAACGTCGTGGGTACGGTCACGTTGTTCGTCATTGACGGTCCGACGGCGTTTATGAACACGCCTGCCAAATCCGCCGAAGGGGTTTCGTTGATTCAATTCGTTCAATCAGCGGGTCTGTGGGACAAGGTTGCCAATTACAGTTGGATGCCCTTGAATCTCCACCGTTTGGTCGGGAACGTGACGTTCGGTGGGTTTATAGCGGGGCTGGTGGCGGCGTATATGTATATGGGCGCCAAGACGGATGAAGATCGCTCGTACTACGATTGGATGGGGTTCGTAGGGAACATGATCGGCGTGGGCGCCCTCTTGTTTCTGCCCTTCATGGGGTATCTGCTGGCGTATGAACTCTGTGATTATGACGCGTCCATCTGCCCGTACATGATGGCGGACCAATTGTCGATGTTTTTCGAGATGCAAGGTGCCATGGTCGGCCTGATCTTCCTGGCCAGCAATTATTACATCTGGTTGAGTATGAAGCGAATTGAAGGAGTGGAACAGGTACGAATTTCCGGCATGGTCATGATAGCCGTCCTTCTGATTCCATTGGTCATGGGGGTCGCGTGGAAACTATTCCCGCCGCCTGAATGGCAGTCACTGATTTTTCTGGCGGCGCTGATCGTGTTGCCGCCGGTGTTGAGCAGGCTTCCCGGTTTGCGGTTTACCGTGTCCTCCTTCACCATGATCAAAGTCGGCTTTCTGATGATTGTGATCGCCAACGCCATCTGGATGACGCCTCACGGATTTGTGGCGACACAGGCGTTGGCCACTGAAGAATTGGAACTTCCCTCGTGGGCCAGTGAGTTGGCGCTGATGCCGGCTAAAAATGCGGCCGCGTTTACGTTGGTCTTTCTGACCGTCGTCAATTATCTGCTCTATAACCGGGCTATCAGGAGCGGGACCATTATTTGGGGAAAGATCGACTTTACGTCCCAGTTCGTCCTGATTTTCCTGGCGTTCAGTGCGATTTGGACCATGGGCTTGATGGGAACGGTTCGATCCCTCACGAGGAAATATTTTCACGTGTATAACCTTGTGCCGGACTTTACCCCCGAAGCCTTTACGCCTACGTTGGCCTATTCCGCCTGGTGGATTACGGGTGTGACCCTGGTCTTTTATCTCGTGGTGAGTTTTGCCATTATCGTGACGTTAAGAACCACCGGGCAAAAATCCGAGGCCCCACAAGCGGCTCCGGTGCCTGCCGGTGCGGAGTAACGGAGGTGGGAAGCGAGTATGGCTGAGCAAAGTTTGACGCGAAACATCATCAAAAAAGGCATCATTGGCATCCTCCTGGGGATTATCCTGGCAGGGGTGGCCAAGGCCACGCATTTCCCCTTCGTCTTCCAGGTCATGTTCTTTATTTATGCCATGCTCGGCGCAGGTGTGTTCATCCTGCTTGATGCGCCCTCCCTGAATCGTCTTGAGGGTATAAAGGCTATCATTGGCCTGGTGCTGTTTTACCTGGTGCTTTCCGGGGTCTACATCGGCGGAGCGAGTGGCCTGCCTCAGTACGACCCGGAAGTCGAAAAAGGAAAAATCGAAAAAATCCTGAAAGCACGACGGGCAAGGACCCAGCAAGGCAAAGCCGAAGAGTTGATCGCACGGGCCAAAGCCCTGAATGAGCGCGCCGTCTCGATCGAGCAGCAATTGAAAGTCCTGGGCGGTGGCGTACAGGTCGTGGAGGAAGCCGCGACGCCGACCTCAACGGCAGCGGCCGGGGACCTGGTTGCGCTCGGTAAAGAGCAATGGGAACTGCAAGAGTGTTACAACTGTCACAAACTCTTTGGGCAAGGCGGTAAGAAGCGGGGACCCGAGTTGGACAATATCGGCAATCTCATGACGCCTGAAGCCCTCAGGGAAAAAATCCTCGATCCCAAGAGTTGGAAGGCCGAAGGATTCGATAAGCAGTACAAGAAAGGAAAAATGCCAAACAAATACAAAGACTTGATGTTTGATGAAGAGATCGACGCGCTGGTAGCCTTTTTGGCGACATTGAAAGATACAACGGTCAATACACCGAAGCCCATCAAAATGAAATAACCTCATTCCAGGTGGTCGATGCAACCAAAAATTAAGGCAAAAGCGCGGTGTGCCGAAGAGGAAGTCGGCAGTATTTCCAAGGTCATCGTCGACCCGTTGTCCCTTGAGATCAGCCACGTGGTGGTCAGGGAGGGGAACGGGCAAGGCGTGGACCGCCGGGTTCCGATCGGTCAAATCCAGGAAATCCCAAATGAAGAAGAAATCGTCCTGCGAGGTTCCATAGAGGAATTCAAGGCGTGTCCCGTGCTGGACCGGGATGCCTACGTCACGCATCATGACGTGGAAATCGCGCATTTGGAAGACCGTCTCCACGTGGAGCCCGGCGAAATTCTCGTGCCTTTGCCCCAGCTCGAACAGGGGGTGCCCCGGCGCAGCTTTTTCATGAACATGACGCATGCCATTGGAACGTTAATCGCTCTTCCCCTGGCGTTCCCCGTTTTAAAATATCTCATGAAACCCATGTATAAGCCGTTCGACAATTCCTGGTTTTCCGTCGGGAACGTTCGGAAAATCAAAAAGGAAAACATCGGCTACCAGTTCAAGTTTACCCGGGGCTTTAAAGAAGCCTTTATGCCCGAACAGCAGATCGAAAAAAACATCTGGGTCGTGAAAGCCACGCCTGAAGTCCAAAAGGCGGTCTACGGCGGGAAAGACAAAAAGTTTTATGACCATAAGGGAGACGTGGTGTGGGTGAATAAAGCCAAGACGCCCTACATCGGTTTTTCCGGAAAATGTCCGCACTTGGGATGCGGGTACAAGTGGCGAAGGACAAAGAATTTTCCTGACGGCGTCTTTCTGTGTCCCTGTCATTTGAGCATCTATGATGAGGCGGGTAAAGTGCTGGATGGCCCGGCCCCCCGGTCTCTCGACGTCCTGCCGATGCAAGTCAATGCCGCCGGGGAAGTGCAAATCATCGACGTCGAATACAAGGCCGGAGTGAAAGGCCAAATCCGGCTTCTGTAGCATCGCCCATGAGCGACAAGACCACCAACGCACCCAACGCCTTTGAAAAAGTTGTCGACTTCGTCGATGAACGGGTCGGCCTGAAAACAATTCAGGCCAAAATGTTGAACGAGCCCGTTCCCGGCGGGTCTCGATGGGCGTATGCGTTTGGGTCGTGTTTGTTGTTCATCTTCATTATGCAAGTGGTGACCGGGATCCTGTTGATGTTTTATTACGTCCCGAGCACCGATCACGCGTACGCAAGCACCCAGTACATCATTCATGAAGTGGACTACGGATGGTTTCTGCTGAGTTACCATTTCTGGGGTTCCTCGGCCATGGTCGTGATGGTGTTCGCCCATATGTCGCAAGTGTTCTTGTGGGGAGCCTATAAGAAGCCCAGGGAATTGATCTGGTTGGTCGGGCTGGCCCTCTTCGGGCTGGTCATGGCATTCGGTTTTACCGGGTACCTGCTTCCATGGGACCAACGGGCGTACTGGGCCACGGTGGTGGGCGTCGAGATCATGGATAAGACCCCCATCGTCGGGGATTTCCTGAGCCGGTTTTTGAAAGGCGGACCAACCCCTGGTCAAATGACCTTGAGCCGGTTTTTCGTCATTCACGTGATGGTGCTACCGGCAGGATTGATGGGGTTGGCGGGTCTTCATCTTTTCCTGTTCCGGAAAGCCGGACCGGCCGGGCCGTTCCGTGGAACTCCCGAACAAATCAAGGCGAAGACGGATTATTTCTTCCCCAGACAAATCTGGAAAGACATCGTGGCCATGGCCACGGTTTTCCTGATCATTTGCACGTTGGCGTTTATCGAGCCGGTCGTGTTGTTGGAAGAGGCCACGCCCGACCCTGGGGACTATCATCCGGAACCTGAATGGTATTTTTTGTTTCTTTTCCAGTTGTTGCGATTAAAGATCTTTGGCGGAGAATTCGGTCAGTTTCTGGGAGCCGTGGCGATACCCGGAGCGTTTATGGGCTTCCTCGCGGCGTTGCCCTTTCTTGACAGGAATCCCGAACGGAATATTTTTAAACGGCCGATTGCGTTGATCGGCTGGATTGCCATTATGGCGGTGATCCTGATTTTCACCGTTTCCGCGATTCTGAACAGAGAATTTTTGGATTAATTGTCATGTCGAACGCCAAACTCGGTCTCCTGGTTTTGTGGCCAACCTTCTGGACGGGCTTTCCCCTGAAGATGGTGGCTGCATTGCTTATGTTGGCCGCGGGCGTGCATCCCTGGGAAGGCGTCGGTCTGGAGGCGTTGCTGGTGCTTTCCATTCCCATCGACGTTTGGGCGCTCGGCCTGTGCTCACGAACCGTGTTTCTGGAACGGTTGAGCGTGGACCCGCCTAAAGGAACGGGCCTTCGCTTGTGGGGGCTGTGGGCCGTTTTTTCCGTCGTGTATCTTCCCCTGTTGTTTATGATCCTGGGCGGCGTCAAGTCCCTGGCCCAATCCGCGGTCCATGCCACGTTGCATTTTGTTGAAAGCAACGTCATTGTGATTCCCATCGCGGAAAAGATCAGCTTGGAATTGGTCATGTGGGGACTGCCGGCCACCATCGTCCTGATTATCCTGGTCTATGGCTGGTTGTTCGGCTTGGGCGCCTTGGCTCAACGCTTTGTTCGCGCGTCCACGCCCGTCGAGGGAGCGTTCCAGGATATTGTTTCGAAATGGGACCTTCTCAGGATTCCGCGAGATCAGCCGCTCCTGCTGACGGCTTTTACGGGAACCGGCGTCGTGCTGATCATGGTGTTTTGGGGCTTGCTTCCCGTGAGTACGCCCCACCCTCATGAAGAATACGAATTTGTGGACGTTCAGAAGGTAGAAAAAAAGATCGTTCCCAAAAAGGTCATAAAAAGCGCCGAGCAGATACTGGCGCGCGCCGAAGCCACGTTGAAAGAATTGGAAAAAGAGAATCCCGCGGCGGAAACGGCGAAAGGAGAGAAAGGAGCGGCGGGCCAGGAGAAGCCGTCTACCCAGGCCACACCGGCGGCCGCAAAGAAACCGGCGGCAACGGGTGCCGCGGGGTCCGACGGGCATGACCACGACCATGGCGATCATCAGCATTAACGAACCAATGAGGGCTCACATATGAAAAACCACGGCATATTCGAAAATCTGAAGTCCTTCGTGCCAACGGTGAAACCCTCGTCCCTTTTCGGATGGAGTGTCTTGTGGGCGCTTGTGCTTCTCCCGGCGCTTGTCTGGGCCCAGGACGCGGCCACCCAAGCGATGTCCGTCGAATATCGCGACATTCCGGGACTCGGAAGCCGGAACGTGGTCTGGGTCGTGGCCCAGCAGCATTTGCTGCTCGCCGGGTTCGTATTGGGCGTGCCGATTTTTGCCTGGGTGTGTGAAATCGTGGGGTGGAAGACCAAGGAGGCCCGGTACGACAAACTGGCAAAAGAATTTACCAAGCTCCTGACGTCCGCGTACGCCACGACGGCCCTGTTCGGAGGTATTCTGCTCTTTTTGCTGATCGGGCTGTACCCGAAGCTCATGGCATATTTGTCCGATATCTTTTTCCCGTCCTTCATCGTGTATTGTCTGCTGTTCCTGTTGGAAACCGCCACCCTGTACCTGTATTGGTACGGATGGGATGCCATGCAGGGGAATAGAAAGGCGTTCCACCTGTTTTTGGGATTCCTGCTGAACGTCTTTGCCCTGGGTATCATGGTCGTCCCCAACGCCTGGGCCACGTTCCAGGCGAGCCCCGTCGTGGTAGCCGAAGGCACGGCGATTGACCGGGCTTGGGCGGCCACGTGGAATCCAACGTGGTGGCCGGTCAACATTCATCGACTCATTGCCAACGTGGTGTTGGGCGGTTTTATTTGCGGTGCCTATGCCGGTATCCGCTATCTTCTGGCGGCCAGCCAGGAGGAACGGGAGCATTATGATTGGATGGGCTACGTCGGAAACTTCATCGGCGTATTCGGTATGCTTCCCCTTCCCTTTGCCGGATATTGGCTTATGCGCGAGATCTATCAATACAACCAGCAGATGGGCATCACCCTCATGGGCGGTTTTCTGGCTTGGCTCTTCATCCTGCAGGCCATGCTCATCGGGGTGTTGTTCCTCGGGGCCAATTACTATTTCTGGATGGGCATCACCTACCGGATTCCGGGCTCCGAACGATCGTACAGACGGCCGATCCTGGCCATGCTGGTCGTGCTCATGGTGTGCCTGGGCGTCTGGATGACTCCGCACTCCCTGGTGGCCAGTCTCGAGGAGGCCAGGAAGATGGGCGGGACCCATCACCCGCTGCTGGGAGTGTTCGGGGTGATGTCCGCTAAAATGACGGTATCCAACCTCATGATCCTGGTCACCTTTATGAGCTTCATCATGTATTGGCGGGCTGGAAAACAGGAAACGGCCGGGTGGGCAAAGATCGCCAAATCCGTGATGGGCGCCCTGCTGGTGATCGCGGGAATTGCGGTGATCGTGCTCGGTGTATGGGGGTATTTCGTGCCTGCCATTATCCGGATCAATTATTTCTCCGTTGCACAGGTGTTGATCGTCCTGTTTATCATGCTGACGTTTACGCCTTTGACGGCCATTCTGATGAAAAGCGCCAAAACCACAACGGAAATGGTCTGGGGGCAAATGCCGATCCGGGCAGGGTATGCGTTGGTATCCAATGCGGTCATGGTCATTCTGTTGATGTCGCTGATGGGTTATGCCCGATCATCGTCCAGGGTTCACTGGCACATCTACGGCGTAATGAGGGATACATCGGACTACGCGTATTCTCCCGCGTTGGGCTACGCGGCCGCTTTCATGTCCCTGAACACGTTTGTGTTCTGCTTATTAGTGGCGTTCATCTTTTGGGTCGCCACCATGGGTGACAAAGGGAAGAAAACCCCTGACCAGAAAGAACCTGAACCGGCGAAGATCCCGGCAGGTGTGACGCCGGCCATGGCCGGCGGGTCGCCGCGGGAGAAAGCCTGAACACGCGGACGAGTTTGGACATTTTGCCTGAAAAACGATTGACGTTGGTATTGGTGTGAGAATAGCTGATGACACAAAGAAGTTGTCATTCCGAGCGAAGCGAGGAATCTCTCGCTCAATGACCCAGCGCCTGAAAAAGCAGATCCTTCGCTTCGCTCAGGATGACAATCCAGTTCATGTTCATTCCAGACCGCAAGCCTGCATGAGGCATTACCAAACCGGAGTGAGAACCCATGAGTGAAGTCGCGTTACTCCAATTGATCGGTCTCACGGTCGTAGGACTCGGCATCTGTATCCTGCTCTTCATCAAGGCGAAGTTCCTCAGGGTGGTCGGTTTCGTGGTGATCGTATTGGGGACGTTTACCCTGATTGCCTTGGGGGTGCCGCAGATGGCCTCCCTTCCTCCGGCGATCGAGACCTTTGACATTGCCGAAGTCAAAACGCCGGATGACCTGGCTGCGATCGGTCAGAAGATCTTCTTCAGCAAAGGCCAGTGTGCTTTGTGTCACTCCATCGGCCCCAGTGAGTCAGCCCGGTGTCCGGATTTGAAAGGTATCGGGGCGAAGCTCGCGCCGGAATTCATCTATGAAAGTCTCACCGACCCGCAAGCCTATATTTATCTCGATTTCAGGCATGAAGGTCTGCCCAAGGAATATCCGGCACGGATGCCCTATATCCATAAGAATCCGATTGCCTTGTCGCAACAAGAGATTTATTCGGTCATTTCCTTTCTCCAGAAAATGAGCGGGGAACCCATTAGTGTCAAGGTCGAAGACGTGATGAATATCGGCAAGGAAAGCGAGGTGGAAGTCGCTTCCCTTACCGTCAATGGAGCACCTTAACCAAAAGGGTGAACGATGAAAGGTCCTCTTGCGAAAACGGCTATCCTGTTGGTGGGAATGTATGTGTTTCTCAAGTTCATACTCCCGTTGTTTACGGCACCGCTCCCGGCCAGTTTGATTTTTCTGTACCTGGCCCTGACCTTTGCCTCCGCGATGATTTTCTACACCATGAGCGGGGGGAGCCTCGATGAATTCATGGGGCCGGTCGGGCGATTCCTCACCGGCTCGGGACAGGCGGGAATTGCCGGGACCGCGCGCATTCTGGTGTTCGTGTTGTTTCCCTTGTTGGTGGGATGGCAAACGTACACCCGGCTTGCCCCAAGCGATTTGCCGCCTGCGGAAAATCGAACCATTCATCCCGCGCCTCCCGGCGAGTTCGTCGGGTTGGCCAATCCGTATCCGAGGACGCCGGAAAACATCATGATGGGAAAAGGCCTCTATGCGGCGTTTTGTTCGCCCTGTCACGGAGCCAATTTCGACGGGAAGGGCCCGGCGGCCGTGGGCTTCAATCCGCCTCCGGCGAATTTCAGCGATCCGGGAACGATCGCCCAATTACAGGAATCCTATCTTTTCTGGCGGATCAAGAAAGGCGGCGTCGGGCTTCCGGTTGAAGCGATGCCTTGGAAATCGGCCATGCCGCGCTGGGAAGTGGAATTGCCGGACGAATGGATCTGGAAGATCATCATGGGTGAATACGACGGTGCCGGCCAGTCTCCACGGACCTGGGAGGAAGAGGAATAGGGAGCAGGAAAATGGGATATAAGAAGATCTTCAACGTCGCGCTTGGCCTCACCCTCATGGTGACGGGAGTCGGGGCTTCCTGCGTGTTTGCGAGCAACCCGCCGCCGGAAGGCGAAACCGGAAGTGTGGCCGTTCGTCTGTTCCTGACGGAGGGAGCCGTCCCTGCGGATGATCCGAACGCCGCCGTGTGGAACACGATCGAGCCTGCGGAATTCAAGTTGGCTCCCCAAGTGCATTGGCCGGACCGCATTCAGGAAGTCACGGTGAAGTCCGTGAAGGTTCGCGGGGTCCACAATGGTGAGGATATGGCCATCCTGCTGGAGTATGCCGACCCATCTGAAGATGCCGCAGATGCCGCCGCAGTCGAGTTCATGGTCGGCGACAAAATGGCCCACTTCGCCCATGGGCAGGAAATGCTTCAAATCGAGGGGGGAGACGTCAACATCTGGTATTGGAAAAAAGAACACGGCAAAGCCACCGATATGACGGCCAAGGGCTTCAAGACGCTTCGGCCGCAGGAAAACCAGGATGTCTCGGCAACGGGAGCCTGGCAGGATGGAACGTGGCGCGTCGTGTTTTCCCGGTCCCTGCAAACCGGTGATGCCTTGGACGTACAAGTGACGCCGGGAGAATGGCGAAACGTGGCATTCGCGTTTTGGGACGGGGAAATCGTGGATGGAGACGTGAAAGAAAAGGGGTCACAAAAAGCCATTTCATCATGGTGGTACCTTCGAGCCGAGCCGCCGCCGGACAATTCCATTTATGGATACGTCGTGTTGGGCATCGTGCTTGCTGCCGGCTTTGAGTTTTTCCTGGTGAGAAAAATTCGGAGGGGTAACGAATCATGAAGGTAGAACAAGGCATGCATCGGGTACTGGGCAAGGTCGTCATCGTGGTCGTCGCGGTGTTTGCCGTGACGAGCGGCTGCGCCTTGTTTGAAGATGAGCGGACGGCAAAAGGCCGGAAACTCTATCGTCATTACTGCATGCACTGTCACGGCGAAAGCGGACAACAGCAGGAAGGCTTCAACTGGGAACGAATGCCGGACCCACGTCCTCGGGACCTGTCGGAATCCGAAGCGATGTCGACGTTCTCAGACGAGGAAATCTTCAACACAATTTCCCGGGACATGCGCGATACCACGTTGCAGGAAGTGCTCGATGATGAAAATTATTTCGCGGTCTCGACCATGCCGACCTTCAAATATACGCTCTCCGAAGAAGAACTCTGGGCCGTGGTCGGCTACGTGCGAACGCTTCACGGCGGGTCGTTGACGTTTGACGTTGAAGGACGGAAAGCCGAGTTGGAATCCCAATTCAAGGCGGCTGAGACGGCTCACGATCAAGCTAAACAGACCATGGATGAAGCTTTGGCGAAACAGGAAGCCGAAGAAGCCGCTAGGGCCGAGGCCGAGGAAGAAGCCGAAGACGATGACGAAGATATGGATATGGAAGACGACGAGGACACCGACCTGGAAGACGATGAAGAAGAGGAAATCGTGCTTCCCGAAGAAGAGGCCTACGAAAAAGTGGCTGAACAATTTGAAGCCGCCAAGGCCGTGTGGGAAAATTTCTCAAAACGTCCCAGGATGACTCAAATTGCGCGTCCCGACTTGACTGTGGCGGAGACGGAAAAAGTCACCTTGCAAGAAAATGGCAAAAGCCTCTATTTCAACAAATATGGGTGTAACGGGTGTCACAGTATTGGAGACGTCGGGGGTCTGGTCGGACCGGCCTTGGACCGTGCCGGATTCCGTCTCAATGACACCTGGGTCTATCGCTGGGTCCGTTACCCGCAAGGCATGAAAAAGCACACGCGTATGCCGAACCTGGGCCTCGATGACGGTGACGCACGGGCCGTAACCGCCTATCTCGACACCCTGCGTGCCCCAAAACCGGACAAGCCCATCCCCCCACCGGAATAACGAAGCCAACGCTCTTACCTTTCTGAAACCCTCTCCCCATCGTGGGAGAGGGTAGGGTGAGGGGGCCTGACAGAGCGAGCAGGTTGTAGGTCGGATTAGCGAAGCGTAATCCGACGGTACGCCTACAGCGTTCCCATCCAAATCCCGATCAGAATGACAAGACCGATGACCGTGTGTTGTTTGAACATGGAAAACGCCTCAGGAGGGGAAACCTGACTGCGCAGGCGAAGGACTTGTTGACTCAAGAACCCTGCGACTCCGGCGAGTCCCACATAAAACACCGCATTCAGATTTTCCAGCCAACCCGCCGTAGCCAACAGCGCCAGCATGACCGTTTCGATGATGCCCACGGCGGCCCATACGCGGGAACCAAACAGAATCGCCGATGAGTTCACCCCGATACGAAGGTCGTCCTCAACGTCCTGAAGCGCATAAATGGTATCGTAGGCCAAGGCCCAGCAAATCGTGGCGGAAAAAAGCAGCCACGTCGCCGGATTGAGCTGATTGCGAACGGCAGCCCAAGCCATCACGGCGCCCCATCCGAACGCCAGTCCGAGAAAGAGTTGAGGGACGCGAAAGAACCGTTTCGTAAAGGGATAGATCGCGGCCAATGCCAAGGCGACCGGGCCGAGCCGTATGGCCAGCGGATTCAGGAACAACAGGAGGCTCACGGCGATGGCAAGGAGAACGCCGAGGAACAGGATGGCGTGCCAGGGGCGAAGGACCCCACTGGCGAGGGGCCGGGTTTGGGTGCGAGTGACTCGCCGGTCGAACGAACGATCGGCCAGGTCGTTGATAATGACACCGGCGCTTCGCATGATGAACGATCCCGCAATGAACAGGACAATGAGCAGACCGGCCGGCCGTCCTTTTGACGCCAGGACCAGTGCCCACAGGGTTGGAATCATAAGCAGGAGCGTGCCCGTTTGATTCGACAATCTGATCAGGGAGCAGAGATGGACAAGGGGGGAAAGCGATGCCGGAGCAGATTTGCCAGCAGGAGAGGACATCGTTTCACGGTAGCGGAGAAACAAAATTCATGTCAATCATGTTCTGATGACTCCCTCTCCCCACTAGTGGGAGAGGGTTGGGGGACGGACTGGGAGGCATTAAGGGGGAGAGTCCGGGAGCTGACTCCCTCTCCCCATTAGTGGGAGAGGGTTGGGGTGAGGGGGGGCCGACAGTTGACACGACTCGTTTCAGAAAATAAGATGGCCGTCGGGTTGAAAGCAGCCGTTTCCCTCCGAATTTATGACCTGTTTAATCCTAGGCCGGCGTAGCTCAGTGGTAGAGCAGCTGATTCGTAATCAGCAGGTCGGTGGTTCAATCCCACTCGCCGGCTCCATTCACCTCACCCGTGGGGTGCCCACCACTAATTGTGTCACGAAGAAAAATAGTTGCAATGTACAGAGAATATGGCATGATAAGAGCATGTGCCGCTTAACGGTGCTCCGGGTAAGCCCGGTTTATGGCATGGGAAAGGAGGTGTCGATGAAATTAAAAGCCGGCAATTTTGTCGTCTATCAGAAAGAGAAGACCTCGACCCATCCCAGTCTGCGAGCCGAGAAGGTCTTCCCCGCTCAACACGGTGACACCTATTCTTACGTGGTCAAGAAATTCTGGAAGGTGCTCCGGGTCTTTGATGACGAGACGATCGAAGTCGAAACCCGTCGCGGGAAACGCCGCACCTTGGCCCACGACGATCACCGCCTGCGCAAAGCCGGACTGTGGCAACGGTTGTTCTTCAAAGATCGGTTTTTTTGAAGCCTTCGTGCGGTGCTTAGGTATCAGAATGTCGTTTACCTGATCCTAGTGCAGCAAACAGGACGCCTCCGACCAACACTCCAACCACAAACACCATACCAAAAGTCAAACCCGTTTGCACTTCAGACAAATTACGGAGCAGTGTGTTTAGTAACGGCGACGGGGGAATATTGACGTGCCCCTCCCAGCCCAAGGCTTCATCAACGGTGGGGTTTTCTGCCGACGGCTGATGGTCGGCCTGATTCATCGAACCTGAAGTAAAAGACGTCATAATATTTGCTCCATGATGGCTGTGGGCATCGTTGAATGGTTGGCTCATATGGTGTCAGTCTCCCGGGGCCGTGTCAAGGTCTTGCCCTGAAACCCTCTCCCCGCCGAGGGAGAGGGCTGGGGTGAGGGGGGCCGTTGTTCCCGACTGGCGTTCAGTCGAGATATGGGGTCCGGTCTTGCTGTGGTTGGGAAACGTCGGATGGTTGTGTTCTTTCCAACTCCATCACCCGTTTGTTGAGTTCCACAATTTCCTTTGATTTCCGTATACGTGCCGGCATGGAAGCCAGGATATGAATCACGATGCCCAGGCACAGGGTAGTCAGTAACACCAGGACAAGTGATCCCTGGAACGTCCAGCCGAAAAATTGAATGGAAACCGTCTGGTCGTTCTGAAGGGAAAAGGCGACGGTGAAAAAAACGATAATGAGGGTCGCGATGAGTGAAAAGGGCATTAGGCAACACCTGTGGGCGTACCGAAACATTCCTCCTGAGTATATACCGAACGTGCCGCTGACGTACACCCTGAGGCGCACGACTTCATGTGGCTTTGTAAATTAGGCCGATATGTGAGAGAAAGAGTATATGTCTAAGCTGACAAAAGCCGCACAACGCGAAGGAAAGGCTGCATTTTCGAAGGCGTTACGGGTTTTTGTCCGGAAGATGGGCGAGCACGTCAGCGCAGACGACGGCGAATGGACCGTTAAGGGCTTCATTGATATTTACCGGAATATCTATACTATCAGTTCAGACACAAAGATCATCTCGAAAATTCTTGAAATTCATCTATTTCCTAAAATCCTTCAGTTCGCTCAGGAACATGGCTACTCCATTGTACTAGCGGAACATCAGAACTGGTACCCCGACCTGAGCTTCGTCAGTCAGGAGAATGCCCGCTTCAAGATAGCCGTCGATTTAAAGACGACCTATCGCGACCCTGAATTTCCTGGACACGTTAATGGGTTCACGCTTGGCAGCCACGGATCTTACTTCAGAGATCGGACATCAACGAAGAACATCCAATTCCCATATAGTGACTATGCTGGGCATTTCTGTCTCGGCATAATCTACACCAGAGCTGACGCCAAGGACGTTGACGAGACTGAAGTTATCAACGTTCGTGAGCTTGAGGAAGGCGAAGCAGATTCTCACCGTGTGGGGCAACGTTCCGTAACAACCATGGAAAATCTTCGCTCGATTGCGTCGGTGATTAGGGATTTTCAGTTTTTCGTCTGTGAGAAATGGCAACTGGCCAGCGACCGACGGGGTCCGGTAATACCGCTAATATTGGATCCATCACCGCCATCAATGATATTTTGAAAGGCAATGGCATCTTTGCGAAGCTGGGTGAGGAATGGTTTGATGAATACTGGATGAATTATGGCGTCACAACGATGAAGAAGGGCCGGAGAGCGATACCAATCAGGAAATTGGAAGATTTCGTTGAATTCAAAGGCGGAGATAAGAAACTCATCGTTCCCATTGAGACGAAGAGAAGGAAGAGAAGCACGTGATGCGCGTCGTCATCCCTCCCATCAAGAGCCAAGGGATCAAAACCAAATTGGTGCCGTGGATACAGGCCCTCGTGCCCGACGTTGAGGGACGGTGGATAGAGCCTTTTTTGGGAACGGGCGTCGTTGCCTTTAACGTGGGCTTTAAGCGTGCCCTGCTCAGCGACACCAATCCTCACATTGTTCGTTTCTATCGGCAAATCCAAAGGGGTATGCTTTGCCCTGCTCGTGTCCGTTTCTATCTTGAAGAAGAAGGGGAACGGCTTCGACGGTCGAGCCGCAATGGGTACGATCACTTCAACGCCATAAAGGAGCGTTTCAATCGAGATCACAATCCACTGGATTTCCTCTTTCTATCCAGAGCAGGCTTCAATGGCATGATGCGATTCAACAAAAAAGGCGAGTGGAATATTCCGTTTTGCCAGAAACCCGAGCGCTTCAGCCGATCTTACGTCACCAAGATCGTCAACCAAGTCCGCGACGTTGCCTGTCTGATTCAACCGGAATGGGTGTTTCTGACGGCGTCGTTCGAAGACGTGATACGACAGGCGACCAGCGGCGACATCATCTACTGCGATCCACCTTACGCCGGCCGGTACGTCGATTACTACAACGGCTGGACGGAAGACGACGAAACTCATCTCTTCGAATTGCTTTCTTCAACTCAGGCACGATTCATCCTATCGACGTGGCATCACAACGACTATAGGCAAAACACAATGCTGGAGCGTTATTGGAACCGTTTCAACGTCGTCACCCGGGATCATTTCTACTACTCAGGCGGCAAGCTCGAAAACAGGCGATCTATTGTCGAAGCATTGGTGTTTAACTTCACTGCCGCCATCGAGAAGCACAATCATGGCCTCGAACTCAAACCGGAACAGATGCTGCTGCTTGAAGAACGTAGTCGATACATTACCCGCCAATTGTCTCGACCATGACACCGTCTTCGAGATAAAAAAGTCTGGTGCGATCAACACTCCAACACTCGTGTCTTTAAAAGCCGAGCAAAAAATACGAAACACGCATTATTTTCAAAAAAGAAATCGTTGTTGTCGATGAGCGACGATTTTGAAGTCCCTGAAAGCAAGATGTTATAGAGCTAAACATGGACATTGAATCATTTGTCGGAATGTGGGGATACCTGACGTGGCTGCCGAAGTGGCTCTTGAGACGGAAGTTTTCTGAAGAATGCATGGCCGATTTGATGACGGTAGATATTTCTTCTCGTCATGAAAATGTCAGGGTTGATCTAGGTCGTCCTTTTGCGACGTTTCAATTATGGTTTCAAGTAATCAACCGCTCACCATTTGAAGTTGAATTAGACCGCGCTCAAATCGAGTTTTGTTGTTCAGGAACCCCGCTTCATGTCCCTTACATTAAGAAAATAAAAGTTAAAGCTGGAGAAACTGAAAAATTTCATGTTGAGGGAGACATACCTGACAATAAAGCAGATCAAATTGCCTGCTTCTACGATAAAGCCGACTCATCAATATCTATGGACGCCTATTTTAATTGTCGATTGCATGGTTTTGCTAAAATCTATCATCGGCTTGACGGCATAAAACCGCGTTTTATTAACGAGCACGTAAGATCAAAAAATGAGATAAAGTAAAAGGGAAATATGAAGAACAAAGAGCAAAACGTTTTAGTTGACCATCAAAAAATCTACTGTCCGATAGTGCAGTAAATCAGAGGTTTTGGCTGGCAAGTTCATGGAGTCTCGTTGATGCTGATGAGATGCATTTGGTAAGCTGAGCCTCCGCGTGTTTTTTCCTTTCACTCACTGTCGAATTGACCATCGAGGGGCGAACAATGGGCAAGTTGAACCATGCGTTGATCAGTGTGTCCGATAAGACGGGCATTGTGGAGTTTGCCAGGGGATTGGTTGAACTCGGAGGCACCATTCTTTCCACGGGAGGGACGGCCAATGCCATACACACGGCCGGACTGCCGGTCACGGAAGTTTCATCGCATACAGGGTCTCCGGAGATTCTGGGTGGACGGGTCAAAACTCTGCATCCCAAGATTCACGGGGGACTGTTGGGCCGGCGAGGGCGGACCGACGAAGTTCGACAAATGCAGGAGCAGGGGATTGAGCCTATTGATCTTGTGGCGGTCAACCTCTACCCGTTCGAGTCGACCATTGCCAAACCGGATTGTACCTTCGAGGATGCCATCGAGAATATCGATATCGGCGGTCCGTCCATGCTCCGGTCCGCTGCCAAGAATCACGCGGACGTCGTCGTGGTGGTGGACCCGGGCGACTATAGTCGCGTGTTGGAGGCCTTGCAGTCCGGGTCTGTCCCGTTGACGCTTCGCCGTGAATTGGCCCGGAAAGTGTTCCAACACACCTCGCGGTACGACGGCCTGATCGCAAATTATTTAAGCCGGCAGGACGATGGAGCAGACAAATTTCCGGCACGCCTGTCAATCACGTATGAACGGGCCGAAATCCTGCGCTACGGGGAAAATCCGCATCAGGAAGGAGCGTTTTACCGGGAGACCGGCAGCACGGAACCTTCGATTTCCCTGGGTCGTCAACTGCACGGCAAGGCCATGTCCTACAACAATTACCTGGACGCCAACTCGGCATTGGAGTTGGCGAAAGAATTCGACGATGGGGCCGTGGTCATCATCAAACACAATAATCCGTGCGGCGTGGCTTTGGGGGCGACTCCGGTCGAAGCCTATCGCAAGGCCAGGGAAACCGACCCGGTTTCCGCCTTCGGAGGGGTGATTGCCTCCAACCGGCCCGTGGACTTGGACATGGCACAGGAAGTGACGTCAACATTCGTCGAAGTCCTGATTGCTCCTGAGTTCACCGACGAGGCCGTGGCCGAGTTGCAACGGAAAAAGGACTTGCGGCTGTTGGCGGTGGGTTCGCTCGAAAGCCGGACCCGTGACGGGTATGATTTGAAAAAACTCGTCGGGGGACTGATCCTGCAGGACCGTGACCTGGGCGCCCTCGCGGACCTGAAAACCTTGGCGGTTCCGACCAAACGAAAACCTACGGATGACGAATATGCAGCCTGTGCCTTTGCGTGGAAGGTGTGCAAACACGTGAAATCCAATGCCATTGTGTTTGCCAATGCCACGCAAACCGTGGGTGTCGGGGCCGGTCAGATGAGTCGCGTCGATTCCGTCAAATTGGCCGAAATGAAAGCCAACCTGCAGGTCAAAGGGTGCGTCATGGCCTCGGATGCCTTTTTCCCGTTCCGGGACGGGCTCGATGCGGCTGTTCAAGCGGGCGTGACCGCGGTTATCCAACCGGGCGGCAGCATCCGGGACGAAGAGGTGGTCAAAGCCGCCGATGAACAGGACGTGGCGATGGTTATGACGGGCATGCGCCACTTCCGTCATTGAGCTACACTTCACGATCGGCGAATCCTATGAAGATCCTGGTCATCGGCGGTGGAGGGCGCGAGCATGCATTGGTCTGGAAACTCGCCTCGAGTCATCGAGTCAGTAAGCTCTATTGCGCACCCGGGAACGCGGGAATCAGTCAGCTCGCCACGTGTGTGCCGCTTGCGGCGACGGACTTGGCGGGCCTGAAAACGTTTGCCGAACAGGAAGCCGTGGATCTCACTGTGGTTGGCCCTGAAGCACCGCTGGCGCTGGGTATTGCGGACCTGTTTCGAGAAAATAAACTCAAGGTCTTCGGTCCCACCAGGAACGCTGCCAAGATCGAATCCAGTAAAGCCTTTGCCAAGAACCTGATGATGCGCCAGGGGATTCCGACCGCGGAGGCGAGTACCTTCGAGAGCGTCCGTCCCGCGCTGGACTACTTGGAACAATGCGCGCTCCCCATCGTCGTCAAAGCGGACGGGTTGGCCCAGGGGAAAGGCGTGGTCGTGGCCCGGACGGCGCAGGACGCCAAGGACGCAGTCGTCAACGTGCTTGAACGTCGAGCCTTCGGCGACGCCGGCAACCGGGTGGTCATTGAAGAATGTCTCGAAGGGGAAGAACTGACCCTGATGGCATTTGCCGATGGGAAAACCGTCGTCCCCATGCTGGCCGCCCAGGATCACAAGCGGCTCGGGGAGGGCGATACCGGCCCCAATACCGGAGGCATGGGGGCCTATGCGCCGGCGCCGCTGGCCACGCCGGCCTTACGCTATGCGATCATGCGAGACGTGTTGCATCCTGCGATCGAAGGGCTGTCGCGCGTGGGCAGTCCGTTTTACGGGGTCTTGTACGCGGGCGTCATGGTCAAGGACGGGACGCCTTACGTGCTGGAATTCAATGCGCGGTTCGGCGATCCCGAGACCCAAGTGGTGTTGCCATTGTTGAAAACGGACCTCGCCGACGTTCTCGAAGCGGTCGTGGAACATCGGTTGGATCAGGTACATCTCGACTGGTCGGAGGAATCGTCGGTGTGTGTCGTCATGGCGTCCGGCGGATATCCCGGCACGTATCCGACCGGCCTGCCGATCAACGGGCTTTTGGAGTCTGTCGCCGATGACCGAGTTTCGGTCTTCCACGCCGGAACAGCCTTAAACGGCCAAGACGTCGTCACGGCCGGCGGCCGAGTGTTGGGGGTGACGGCCTGGGGACCCTCCCTCAAAGCTGCGCGTGACCGGGCTTATGACGCGGGGAGGCACGTCACGTTTGAAGGGCAATATTTCCGCACCGACATTGCCGCACGAGTCTTGACGTAAACCATCTCCGCTCGGGTATGACGCTCGTGGCCAAAATTCTTCCGGTTCCTGCAGATCCTTCTCCCTCCTTTTTTGTTCCGATTGCGGATCTCGTTCATCGGGGCGGCCTGCTCGCCGTCGGGACGGAAAGTTCGTACGCCCTGGCCGCATCGGTGTTCAATCCTATGGCCCTGGACCGCGTGAGCAATGCGAAAGAACGGCCTTCCGGGAAACCCCTTCTCGTGCTGATCGGAGAACGGAGCCAACTCGATACCCTGGCAGGGTCCGTTCCATCCTGGTTCCACGAGATGATCAACGAATTCTGGCCAGGGCCGTTGACCGTCATCGTTCCGGCCCGGCCCGGGCTTTCTTCCGTGTTGACGGCCGAGACCGGGACCATCGGGATTCGAGAACCCGCGCCGGCATTCCTGCGGACCTTATTACGTCACACGGGTCCGTTGACCGGGACAAGCGCCAACCTGTCCGGACAAATCCCATGCCTGACTGCCGAGGAAGTGGAGGCGGCGTTAGGTCATGACGTCGATCTGATTCTGGATACCGGACCGGCCACGGGAAACCGTCCTTCCACCCTGTTGAGCGTGGTAGATGAGCCGGCTATCCTCCGTGCAGGCCCGGTTTCCGTAGAAGAGATTCAAGGTGTGTTGTCGCAAATTGGGCTTCTTGTTCCCGTCAAGGAAGCTGCCGTAGAATAAAAGAAGGAACGTGAAGAGACGATAACAGCCTTGAGAGGAAGCCCGACGATGATCGATCTGCGAAGCGATACCGTGACTAAGCCGACTCCGGGCATGAGAGCCGCCATGGCCCAGGCAGAAGTGGGCGATGACGTGTACGGTGAAGATCCGACGGTCAATGCCCTGGAAGCCAAGGCTGCCTGCGTGTTGGGCAAGGACGCGGCCCTGTTCGTACCTACCGGGGTGATGGCGAATCAATTGTGCCTTCGTCTCCATACCCGTCCGGGAGACGAGGTGCTTGTGGAAGGCACGGCCCATATTATTCGGTATGAAGGGGGGGCGGCTTCGGCCTTGTCTCAGGTCCAATTATGCTGCATCGACGGCGACCGGGGTCTTTTGACCGCCGATAGTGTGCTCGCGGCCATCCGGCCTCAAGACGTCCACAATCCCCCGACGACGCTGCTGTGTCTGGAGCAAACACACAATTTCGGAGGGGGCTCGGTCTACCCCTTGTCCGTGATCCGGGAGATCACGAAGTTGGCGGGAGACCAGGGTCTTGCGTTGCATTTGGACGGCGCCAGGTTGTTCAATGCGTCCGTGGCCACAGGGGTATCCGTCGTCGAATTTGCGCAGCCGTTCGATACCGTGTCGTTCTGCCTGTCGAAAGGGTTGGGGGCTCCGGTCGGATCATTGATCACCTCGACCAAGGACCGGATTGCCAAGCTTCGGCGTTTGCGAAAAATGTTCGGCGGCGGCATGCGGCAAGCGGGTATTCTCGCGGCCGCTGGCCTCTATGCCCTGGAGCACCACGTGACCCGGCTTCAGGAGGACCATGAGAATGCCAAAAGTTTTGCCCTGCAACTGCAACAGATTCCCACGGTGTACGTGGAGCCTGACCACGTCGAAACGAATATCGTGGTGTTCGAGGTTGTGCGAAGCGACCGTTCGACCCAGGAACTCCTGCATGCGTTCAGAGAGGCCGGGGTCCTCTTGAATGCCATCGGCGATCACCTGTTCCGTGCGGTCACCCATTTGGACGTATCGAATGCGGACGTGGAACAAGCGACGCATAAAATCAGCAGCGTGCTAGCCGAAGCATAAGAAACACGGATCCTTCAGCCAGATGTCGGGTTACGCTACACGAACCCAGTCTACTAACTCCCTCTCCCCGATGCGGGAGAGGGCTGGGGTGAGGGGG
>VYFB01000059.1 GCA_009842645.1 Nitrospira sp. SB0677_bin_15 | reverse complement strand
AATCCGACGAGGGCCTGCGATGTCGGGTTACGCCTGTTCGGCTAACCCGACCTACCCCGACTGTCCCCCTCACCCTGCCCTCTCCCGCCAGGGGCGAGGGTTCTGGAAGGCTCTGTTCGTATCAAGCCCGGTCAGGGGTGCGGTTCGAGTTCGATGATGCCTTTTCGGATGGCCAGGATGGCGGCTTGGGTGCGGTCGTAGACGTGGAGTTTGTGGAAGATGTTGCGGACGTGATTTTTCACGGTCTTCTCGCTCAGGTCCAACACGTTGGCGATTTCCTTGTTGGTCTTGCCGTCCGCCACCAATCGCAGGACGGTGATCTCGCGATCCGTGAGGTCGTGTTCCAGTAAGGACTTCTTTTTGCCTTTGCCTTCGGCCAATAACGAAAATTCGGCCAGAATTTTACTCGCCACCGACGGATGGATCAGCGATTCCCCTCGGGAAATGGCGCGAATGGCCGCGACGATTTCCGTGGAATCCGAGTCCTTGAGCAGGTAGCCCGTGGCTCCGGCCCGGACCAGGTCGAAAATATATTGATGATCCTCATACATCGTCAGGGCAATGATCCCGATATGAGGCATTTCCCGCTTGATGATCCGCGTGGCTTCCACGCCCGTCATGCCCGGCATGCTCACGTCCATGACGATCACGTCGGGCAACAATTGTCTGGCTTTTTCCACGGCTTCGCCGCCGTCACCGGCTTCGCCGACGATGTGGATTTCCTCCTTGGTCTCCAGGATAGCGGACAGGCCCTCACGTACGACGCGATGGTCGTCCGCAATCAACACCTTAATTTTTTTTGCCATTTCGTGCGCTATCCTTTCTGGTCAACGGAATCGACACCGTGACCGTGGTTCCTTCGTTTTTGCGGGACTCCCACGATACATCGCCGTTGAGCAACTTGGCCCGCTCCTTCATCCCGCGCATGCCGAAGTGATCCCACTTATCCGGGTTCTGAAAAACCGCCTTGACGTCGAATCCGTTCCCATTATCCTGGATCACCGCGGAGAGGTGATGCGGTTGAATGTTCAATTGCACAAAAAGTTTTGACGCCCCGGCATGCTTGAAGGAATTTTGCAAAGCCTCCTGAATCATCCGAAAGACGAAGACTTTCGTCTTGGGCAGCAATCGGGCATCGCTCCCCGTATGGGAGAACGCGACCTGGACACGATGTTGTTTTTGGTACGAATCGAGATAATTGGTCAACGCCGAGAGCAGGTTGAGCTGCTCGTATTGACCGGGTCGCAAATTGAACACCACTTGCCGGGCTTCCTGAATGCCGTGTTTCAGGTGGTGCTTGGCCTCACTCAACAGGGCAAAACATTTGTCGGGTTCTTCCTGGATCAGGTCACCACACCGTTCCATTTTGAAATTGACGCCGACCAGCGTTTGGACCAACCCATCGTGAATTTCACAGGCGATACGTGTCCGCTCCTCATCGACCGCGCTCTCGGCTTCTTCCTTGACGTACCGGCGGAACAGTGATTGGTACCGGCTCAGGGTCTTTTCGATTTCCGTCGTGGCCCGAATCCGCGCGTCGATCAACTGCCACATGAACTTGGCGCTTGCGCCGCCGATGATCGCCACGCTCGGTTTTCGGATTTTCTGTAGCGCCCGCTCGACTTCAGGACTGCCGGTCACGTCAATGATCAGGTCCACCTCTTTCATGTTCAAAATTTCACGATAGTCCTGCGTCACCGGAACGCCCAACTGCCGGGCAAGCCTGGTCCCGAGTGTGCGCGGTTTGGTCTCGCCTAATCCGACGATGCGGGCCAGCGGGTCCTGCGCAAAAATCTCCAACAGGGCACGCCCGCCACGTCCTCCGCCGAGGATTGCCACACGGGTAGCCTGAGCCGCTCGCCGGCGAACCGGTTGGGACGACGGTTTGGTTTTTCGTTCCGGAACGGAAGCCGAAACCCGGTGGGACGCGGCTTTTTGAATGGAACGGCTAGCGGAAGGCATAAGTGCCTCTACCCCACCCCCGCTTTCGCAGGGGCATGCCTCGCTCGACCCGCCCTGAGCGAATCGAAGGGTCATGGCACATCAGATGGCTCCTCGGTCCTGCGCAAGAGACTTGATCGTTTCCATGAATTGATCAATGTCCTTGAACTCGCGATACACGGAGGCAAACCGCACGTAGGCCACCTGGTCCAACCCATGGAGTTCCCGCATGACTTCCTCGCCAATCACCCTGGCTTGGACTTCGGATTCACCCGAATCCTGCAAGCGTTTTTCAATCCGGTCCACCGCGGCTTCCAGCATGTCGCTGCTGATCGGCCGCTTTTCACATGCCTTTTTCAGGCCAGCCATGACTTTGGCGCGGTCGAACGTTTCTCTCCGGTTGTCTTTTTTGACGATCGTGGGAAGATTCTCTTCGATCCGTTCATACGTCGTGAAACGACGACGACATCCGAAACATTCCCGGCGACGCCGAATCACCTCGCCTTCTCGGGCCGTACGAGAATCAATCACCTTGTCGTCGAGTCGATTACAAAACGGACATTTCATGACGGGTTGGGTTCAAATAGAACGCCTCACACCAATCTGTCATTGGTATAAAAATAGCCCCCCTCTGTCATTCCTGACGCCTATCCGTCATTCCTGCGAAAGCAGGAATCCAAAGTCTTTTATCTGCATGGACGTAAGACAACAAAGAAAAGACGCTGGATTCCCGATTAAAAATGTCGGGAATGACGGAAAAGAAAAACGAGGATGACGGATTCGGGGCATTTTCATATCAATGGCAGCAACGGGTTACGAAAAGACCGTGAAGCGAGCGCACAAGGCTTTGACTTCCTTGCGAATCCGGCTCTGGATTCGTTTTTTCGTGGGATGTTGCAATACCTCGTCCATCCACGCCACGATTTGCGACATCTCGGTCACGCCCATCCCCCGAGTCGACACGATGGGCGTTCCGATTCGAATGCCGCTGGCGACCGCAGGCGGTCTCTCGTCATATGGCACGGCGTTTTTATTGACGATGATCCCCGATGCGTCGAGTGACTCCTCGGCTTCTTTTCCCGTCACCCCTTTGGAATTGAGATTCAGCAGGAACAGGTGCGTATCAGTCCCACCGGACACCACGTGATAGCCCCGTGCGGCTAACCCATCCGCCAAGGTCCTGGCATTGTCCAGGATACGTTGCTGATAGGCGGTAAAACTCGGGGCCAGGGCTTCCTTGAATGCCACGGCCTTGGCTGCGATCACGTGCATAAGCGGGCCGCCTTGCAGGCCCGGGAAGACGATCTTATCGACGGCTTTCGCGTGTTCCTCTTTACACATCACCATGCCGGCACGCGGCCCGCGCAGGGTTTTGTGGGTGGTGGTGGTGACAAAATCAGCATACGGCACCGGACTGGGGTGCAGCCCCGTCGCCACCAAGCCGGAAATATGCGCGATATCGACCAGCAGATACGCTCCTACGGATTTCGCAATTTCCTGAAACCGCGGGAAATCGATGACTTTCGAATAGGCGCTCGCCCCGACGATAATCATGCGTGGGCGAACTTCTTCGGCCTTTTGCTGCACCGCGTCGTAATCGATCAACTCGGTTTCGCGATCGACCCCGTAGGAAAAGGCCTGGAACAGTTTTCCCGAAAAATTAACTTTACTGCCGTGGGTCAAATGGCCGCCCTGTGAGAGGGCCATGCCCAGGATGGTGTCGCCGGGTTTCAGGACCGAAAGGTACGCCGCCATGTTGGCGGTGGAACCTGAATGCGGCTGGACGTTGGCGTGCTCGCACCCGAACAACTGCTTGGCCCGGGCAATGGCCAATTCTTCGACTTCATCCACGAACTGGCACCCGCCGTAATAGCGCCGCCGAGGATAGCCTTCCGCGTACTTGTTGGTCATCAGCGACCCTTGCGCGGCCAGGACAGCGGGGCTCGCATAATTTTCCGAAGCAATCAGCACCAGCTTGTCGCGTTGTCGTTTTTCTTCAGCGCGAAAAGCCGCATAGACATCGGGATCTTCTTGTTGAATGGCTTTCAGTGTCCCGACAACGTAGCCCATTAGCCTGCCCTGAGCCTGTCCTGAGCGTAGTCGAAGGACGAAGACGAAGGGTCCTGTGGCTCAGGCGCTTCCGCCGGAGCAACGGCGGTGGTCGCATCCGCGGCTTCATCGGTTGGGGTTTCAGCCTGGGCCTCCCCACCCTGTTTCACAAGACTCACGGACACATTCGCGATGATGTCCCGGTATAACTTGATGCCAATGGTAAACGTGCCCAACTCTTTCAGGGGATTTGCCAATTGAATCTTTCGACGGTCCACGTCGAACCCTTCGGCAGACAACCCAGCTTCCAGGTCCTTCGTGGTGATGGACCCGAACAGCTTGTCATCCTTGCCGGTCTGGACCGGAAACGTAAGCGAGACGCCGGACAATTTCGTTGCAAATTCCTGAATGTCGTGTTCGACTTTCTTTGCCTTATGGGCCGTCACGCGCTTGGCATGTTCCAAGGCCTTTACGTTACGGGGGTTGGCCTCCAAGGCCTTTTGACGCGGAAGCAAGTAGTTCCGTGCATAGCCGTCGGCCACGTTGAGCACGTCTCCCACGTACCCCAAACTGTCGATATTTTCTTGAAGAATCACCTTCATCGTCACCCTGCCTCCTCTTCTCCGTCAAAGAGCAGCATCATAAGGTCCGTATGAGGAAAATGTCAATTTGAAGCATAAAACCCTCGCCCCTGGCGGGAGAGAAGAGAGTAGGGTGAAGGGGCACGAATCGGTACACGGAGGGCATCGCTCTCCTATCACGCTGGACACGTCCTGCAAGCGTCCACTACAATGCCCTCATGCTGCGTCATTGCACCAGGTTTGCTCCCGCGAAAGCAGCGGTTATGTGGGTCCTGAGCGTGGGGTGCTTGTCCTTGACCATGCTCATATCTCATGCGTTTGTCGCGCAACGGGCCGAAAACGTCGCCTTGGCGCAGGCCATGGATCAGGACGTCCTCAACCTGACGTCATTAAACATCCGGATGAGTCAAAGGGCGATTCATCCGCCGAAGCATCTGGTCAAAGCCGTCGTGGAGTTGCCACGCGTTCAAGCGGCCCGCGCCAGGATCGCGCCGTCGCCGAAATCCGCTGTATTGGAAGATGACAATCACAACCGTGCGCTTATCCTGTCGGTGCTGGACGATGACCGCCTGCAAGTCCACGTGCTCGACGATCTCGATTTTGCGCAGCACGTTCCGTTTGTCACGGCCTGTGCCAAGAATCGAGGGTGTGCTTTTGATCGACGCCCAATCACGGGTGGACTGGGCTGCGTGGCCATTTGTATTCAGCGGTCGCTCGATCCCAGCCGCGAACCATGAAACTGACTGAACTCCTCAACGCATTTGCCGTTCGGTTGGCGGACCACCAAGATGCCGCGGGAGCATCCGACGTGTTGATCGAATCCCGCTCGACCCAGGATCTCGGGACAGCCGGCAGCCTGCATCTGTATGCCATGGAGGTCCCCGCGGGGACGACGTTTCTGGAAGACGTCCCCGTCACCATCGTGCCGCCCGGAGACTTGGAACCTACCGGCGGCTTCCTGCTACAGAGACAGGACGACACTGCCCTGGTCCAGACCCAGGAGACATTGGGGCAATCCACACTCGACAATACGCTCGTGCCGGATACCACGGAATTCTTTCGCCTGGCCTCCGAGCGCCTGGCCGACATGGCGACGCACCCCGAATCCTACGCCCTGGGACCCGCCGAGCGGCTGGCGCCGTGGCTGGACCCGGAACACAACGAAGCCAATGCCTCGGCGAGAACCGGGGCATCGGCGGCCGTTCTGACCACCGTCTGGCATGATGACCAAGCCGCGCGTTGGACCAAACTCGGCACGCTGGCGGTGAACCTGATGCGACATAATAAACGCGTGCTGCTGGTGGCGCCTACACACGACGCCGTGGACCGCTTGCTCGGCTTCCTGGCCAAAACCCTGCGGAACGCCGCCCTGCCTTTTGCCAGTCTTTTGAGCCGCTACGAAATTGCGATGCTCAAGCAGGCCGAAGGCATTTCACTCGGCCAATTGGGATTCGAAGTGCAAATGCACAAATTTTTCGCCAAATCCCGGTCGCACAAGGATACTCTTCGCCAGAAATATGAGCGATTTCGCGAACTCATCCCGGTCCTGGCCTACAAAGGGCAGAAACAACGGGACATGGATGAAGTCAAATTACTGGAATGGCGTCTCATGGCCCAGGTGAGTGAGTTCCAGCGGAAAATCAAGGAGATCGACCACCTGCTCGCCAAGTACGAAAGCCTGCCCATCTGGAAACGGCTCGGCATGCAGACCATGGGCAAGAACGTGGAAACCCTGAGCGAATATCGGAAACTCTATACCGGCAACATCGCGGCACTGATGAAAGAAGTGGAGATCGCACAGGTCCGGATCCGCGAATTGTCTCCCGAGGCCGCGATGCCGAAAGAGATGCGGCCGGAATACGAAGCGTTGAAAGACGACATTTCCAAGCTTGGGGGTACACAGAAAGTTCGTGAACTGCTGGCCGCCAGCGAGGCCACCAACCGCCAGGCCTTCATGCAGAACAAGAGGTTGGTTGTCTCGACCCCGGGGAGAATCGTGACCGATCCCCTGTTCAAACGCATACGCTTCGACGTGTTGATCGCAGAAAATGCCCCGCAGATTCCATCTCCGTTTTTACTCGGCGTCGCCGGACTCATTCGAGAACAGATCATCATCGCCGGCGACACCGAGGACCTTGAGGGTCCGCAACGCCTCTGGCGTCAACAACACCCGGAACTTTCCGAACCGTCTCGTACCGCTTCGGCACGATGAGCCTTGACGCCCGTCCGGGCAAAAGCCGATAATTGCGATTCCTTCACTCCGCCTGCCCTGAGCATAGCGAAGGGTTCATGACAAACCGCAACCTACCCGTTACGGCTACCCGCGTCTCGGAAGGCAGCCGTCGCGGAGATCAGCAAAGAAGACGGCACGAGCATCACTCAGTTCGTCGCGACGGCGGTCGCCCAGAAGATCTCCGCCATGAAAACCGCCGAGTTCTTCACCGCACGTCGCGCCAAAGCCGATAACAAGGCGGCACGCCGCATTCTGCGAAGGAAAGATGGGTAGCCGCCAGAACCCGAAGACCATCTGCAGTGAGTGAAATATTTTTTTGATAGCTCCTGAAGCCGAAACAGGAAAGGTCCATATCAGCGTATTAACTTACAGCTTGAGAGACTGAAGAAATTCCAAGCTGGCGCGAAAGCTAAACTTGATGCGCACGGTATCGTTTGTGCCGATGAGCAAACGGGGCTGCTACCTGAAAGCAAGATTACGGACCAGATTTTAGACGAACAAGAGAGCCTCATTGAGGATGTCCTTATAAATGCATCTGTCCATATACGCATTCTGTCCGAGATATTTCCGCAGAAACTTCAGTCCCATAGGGTACAAGTATATGACTACGATGACAAAATTGTTGGCACCATTGACTTGGGTGGCATTGCGGATCTACTTCTTCACAGTAGGTACCTAGCAATAAGAAATGAATTTATCGTGGATCTCATCTCAGATCAAAAGTTCATGACTCAACAGCCTCAAACGGGACTGAAAATCAATTTCTCGGAGTATACAAACGAAGTATGCAAAGCCGTCACCAGCATCACGGTAAAAGACTTGGTGACAGTTCTCTGGAAATGGACTGCAAGCTTGTCTTCATCATCAAGTGTAAAAGACATAATCTTCTTGATCCAAAACCTCTATACGATGGGTGGGTTCGTGGTCGGTACCACCATTCCCATAGAAACAGGTCCCTTGAGGCCGATTTTGGACAGAGCGGCTGATGAGCAACTGAAAAAGAGGTTGGCGAATAACCCAAAATTGCGGAAAGCAAAGAGGTTGAAGCAGTCTGTCGAGTTTCGTGCACCAAGATTCTACTTGGAACCGGACTTGAATCAAAAGCAGATACGCATCCAAATGCAGGTGAATGGGCAAGACGAGAAAATGGTCATGGATTACGAAGAATTCTATCAGAAAGTGTTGGCTGCGTCAGGAAGTACCAAACTGCATGTGGGTGAGAGCTGAGAGTTCAACAGGGGAACCGGGCCGAGATCAACATTGGGAGTAAGAGCATTACTCCCTACCGGCCTGTGTGTAGGCCAAGCCGAATACGGCGTTGCTCATCCACCGCTTGAAGCTCTGGTTGTCCATGAACTGCTTGAACAGTTCGGTGTCGTCCTTCATCACGGAGGTCATGACGCGCACCAAAGCTTTGTCGTGTTCGATACGTGCGTTCTCCTTGTCCGAGTTCTGCCGGGCATTTTTGAAAGCGGCGTCCTCCGCCACCTTGGCCGGAATGGTCTCGGTGATGAGTTCGCGCACGCGGTCGGCGTCTTGCCAAGCAATGTCACCAAAGAGGTCGTTGAAGGTCCTGATGATGTTCGAGAGCCGGTCCAGTTCGGGCTCGGGGCGTCGGCCGCCATCACTGGTCGGCACGGGATCGGTCTCGTCAGCCAGAATCGTTGTGCGATAAAAGTCGGCGAAGGCGTCGCGGATGGTGTCGGCATCATTCAGGAAATCCAGCACGAACACGTCGTACTTTTTGGGATGCGCCCGATTGAGGCGCGACAGTGTCTGCACAGCCTTGATGCCAGAGAGGGTTTTGTCCACGTACATCGTGTGCAGCAGGGGCTCGTCATAGCCGGTCTGGAATTTATCCGCATAAACCAGGAAGCGGTAAGGATCTTCGCGAATCCGCTCGGCGATCTTATTGGAGGGAAAACCGTTGAGCGAAGCCTCGCTGACCTTGGCTCCGCCGAATTCGTGCTCACCGGAGAAGGCCACAATGGCCTGGGAATGGCTCTTGCGTTCCTTGAGGTAGTCCCGAATGGCATGAAAGTACTGGACCGCGCGCTCGATGCCGTTGGTGACGACCGTTATACAAGGATCTGGCCCCAACCCCTTCGACAAGCTCAGGGCAGGCTCTCTCCCTATTTCTCGCTTAAGGCAGGAAATGGGAGAAGGTGGTTTTAGGCCTTGCCTGTTGACCTGTTTATGGACTATATTCAGTCTGAAAGGAGATGAACATGAAATTGTCTAGCCGGATCAAGCCCATCAGTTACCTCAAGGCCCACGCCGCCGAGATCGTGAGCACGCTCGGGAACCGACGGGAACCCCTGATTATCACTCAGAACGGTGAAGCCAAGGGGGTCTTGCAGGACATTGACAGCTACGAGCAAACGCAGGAGACCGTTGCGCTCCTCAAAATCCTCGCGCTGGGTAATCGCCGGATCGAAGCGGGTCAGGTCCAACCCGCTGCCGATGTCACCACGCGGCTTCGGAAGCGACAACCGGCGCGCTGATGCCTTTCCTGGTTCAGTTGACCGATGACGCGGTACGCGACCTGGAGGAGATCTGCGGTTACATTGAGCAACACGACGCGCCGGGTAGAGCGGATCATGTTCTGGGGCAGATCGAACAAGCGTTCAGTAGCCTATCCAAACATCCCCACCGTGGAAATTACCCGAAGGAACTGCTGGATATTGGAATTCGGGAGTACCGTGAAATCTTCTTCAAGCCCTACCGCATCATCTACAGGGTGATGGGAAACAACGTTTACGTCCTCGTGATCGCCGATGGGCGGCGTGACATGCAAACGTTGCTGGAACAGCGCTTGCTGCACGCGTAACTCCTCTTCGAATCTTTCCATACCACGAAAGCGTCATAAGATGACGCAGCTACGAATACAAAAACTAAGACCCTGGATTTCCGATTAAAAATGTCGGGAATGACCCGGAAAGAGGAAGGCACCCTGAGGCCTGTCCTGTAAGGCCTCCCAGAGCGTGGCACCCTCCCTCTACCCTCTCCCAGAGGGAGAGAGAAAAAAGCGTCATGAGATGACGCGGCTACAAGGGAACGGAAGGGCCGAGACGCTCAGCGGGGGTACGCGGCTTGACGCCCATCCGGGCAAAAGCTGATAATTGCGATTTCTTCACTCCGTTCAGGACAAGTTCAATGCCGAAGTGGCGAAACTGGCAGACGCACTAGATTCAGGGTCTAGCGCCCCATGGGGGTGTGCGGGTTCGAATCCCGCCTTCGGCACCATCCTCCCTTTCCCTATCGTGATGAATCTTCGCAACATCGCCATCGTGGCGCACGTGGACCACGGCAAGACCACGCTCGTGGACTCGATGCTGTGGCAAAGCGGAACGTTCCGCGAAAACCAGGACGTCGGTGAACGGATTCTGGACTCGATGGACCTCGAGCGCGAGAAAGGCATCACGATCATGGCGAAAAATACCGCCATTACCTACGGCGACGTGAGGATCAATATCGTCGATACGCCGGGGCACGCCGATTTCGGTGGCGAAGTCGAACGCACCCTGCGGATGGTCGACGGCATCATGTTGCTGGTCGACGCAGCGGAAGGCCCGCTGCCCCAGACGCGATTCGTCCTGTCCAAGGCGCTCGAACTGGGCCTGCCCCCGATCGTGGTGATCAACAAGATCGACCGTCATGACGCGCGTCCGTCGGAAGTCCTGAACGAAGTGTATGACCTGTTTATCGACCTGGACGCCACCGAGGGCCAGATCGAGTTTCCGGTCATCTACTCCATCGCTCGTGAGGGCAAATGCACCGGATCACCGGACGGAGAGCTGACCAATTTGCAGCCGTTGTTCGAGATGATCGTCGAGTACATTCCGCCACCGTCCGGAGACCCGGACCACACGCTCCAGATTTTGGTCACCAACGTCGAGTCCGACGACTACCTCGGGCCGCTGGCAATCGGCCGCGTCGTGGCCGGTACGGTGCGGAACCGCGAGGCGGTTACCCTATGTCATCGTAACGGGATGCAGACTTCGGCCACCGTCTCGGAGTTGTTCGTCTACAAGGGCCTCGGACGCATTGCGGTTGCCTTGGCGGGTCCCGGAGAAATTGTGGCGCTGGCGGGGATGAGCGGCATCGGACTGGGAGAAAGCATTGCCGGCAGTGAAGCTCCCATGCCGTTGCCCACGCTCAACGTGGACGAACCCACGCTGTCGATGGAGTTCTCCGTCAACGATTCCCCGTTCAGCGGAAAGGACGGCCAGTACGTCACCTCACGCCACATTCGCGAGCGATTGCTCAAAGAAGCCCGGCACAACCTCGCGATGCGGTTGGAGCCCACCGATTCTCCGGATCGCTTCCTGGTGTACGGCCGCGGGGAACTCCAGATGGCCATTCTCATCGAGCAGATGCGCCGGGAAGGTTATGAATTTTCGGTTGGCATGCCGCGGGTGTTGACTCGCTCCATTCAAAGCGCGACCCACGAACCCTACGAACTGGCGCTCATCGACGTGGCTGAAGAGTACATGGGCATCGTCGTCCAGAAACTCGGCACGCGCCGGGGCGTCATGGTCAAGATGGTCAACCACGGCTCGGGACGGGTGCGTCTGGAATTCGAGGTGCCCAGCCGCGGGTTAATCGGCTACCGGACCGAATTCCTCACCGATACAAAAGGCACGGGCATCCTCACGCACATGTTCACGGAATACCGGCCCTGGGCGGGCGACATCGTCCATCGAACGACCGGCGCGCTGGTTGCCGACCGTCACGGTCGCGTCACGGCGTACGCCATGATCAACCTGCAGGTCAGGGGGCAACTGTTCGTCGGACCGGCCGACGTGGTGTACGAAGGCATGCTCATCGGAGAAAACAGTCGAGACACGGACCTGGACGTGAATATCACGAAAGAGAAAAAGCAAACGAACATGCGCGCCGCCGGCTCCGATTCTTATGAAAAAATCGTCCCTCCGCTACGCATGTCGTTGGAGCAGTCGATCGAGTTCATCCGCCACGATGAACTGATCGAGATCACGCCGCATCATCTCCGGCTCCGAAAACGGCATCTCGACCAGAACGAACGGAAACAGCACGCCGCCCGCCAGGACGCTAATTCTTAACAACACAGGCGCCACACGCCGGCGAATTGCCTCTATTCATAGGGCGTTACTACCTACCGGCCTGTGTGTAGGCCAGACCGAATACGGCGTCGCTCATCCACCGCTTGAAACTCTGGTTGTCCATAAACTGCTTGAACAGTTCGGTATCGTCCTTCATCACGGAGGTCATGACGCGCACCAAAGCTTTGTCGTGTTCGATACGTGCGTTCTCCTTGTCCGAGTTCTGCCGGGCATTTTTGAAAGCGGCGTCCTCCGCCACCTTGGCCGGAATGGTCTCGGTGATGAGTTCGCGCACGCGGTCGGCGTCTTGCCAAGCAATGTCACCAAAGAGGTCGTTGAAGGTCCTGATGATGTTCGAGAGCCGGTCCAGTTCGGGCTCGGGGCGTCGGCCGCCATCACTGGTCGGCACGGGATCGATCTCGGCATTCTCGTCGGGCAGTATGATCTGCTGCATCGCCCGTTTTTCAACCCGGTAACTGTCCATGTCAATGGCGTCCAGGATGCCCTTGGAGAGATCTTCCTCTCTCGGGGCCGGCAGCTTCGAGATCAGAAAATTCAGGAAGATCGAGCGTTTCTCCCATGCAGCATTGGTGTAGGGAAGGACCGCGGACAGGAAGCCGTAGGTCCGCACAAAACTTTTGGCCTTGCCCTTGAACGCCACCTGCCCGTCTTCGTCCAGGTCGGACTTATAGAGCGCCACACAGTCGTCGAGAATAGGATCGAGTCGGTCGCGTTCAGCCCCGCTCAAATATCGCTCTACCAACTCGTCGATCTGCTCGGATGAATAGACCTGGGCGTTATCCAACTCCACTTGCAGGTCATGGAGTTTGTTGGGGTCGGTCTCGTCAGCCAGAATCGTTGTGCGATAAAAGTCGGCGAAGGCGTCGCGGATGGTGTCGGCATCATTCAGGAAATCCAGCACGAACACGTCGTGCTTCTTGGGATGCGCCCGATTGAGGCGCGACAGGGTCTGCACCGCCTTGATGCCCGAGAGGGTCTTGTCCACATACATCGTGTGCAGCAGGGGCTCGTCGTAGCCGGTCTGGAATTTATCCGCACAGACGAGGAAGCGGTAAGGATCTTCGCGAATCCGCTCGGCGATCTTATTGGAGGGAAAGCTGTTGAGCGAAGCCTCGCTGACCTTGGCTCCGCCGAACTCGTGCTCACCTGAGAAGGCCACGATAGCTTGGAGGAGGCTCTTGCGTTCCTTGAGGTAGCCCCGAATGGCCTGAAAGTACTGGATCGCACGCTCGATGCCGTTCGTGACGACCATTGCCCGCGCCTCGCCTCCGATCTTCCCTTGGGATAGCACCTGATTGTGGAAATGATCCACCATGATCTCGGCCTTGAGGCGGACGGCGTGGTCATGGCCCTCGACGTAACGCCGTAACTTTTTCCGGGCCTTCTTGACGTCGAACTCCGGATCGTCTTCCACGGTCTTGGCGAGCCTGTAGTAGCTCTGCACCGGCGTGTAGTGCCCGAGCACGTCCAGAATGAATCCTTCCTGGATCGCCTGTTTCATGGTGTAGCTGTGGAAGGCATGGTGTTTGACTGCGCCGCCGTTCTGTGGGTCAGGGGCGCCGAAGATCTCCAACGTCTTGTTCTTGGGCGTGGCGGTGAAGGCAAAATAACTGGCGTTGGGGAGTAGCTTGCGCGATTCCATCACGCGGTTGATCTGATCCTCGAAGGTCTCTGCCTTGCCCTCCTTGCCGGCCTCGGAGAGCACACCCGATATGGCTGCGCTGGTCCGTCCGCCCTGGCTGGAATGGGCCTCGTCAATGATGATGGCGAAGTGTCGCCCGCGCTGCTCGTCCCCGATCTCTTGAAGGATAAAGGGGAACTTTTGGATCGTCGAGATGATGATCTTCTTGCCGCTTTCGATGAACCGGCGCAGGTCGCCCGAGTGGTCGGCGTGCCCCACTGTTGCGCTGACCTGGGCAGACTGCTTGATGGTGTCGCGGATCTGCCGATCAAGGATAACGCGGTCGGTGACCACAATGATGGAATCGAAAACCGGGCGGTCGTCTTTCTCCAGTCCGATCAGTTGATGGGCCAGCCAAGCGATAGAGTTGCTCTTGCCGCTGCCCGCCGAGTGTTGGATCAGGTAACGCTTGCCCGTTCCGTTCTCCGTAGCGTCGACCAGCAGCCGGCGTACCACGTCGAGCTGGTGGTAGCGAGGCCAGATCTGAGTCTTCTTTTTCTTCCCCGTTCTTTCGTCTTTGGTTTCCACCACTTGGGCGTAGTTCTCCAAGATGTTCGTCACGCTCTCGCGGGTCAGGACCTCACGCCACAGGTAGTCGGCCTTGAGCCCATGGGGGTTGGGCGGGTTACCCGCGCTGTCGTCCCAGCCCCGGTTGAAGGGCAGGAACCAAGAGACTTTCCCTTGCAGATGGGTACAAAAACGCACTTCGTTCTCATCCACGGCGAAATGTGCCACGCAACGGCCGAACTCGAAGAGTTTCTCGCGCGGGTTGCGGTCCTTCTTGTATTGCCAGACTGCGTCGTCCACCGTCTGCTTGGTCAGGTTGTTCTTCAACTCGAAGGTAAAGACCGGTAAGCCGTTGATGAACAGCACGATGTCCAGCGCTAATTGGGTCTCGTTATTGCTGTAGCGAAGCTGCCGGGTGACGGTGAAGCAGTTCTGCTCGAAGCGTTCTTTGGCTTCTTTGTTCCCGGTCGAAGGCGTCCCGTAGAACAGGGCCAAGTCATACGCCCCATGCCTGATCCCATGACGCAACACCTCGATGGTGCCGCGTTTGGTGATTTCACCTTGGAGCCGGGCCAGGAACTTTCGGCGTGTCGACCCGTCCTCGGATAGCCCCAACGATTCCGCAACCTCAGGCTGGGTGGCGCACAGGAAAGTTTCGAGTTGAACCAGATCGACGCAATACTCGCGGTCGTAGTCGTAAAAGCTGCCGCCACTCCAGCCTACGCCGCCGTAGCCTGCGGGCGGAACAGAGGCGGTGCCCACCACGGGCGGCTCACAAGGATGCCCGGCCAGCGCCGTACAGATGAGGCGTTCGAGCCCGCGTTCTGAGGTGTCGGTGATCATTATGCTAGTTAGTATCGACAAAGCGTATGGCGCTCACCCACGCTTATCCCCGTCTTCGACGGCCGCTGCCTGGGCTTCGGCTCTGGCTCTGTAACCGGCCCGTTGTCGGCTGTGCCGCCGGAGACGGTTGCAGCAACGGCCGACTAGGGCCGTGCATATAGGATGCTCCAGCCCCTTCTCGCTGGTGTCGGTGTCCGCGCTATGCCTCGTCTCTCATCGGGATGGGGACTTCCCGCACTTCACCGGGCTGGATTTCATCCAAAGCAATGCGGATGGCTTCCGTTCTCTGCGAGATGTGCGGCCAAGCGGTGTTCATCAAAACGATCACGGCCATACGCCTGTTCGACATGTTCTGTTGATGCTGGATGCCCTGGTCGGTGGTGATTAGAACTTCGAAGCCGGCCTCTTCCGCACGGTCCAGCAAGTCTCCATTGGATAAGGCGTCCCAGCCGCGTTCCCTGGCCTCTTCGACGACATGGCCGAAGAGCCGGAGGCGTAGCTGCCTAGGCGTCCCGTTATCGAACAGAATGTTCATGGGTGACCTGGGCCCGGAGTTCCTGAGCGACGTGCTCCAGCACCGCCTCCACCTCCGATTCATCAACCCCGCCGAACCACTCGATGAAGTCGTGGATGGTCGCGCCCGCCGCAAGGTTCTCGAAGAGGGTGTACACCGGCAAGCGGGTGCCCTTGAACACCCAGTTGCCGCTCACCTTGCCGGGTACGCTCTCCACCGCCGGGCACTTGCTCCAGCCTGTCATAGGGTCACCTCCTTTTCGATGGTGTACTCTTCTGCCGACCCTTCGGCACTGAGTTTACCAAGATTTGAATGCTCCTCATCATGGATTGTACTGTCCAAGTCGTCTTCCGCAAGTGGATCCACTTCCTGCAGTTCAGCCGCAGCCTCGCGCACGTCGACCTTGCCAGTGACGACATCGGCGATCAGGCGGGTGCGGTATTCGTTTAGGAGCGATGTTTCTCGCCCAGCACGATTTACCGCTCCAATCAGCTTTTGCTTGGCGCGGATGTAGCGCCGGATGCGCCGGTCGGCGTGGTCGAGGAAGCGGACGATGGCGATTTGTTCGGGGAAAGGTGGGAAAGGGAGCCACACCGATTTGATGCCAGCGTGAGAAAGTCCATATCTGGTTACGCCTTTTGCCCCGATATGGAACTGATAAGCTAGCCCCTTGCTCTGCAAAGCACGAAGCAAATAGCCACCAGCAAGCTCATCAGTTCGCGGACGCAACAAGGCTAAGTGATAGCCTGAAATAAGATCAGTCGCAGGCTTAGTGACCAATGCTGGCACTCCAATGTCATTCCATGTCTCGGAGTCTTTGGTAATGACCACATCATCTTTCTCAAGTCGGAAACGCTCAATTTCCTCATTGGTAGCGGTCGCTTGCATGAAGTTCATCTGTTCATGAATGTAATCATTCTTGTAAACATCAACATAGTTACAAAGGCGGACGGGGATCTCGTCGTCCTTTACATGTTTGTCCACGTTGCTCACCCGCATGTCAGCAACATTCCGAAGCCGAAGCACCTCCCAATGAACCGGAACCTTCCCCAGCCATTTGACTCCGGAAGACTTATAGGCAGGATAGGGTTTTAAATCTGAGGTCGTCATCATATTCATCACTGTAGGGGCGACCGGCCGGTCGCCCCTACGGAGGACGGCATCACGCGTGTTTATAAACCCGTGCCGTCTCTAATGATCTCCCCCAACAATCCCTCGGTTTCTTTTTTCAGCAACAGAATGCCGACTTATCGCTTCTCGATCAGCCGACCCGACAGGTATTTGTGGATGACGCTCGACAAAAGCGTCTGATACGGAATACCCTCCTCTCGCGCTCGTGCGTGGGCGAGACTGAAGTCTCGTTCGGTCACCCGCAGGTTGACCCGCCGGGTTTTGTTGAACGTATTGCGAGCCGCTTGACGGGCCATCTTGATCTCGGATTCGACGCCAGAAGCCGTCCGTAACTCGCCGCGCTCGAATTTCTCCAGAATTTCCCTCTCTTCGGTACTCATTTTGCTGTTCACTGTGATTATCTCCTTCGATAGTCACGCGTTGCTTTACGGCTAGGGATGATGGGAAGGCTACGCTCCAATGATCTCCTTCAGCAACCCTTCCGTTTCTTTCTCCAGCGCCAAAATATCGGACCGGATCTCACCTAGCGTCCTCAAGGGCTGGGGCTTGTAGAAGTAGCGCGTGAAGCTGATCTCGTAGCCGGTCTTCACGCTGTCGGGTTGGTACCAGGCGTCAGGCGCGTAGGGCAGCACCTCGCGTTTCAGGAAGGCTTCGATGCCGCCATCCTCCTGCAAGGGAATCTGCTCGGTATCGCGTAGGTCGGTATCTGGCTCGTACTCCACCACGGCGGGCTTGCCGTTGACCGTGGCGGCGAATAGGCCCCGTAGCGGGTCAGGTTTTGAGCCTTTTTTATGGATCTTCCTAATGACAGGTTGTGCGGTCTCGCTCCGTTTGCCACTTTCCTTCAGCTTTTTGATTTCAGCAGCCTTGTAGACGTGGTTCGGGTCGGCATCTGCAATGCGTAGAGGGCGCTCTACCGTGACTTTCCAATAACCGAAGGTGGCGTTGTCGAAGATTTTGCTTTGCTCGGTTTCCTTGAAGTCGAGGAACGTGTCGCAGATGCGGGCGATGTCTTCCTCGCCCAGCTCGCAATTCTTCTTGCCCAGGTTCTTGCGCAGAGGCCGGAACCATTTGGTGGCGTCAATCAACTGTACCTTGCCTTTGCGGTGCTTTGGTTTGCGGTTTGTGAGCACCCAGACGTAGGTGGCGATCCCGGTGTTGTAGAACATGTTGAGCGGCAGAGCGACGATGGTTTCCAGCCAATCGTTTTCGATAATCCAGCGGCGGATATTGCTTTCGCCTTGCCCGGCGTCGCCGGTGAACAGGGAACTGCCGTTATGGACTTCGGCAATGCGGCTGCCGAGAGGGGTGTCCTGCTTCATCTTGGAGAGCTTGTTGGCGAGAAACAGCATCTGGCCGTCACTTGACCGGGTGACCAGGGAATATTCAGGGTCGCCTGCGTGCTCGATGACGAAGCGCGAGTCGCGCATGCCTTTCTTGGCGCCCATGCGTTCGAGGTCCGTTTTCCAGCTTTTGCCGTAGGGCGGGTTGGAGAGCATGAAGTCGAACTCGCGTGACGGGAAGGCGTCGTTGGCAAGAGTGGAATGCTCCGGGCCACCCACGATGTTGTCCGCGGCGTCGCCCTCTCCCTTGAGCAAAAGATCGGCCTTGCAGATGGCGTAGGTTTCGGCGTTGATCTCCTGGCCGTAGAGATGGGTGGAGACCTTCTTGCCATGTTCGATGGCGAGTTGTTGCAGGATTTCCTCGGCCACGGTGAGCATGCCGCCTGTGCCACAGGCGCCGTCGTAGAGCAGGTAGGTGCCGGACTGGATGTCGTCGGCGACGGGGAGGAAGACGAGTTTTGCCATCAGCCGTACTGCATCGCGCGGGGTCCAGTGTTCGCCAGCCTCCTCGTTGTTTTCCTCGTTGAAACGTCTAATCAGTTCTTCGAAAATCGTCCCCATGCCGTGGTTGTCGAGGCCGGGCTGTTTGAGCGAACCATCGGTGTTTTTAACCGGCGCGGGGCTCAGGTTGATGTCGGGCGAGGTGATTTTTTCGATCAATGTGCCCAAGGCATCGGCCTTGGAAAGTCTCGGGATTTGATTGCGAAACTCGAAGTTATCGAGGATGTCCTGTACGTTGGGCGAGAACCCGTCAAGGTACGCTCGGAAGTCAGCCTCGAGCTGCTGGCGGCTGGCGCGGGCGCGCAGGTCGCGCAAAGTGAACTTCGAGGTGTTGTAGAATGCCTGGTCCGCGGCTTGTCGCAGAGCCACGTCCTGCTCAACCACGCCGGCCTTGTCCAGCTTGGCCTTCATGTCGAGAACGGCCTTCTTGCTGTCTTCCAGGACCGCATCCAGCCGGCGCAGGACAGTCATCGGCAGAATGACGTCGCGGTATTTGCCTCGGACGTAGAGGTCGCGCAGGACGTCGTCGGCGATACCCCAAATGTAGTTCGCAATCCAGTTCAGGTCGCCGTTGCTCATACTTACGCGTATCCCTTGGTGGAGTTCTCCGTAGTTTTATGCAGTTGGAAGATAGAGCGTTTGGGCGATAGACGCAAGCAAGTGTCTTACCAGATGCTGACAGGGTATACATGAACATAGATTGCAGTGGAACGCCATGGAACAGTCAAGACCGAAAAACACAAAAAAGCCCCGTAACTCACGAAAGTTACGGGGCTTAATCGAGAACCCTGCGTATTACGCAGGATTCTATAATTGGCTCCCCGGGCAGGACTCGAACCTGCGACCAATCGGTTACGAGTTTTCCGGCATTTCTACCGGGCTCGGACTATCTCATCACCCGCCTGATGCATCAGGTGAGGGTGTCGGGCGCTCGTGAGGTCTTATTGGCTTGGGTTCCTCAACCTCTAGTCTCTGCACGTTCTTGCCTACCCAAGACCCTTCGGCAAGCTTCGCTCAGGATTCCCTTTCCAGGTTCGGCCCGAACCCGGGGAAGGCTTTCCTGAATTCACCCGATTTTTCAACCACAGTTTCCCGTGGAAGCTGCAACCCGGCATGCACCTCTCACATGCCTCTCTTTACAGCCGACCGCTCTACCAACTGAGCTACCGAGGAACATCATCGTTGGCTTCTTGTTCTACAATGGTGGATGTGATCATAACATAATGTTGAAATAGAGCAACAGAGCCCGCTGACAGGTAGTGGCCGGTTTTTAAATTCCCCCCTCACCCCAGCCCTCTCCCGCCAGGGGAGAGGGAGTGGGGGGCTAAAACTGAAAGTCGTCGGAATCTTCTTCGCCTTCTTCGGCTTCGGCTGCGCCGCCTTCGGATAAGGCCACGTAATGCTTTGCCCATGATAGATAGATGTTGGCGCTGTCTTTCATGGCATCGGCGCCGATGGTCAGTTTTTTCACGACGTCGGGGTCCCCACCCATGAGTTCCATTTCCTGTGCCCGGCTCTCTAACCGGTCATGGAATCGAGTCATGCTCTGATTGATCCCACCCATGAGTTCTCTGAGGTCATCGCTCATGTCCACACCCTCTGTTCATGCGAATTGCACGGGGTCTCTCTCTCAAGAAACAATAAAGCCCCGCGACAATCAAGGCGTCTGCCGCAGGGCCCTATGCCGATATCTGGTGGATGAAATTACCCCTGATAGGCCTGCCCCAAACCCGCGGATTCGCCGGCCTTCTCCATCAATTGACCATTGGCACTCACCGCCACCATGTCAATGGCTTCATGCTTGGCCGCGTCGCACACGACTTTGCACAACTCACAGCCCTTACACCGATTGATGAAGACTTCCGCCACCATTTTCTCGACGTTCAGGTCCAAGGTGTTAGCCTCGGGGCAGTACATGATGCACAACCGGCAACCCTTTTTCGCGACACATTTTTCATCCGTCACTTGCGCTACGTTATACATACAAACTCCCGTTTATCTCATTTATGCCGCGGCAACGGCCAGTTCAACGTTGTTCTTTTCCGCCCATTCCGACGCCATTTCGTATGACCGGACGACGGTCTCGAGATTTTTCTTCAACAGCATCTCTTTTTTGGCGAATTTCTTCTTGATGGCTTCATCCAGGGTAGCCGTACCGCCGGACGCCACGAACTTCTTCCCGAACCGCTCCTGCAACGCACCCTCGAGCGCCTCCAGGGAGACGCACTTGGTAATACCGGCAACTGACCCGATCATGGTCATGTTTGTGGACAGTTCCGTGCCTGCCACTTCCAACGCAACCTGGGTGCCCTTGATGTAAAACACCGCCACGTTCAGATCCTTTAACCGCTGCACGTCCTCATCTGACAACAACGGCACGTCGGAATTGATGACGACGACGCCGTTTTCCTTGATGCCGGAGTAAAACGGCATGGTGTAGCTCTTGCCCATCGTGATCACCTGCGGATGAAACACCTCGATCACGTCGGGGAACACCAACTCTCCCCGGTCGTAGATCCGGCTTACGCCGATCCGGCAATAACTCTCGGCCGGAGCCATCCGCTTTTCCGCGCCGAAAAAGGGATTCGAGATTGCAAATTTTCCATCACGAGACGCCGCCATGGCCAACACGTGCGCGGCCGTCACGGCACCCTGTCCCCCAAGACCAGACATGCGAATATTCAATCTCCGCTTGATCATGACGACATCCCCTTTCCGCCGGAAAGGCTCAGGCCTTGCCCGCCAGTTGTTTTTCAGCCAGTTGCTTTTTCGCAGCGGCCTTTCGCTCTTTCTCTTTCGCCGCTAGTTCGGTCAACAACTCCTTGGCTTCATCGCTGACGTATTCTTTATATGCAAAGCGTTCGGTCGGCTTCTCGGAGTCCCGCATTTCCTGCAAGCCTTCCATGCTGTTCTTCCCGATTTCCAGGATGCACGGGGTATAGAGCTGCAAATACGTGGGGCCGATTTCGCGGGCCACGTGGATCGCGTTCTTGATGACCTTTTCCACCAGGTTCGGTTTGCTGACCGTGCAATTCACCACGTAGTGGCAGCCGGACTCACGCGCGATTTCCGGCAATTTCACCTTTTCAAAGGTCTTGCCCACCGGCGCCATCTTGGCCACGAACCCTTTTTGCATCAGACCGCTCTCCTGACCGCCCGTGTTGGCGTACAATTCGTTGTCGAAACAAATAGTCGTGAATTTTTCCTGACGGAACCAGGCTTGCAGCGTCATATCCAGACCGATATCCACCGTGGCCCCGTCCCCGGCCAACACCACCACGTCCTTGACCTGTCCGGGGAACCGCACGCTGAGCGCGCGTTTGAGCCCGGAAGCAATTGCGTTTTGATTACCGAAAAGGGAATGGATGTTGTGGACGCCCACATGGGGAAAGACCAAGCTGGTGCAGCCGGTGGAGCCCACCATCACGGTATCCTCGGGGGCGGGCAACGACGCCAGGATGTACCGGAACGCCATGGACTCCGGACACCCGGCGCACAAGGAATGTTCTTCGATCAATTCCTTCGAGGTTCCGATATCCTTCCATCCCCGGCCCTCTTTTCCATAGGTGGCCCGGTCTACCAGATCCTGATACTCCGACGGCATGATCTCGAACATTTCAGGGGCTATCTTAATGCGTTCCTTGCTCATGGTCGCCTCCTAGCGCGTATTCAGAATAATCACGTTCATTCCGCATGCCGGGTCGACGGTCGCGACGGGTGTCTTGTGCGTCAACTCCCTCGTCCGGCCAGGCTTTCGGCTTTAATGCCCAAATGTTTCTTGATGTCGGCCGCGATGACTTCCGGCGGCATGGTCATGCCCCCGCAGACGTGAGGACCGGCATAGACGCGATCCGCGTCAGGAATCGTGGCACGGATTTCTTTGGCGAGCCAACCCGTCACGTTGAATTCCGGCACGATGATGTGCTTGGCGTTCTTGGTGGCTTGTCGGATTTCCTCTTCCGGCCACGGCCGGAGGGTCTTGACCTTGACGATACCTACCTCGATGCCGTCCTCTTCCAAGAGCGCCTGGGCCTCACGACCTTGGGAAACCGCAGTCCCCGAGGAAACGATCAAAATCTCGGCATCGGGCCGGTCCACTTCGATCAGGCCATCCAACCACCGGATGGCGTGCTTCCGGGATCGTTCCACCGCCGCCCAGACCTCCTGTTGCCAACTCGCATGGGTGGCATAACTGATATAGTTACTCTTCATGACGAACGGGTCACGCATCATGCGGACCGGCGGGCATTCCATATCCATGCATGGCACTGGCGACCGGTACGGATCATACGGCGGCAGGCACATGTCCGCGGGCGTCAGGTTGACCACGTCTTTGGTATGGGTCACGAAAAACCCGTCGCAACACAGCGCCAACGGCAAATGCACGTCCGGCTCTTCCGACACCATGTACCCCTTCAAAATCCAGTCATAAAAATCCTGTGCCGTCTCGGCGTGCCAGACCAGCATCCCGGTGTTCAACAGGTACGAAATTTCCAACGTGTCGGGCTGGATGGAAAGCGGCGAGTTGATGCCTCGACAGGTCACAATCATTTGAATGGGCAGCCGCGCCCCGGCCCACATCGGAAAGTTCTCCATGGCGCGCATCGTGCCCGGACCCGCGGTCGTGGTGAACACGCGCGCCCCGCCGAAAGCTGCCCCGGCGCATTGAGACATCACCGCGAACTCGCTTTCCCCGCGAAAGTAGTCGCCGATAAACCCTTCGGCAAACAATTCACCGATCAACGCCGCGGCTTCACTCTGCGGGGTAATCGGGTAGGCGATCATCACGTCGCAATTGGCCCGCCGGATGGCTTCCTTGATAACCTCACTGCCCGTAAAAAAACACGGCGACCGCTCGGCCTCATGCATCATCTTCCAAGGATCCGTTACGACCTGCCCGGATCTATTTTTTGTCCCGACTAATGATTGCGTTGCCATGATTGCGCCTCCTTCTGCTACCGGATTTTTCTCATAGGGCGTTTCATGCGAACTGCTTGTTTCGGAACCTTTGATTTACTGCACTATAAATCAGAGGTTCCTTTCTATATATATTGTAGCGTTTCAAGCACGGGAAATAAATAAAAAATACCGTTGCGCTCAGTCTTTCGGCGGCTCAACCGACCCTTTTAACTTTTTCACCCAATCGGCCAATCTCATGATCTTGTCGGCCGTCGCATCCCGGAACGACACCATGGCGTCTTCATGACCCGCCTGAGCGCACATGGCCATGGTATAACAATACGTGCCGCCCCGGATAATCTTGAGGGACAGGTTCGCCTGATGGCAATGCACCCCGACGAACATGCAGGCATCGATCTTGTTATGCCAAATCGTGAGGTTGGGATGGTTGGGATTGATTTCGATTTCAGGGTTGATCTTCGGATATTTGGGGCGGTAATCGGGCATGGGAATGAGCATCGCCTGTTGGGACGGAGAGACGCTTTCCTTGATCGTTTCATAGAGATGCCTGATTGCCGTGGCCTTCTTGGCCGCTTTTTCATTCCAGGCCCACAGGACCAGCGGACCAGGGAAGATCGTTGGAACTTTTGCCGATAAGAACTGACGAGCCGCGACTTCCATGGCCTCATCCTCGTTGACGATTTTTCCATGAATATGGGCCTGCCCCGGGTCCGGCAAACGAACACCCATACTGGCTGCCGCCGGGGGCAGAAAATGTTCCGGACCTGGTAGAACCTCATACATTGTTGACATAGGCTTAATTCCTCAGTTCCATAAATGTGGCCTGATAACGCGATTGCCAGATTACTGTATGCCGGTGCATGGAATTTCGCAACCTGGAAAAAGCCCCAACAGGTCGGATATTTAGGCCATTGTCCGGACCGACTGCATGAGGCTTTTGACCCAGCAGCCCCCGCCGCAACAATCAGTACCTGTAGGTTTCCGGTTTGAACGGGCCTTCGACGGATACATTGATGTAGGAGGCCTGTTCTTCGGTGAGTTTCGTCAACGTTCCACCGAACCCGCGCACCATATGGGCGGCCACTTCTTCATCCAGCTTCTTCGGCAGTACTTCGACCGTGACCGGAGCCCCGGGAGTGTCGGCGAATTTCTTCCCGAACAGATAAATTTGCGCCAGGACCTGATTGGAAAAGGACCCGTCCATAATCCTGGAGGGATGACCCGTCGCATTGCCCAGATTGACCAGACGCCCTTCGGACAGGAGGATGAGGTGGTCGTTGGCGAGCGCGCTTCGATAGATTTTATGCACTTGCGGCTTGACTTCCTCCCACTCCCAATGTTTCCGCATGTAGGCCGTATCGATTTCATTGTCGAAATGGCCGATATTGCAGACCACGGCTCCCGGTTTGAGCGTTTGCAGCATGGCGGCGTCACAGACGTTATAATTGCCGGTAGCCGTCACGACCAGGTCCGTATTGCCTAACACCGCCGAGTTGATGTCTTCCACCTTCCCCGTATTGATTCCGTCGTTGTAGGGCGACACGACCTCAAAGCCGTCCATGCAGGCCTGCATCGCGCAAATGGGGTCGATTTCCGACACGCGCACGATCATGCCTTCCTGACGCAGGGATTGGGCCGATCCTTTCCCCACGTCGCCATACCCGACCACCAGGGCTTTTTTCCCGGATAAGAGGTGGTCCGTGCCACGCTTCACCGCGTCGTTCAAACTGTGACGGCACCCGTATTTATTGTCGTTTTTCGACTTCGTGACGGAATCGTTGACGTTGATAACCGGCACTTTCAGGGTACCGTTTTCCATCCGCTCCTGCAGCCGGTGTACCCCCGTGGTGGTCTCTTCCGTGATACCGTGGATTTTACCCAACATCACCGGATACTTTTCGTGGAGCATCAGGGTCAAATCACCCCCGTCATCCAGGACCATGTTGGCGTCCCAGGGCCGGCCATCCTTCAGAATGGTGTGCTCGATGCACCAGTCATATTCTTCGAGCGTTTCGCCTTTCCAGGCGTACACCGGAATGCCCCGCGCCGCGATCGCGGCCGCGGCGTGATCCTGTGTGGAGAAAATGTTGCACGAGGACCACCGCACTTCGGCCCCCAACTCCATCAGGGTTTCAATCAGGACGGCCGTCTGGATCGTCATATGAATGCACCCGAGAATCCTGGCACCCTTGAGGGGCTGCGCCGCTCGATATTTCTCCCTCAAGGCCATCAAGCCGGGCATTTCCGTTTCGGCTATCTGAATCTCTTTCCGGCCCCAATCAGCCAAACTGATATCCGCCACCTTATAATCACAGACAGATTGTTCAAATTGCGTCGCTGTTCCCATATTCGTCACTCCCTTCTGCATGGACGTCCTCAACGTCACTGCCTCAAAGCGGCGGCCTGTTTCAAAATCGAGGCCTTATCCGTTTTTTCCCAGGTGAACCCCGGGCCGCTTCGCCCAAAATGCCCGTAGGCAGCCGTCTGTTTATAAATAGGACGTCGCAGTTTCAAATGATCGATGATTCCACGCGGGGTCATCGGGAAATGTTTCCGAACCAGTTTGTCGATGACCTCAATCGCGACGTTCTCCGTCCCTTTTGCGTCGACCAGCACGGAGACGGGTTCCGGCACCCCAATCGCATACGCCAATTGCACTTCACATTTCTCGGCCAGTTTCGCCGCCACGATATTCTTGGCAATATACCGGGCCATGTACGACGCCGACCGGTCCACCTTACTGGGATCCTTGCCGGAAAAGGCCCCGCCGCCATGACTCCCCACGCCGCCATAGGTATCGACGATAATTTTGCGACCGGTCAACCCGGTATCGCCCATGGGCCCCCCCGTCACAAACCGGCCCGTCGGGTTGATGTGAAACGTCACCTTGTTCGGGTTGAAGATCCCTTTCGGCATCACGGGTTTGATGACTTTTTCCTTAATTTCCTGCTCGATTTTCTTGGACGTCACCTTGTCACTATGTTGGGTGGAGACCACAATCGTATCGATGCGGAGGGGCTTACCGTTCTTATACTCAACAGTCACTTGGGCCTTCCCGTCCGGACGCACCCACGGTAACAGGTTCGTCTTCCTGACCTCGGCCAGGCGTTTCGTCAGGCGATGGGCCAACACGATCGGCATGGGCATCAATTCGCTGGTCTCGTTGGTGGCGTAGCCGAACATCAACCCTTGATCGCCTGCTCCGCCGGTATCCACACCCATGGCAATATCACCTGATTGGGCATCAATCGCCGTCAACACCGAACAGGTGCGGTAATCAAACCCCCACGTGGCATCGGTATAGCCCACGTCACGGATGGTTTCTCGAATAATATCAGGGATTTCCACGTAGGCCTTCGTGGAAATTTCTCCTGCCACGAACGCCAAACCTGTCGTCAGAATCGTCTCACACGCCACGCGGCAATTTTTATCCTTGGCCATAATAGCATCCAGGATGCCATCGGAGATCTGATCGGCAATTTTGTCCGGATGTCCTTCGGTCACGGACTCGGATGTAAACAAAAAATTCTGTTGACTCATTATGGTTACCTTTCTCTATCTAGCTCAATAAACAAAAAGGCATCCCCTGTCCATCCCGTCGGAGAGGAGTGCCTTGTTGAAGTGTTAAAGAATCGGGTTGCCCGGAACGCCGCGGATGGCAGCCCAAAGACCACCTACCATAAAGAAAAACGAGGTAGGTTTGTCAAATACAAAATAGCTGTTTCGACAAAATATCATGTTTTTCAAATAGTTACGTGTCTCAGGCGACACGGCGTGGCTGGCGTCTGCACACGGCGGGTAAGCCATGAGGCCAAAAAGGACCCCTCCTCCCATCACGGGGCACCCTCAAGACCGCCACACTCTCAATGGATGGGGCAATACTAAACAGATTGCAATTTTTTTTCAATGCCGGAGAGAACAGGC
>VYFB01000075.1 GCA_009842645.1 Nitrospira sp. SB0677_bin_15 | reverse complement strand
CTTATCAGGGAGATAGGTGAGGGTTGAGCGAGGACACAACGCAGCCCTGCGCCCGGTAGTGCAGTCAAGCAGAGGTTCCAGTACTTTTTTTGGCGTCAAGTTACAGAATCGGATGCTTGTGCCGGTCAAGAGGGGGAACTCATGCATGCCTACTAAGAAGTACGTCTATTCCTTCGGAGACGGGAAGGCCGAAGGCACCGGTACCATGAAGGCGTTGCTCGGGGGGAAAGGTGCCGGCTTGGCGGAAATGACCAATTTGAAGATTAGCGTTCCCCCGGGATTTACCATCACCACCGACGCCTGCCTGGAATATTTCAAGGCCAAAAAACGGTATCCGGCCGGCATGTGGGACCAGACCCTGAAAGGGTTGAAACGGGTCGAGCGGCTGATGAACGCGAGGATTGGAGATTCCCGCAACCCGTTGTTGGTGTCCGTGCGGTCCGGCGCGCGCGCGTCCATGCCCGGGATGATGGATACGGTGTTAAACCTCGGCTTGAATTCGAAGACCGTCACGGGCTTAGCCGATAGGACGAACAATCCCCGTTTTGCCATGGATTCGTATCGCCGGTTTATCACGATGTTTGGTTCCGTGGTCATGGACGTGCCGCGAGAAAAGTTTGACGAGGTGCTGGAGAGTAAAAAGCAGGAGGTGGGGGCCGCGAACGATACCGACTTGTCCGCGAAGGATCTTCGCGAGGTGGTTGCCGCGTATCAACGCCTCGTGCAGCAGGAAACCGGCCGGGCGTTTCCCGATGATCCTCTCGATCAACTCGATATGGCGGTCCGGGCGGTCTTTGCGTCCTGGTTCGGTGACCGGGCGGTGACCTATCGAAAAATCTACGACATTCCTGACGCGTGGGGCACGGCCGTCAACGTGGTGGCCATGGTGTTCGGCAATATGGGCGAGACCAGCGGGACCGGCGTCATGTTCTCCCGAAATCCTTCCACGGGCGAGCGGGCGATCTTCGGGGAATGTCTGTTGAATGCCCAGGGGGAAGACGTGGTGGCGGGACTACGCACGCCCCTTCCCGTGTCCGCGCTGAAGGACACCCTCCCTGCTGCCTATCGCTCTCTCATGACCACCCAAAAGATCCTGGAGAAACATTACTGCGACATGCAGGACATGGAGTTTACGATTCAGGAAGGCAAACTCTATATGCTGCAAACACGGGTGGGCAAGCGAACGGGGATCGCCGCGGTGCGGGTTGCCGTGGATATGGTCAAGGAGCGGCTGATCGACAAGAGAGAAGCCGTGCGCCGGGTTGAACCGGAACAGTTGGCGCAATACCTGTATCCCGTGTTTGAACGGGCCGAAGAAAAGAAGTTTCAACCGATCGGCAAGGGATTGCCGGCCGGGCCTGGCGCCGCTTGCGGAAAAATTGCTCTCACCCCGGATCAGGCCGTGGCGCTCAAGGCACGGGGAGAAAAAGCCGTGTTGGTGCGGAAGGAAACCAGCCCGGACGACATTCACGGCATGCACGCTGCGGAAGGCTTCCTGACCGCCACGGGAGGGATGACGTCCCATGCCGCGGTCGTGGCCCGGCAGATGGGCAAGGTGTGCGTCGCCGGGTGTGAAGACGTGGAAGTCTTCGAGGAGGAAGCCAAGGTTCGCATCGGCCCCTCGGTCTTTAAGGAAGGGGATTACATTTCCATCAACGGATTTTCCGGGTTTGTCTACGGCGGCATGTTATCCGTGATGGATTCGGAAGTGATTCGGGCACTTCAGGGCAAGGATTCGACGGCGCAACCGGATAAGGTTCGTTATTTTTTCACGATCCTGAAATGGGCGGACGAGATCCGGCGCTTGAACGTTCGGGCCAATGCCGATGCCCCGGATCAGGCCGGAATCGCGCGCGGGTTCGGCGCGGAGGGCATCGGTCTCTGTCGTACGGAGCACATGTTCTTTTCGGAGGACCGGGTGCCAATCATGCAAGCGATGATCCTGGCCTCAAACCGAACGGAGCGTGAGCGCTATCTGGAACAATTGCTGCCCCTCCAGAAACAGGATTTCATCGGGCTCTACCGGGAAATGAAGGGGTACCCGGTCACCATCAGGCTGTTGGACCCGCCTTTGCACGAGTTTTTGCCGAAACGCGAACAACTCATGGTGGACGTCGCGCGAGCCGAGGCCTCGCAGGTGCCTTCACCGGAAGTGGAGGAAAAGCGAAAAATGTTGGCTCGGGTCGAGGAGTTGCATGAATTCAATCCCATGCTCGGGCTTCGGGGCTGCCGCTTGGGGATCACCATGCCTGAAATTACGCGCATGCAGGTTCGGGCGATCATGGAAGCGGCCTGCGAGGTGGCGAGGGAGGGAAAAAAGATCGTGCCGGAAATCATGATTCCCCTGGTGGGCATGGCCTCGGAGATGAAGGCGCAAAAAGCCCTGATCAAAGAGGTTGCTGAAGAAACCATGCAACGCTACGGGAAGCGCCTGACGTATCTGGTCGGCACCATGATCGAGTTGCCGCGGGCCGCAGTCACGGCCGGGCAGATCGCCGAGGACGCCGAGTTCTTTTCGTTCGGCACGAATGATTTGACCCAGACCACGTATGGATTCTCCAGGGATGATGCCGCTAGGTTCACGGGTTTTTACCGGGAGCACGACCTGTTGGCGTTTGATCCGTTTGCCGTGCTCGACCGCGAAGGCGTGGGCGCGGTCATGCGATTGGCCATGCGTGAAGGACGGGCGGCTCGTCCCGACATCAAACTCGGGATCTGCGGGGAACACGGCGGAGAACCCAGTTCCGTGGAGTTCTGTCATCAGCTTGGCTTGGACTACGTGAGCTGTTCTCCGTATCGCGTTGCCATCGCCAGGTTGGCTGCGGCCCAGGCCGCGTTGCACGAGGATGATCAACGGCAGGCGGCAAAGCCGAAGAAAAGATCGGCGCCGGCACGGTCGAAAGTCCGGGGGCGGTCACGCAAACCGCCGTCCCGCCGGTGAACTGTAAAATCCCCTCACCCCGGCCCTCTCCCGCAAGGGGCGAGGGGGGTAAAGCCTCTACCTCCCCTTTTACCCCTCCTTAACATGAACGACGTCGAGCAGGACCTCCTCTTCATGCAACTGGCCCTCAGACTTGCGGCTCGAGGCAGGGAGACGGTTCGACCGAATCCCATGGTCGGCGCCGTGGTCGTAGTAAACGGGACAGTTGTGGGAGCCGGTTATCACAAACGGGCCGGTGGTCGGCACGCGGAAATCATGGCGTTACGTCAGGCCCGTTCCCGGTCGCGCAATGCCACTCTCTATACCACGCTCGAACCCTGCTGCCATACGGATAAGCGTACCCCGCCCTGCGTCCCGGCGGTTCTTGAGTCCGGCATTCGTCGCGTGGTCGTGGCGATGCGCGATCCCAATCCGAAAGTGGCGGGTCGCGGCATCCGGCAACTCCGGCGGGCTGGACTTTTCGTGGACGTGGGGTGTCTCGGCAAGGAAGCGGCCAAGCTCAATGAAGTGTATCGGCATTGGACTACAACCGGCCGGCCGTTTGTTTTGCTCAAGGCGGCGATGACGTTGGACGGCAAGATCGCTACGGCTGGCGGCGAATCGAAATGGATCACCGGACCCAAGGCGCGAACCCACGTCCACGAACTGCGATGCCGGTTCGACGTGATTGCCGTCGGCGCGGAGACGGTTCTGGCAGACGATCCACAGTTGACGGTTCGGGCCTCCGCGTCCAAGCGGTCCTTAACCGGGGTCCGTCAACCGTTCCGGCTGATCTTTGACAGTCGCCTGCGAATTCCGTTCAGGGCGCGCGTGCTCCAAGGAATCGAGCAGGCTTCCACGGTCATTGCCACGACGAAACTGGCCAATCCTCGAAAGATTGAACGATTGCAAAAGATGGGGGTGCAGGTCCTGGTGTTGCCTCGAACAGGAACCCGCGTTTCTCTCGGCGCGTGTCTGCAAGTTCTTGGGAACATGGGGTTCACCAGCATGCTGGTGGAAGGAGGGGGGGAGTTGAATGCCGCCTTTTTGCGTGAAGGCCTGGTGAACCGGGTCTGTCTGTACGTGGCTCCGGCACTGCTGGGAGGCCAACGGACCAAGGGCCTCTTGGGAGGCCGTTCTCCCCGGCGTTTGGCTGAAATCATGCCCGTGTCCAACCTGCACGCCGAATCGCTCGGCCAGGACGTGCTCATCACGGGAGACATGGTGTCCCTCCCCTTTGTAAGCGGGGGCAGGGTGGGGTAGGGTAGAGGGTGTAAGGGCGACCGGCGCTAAATAAAGGAACCTCTGATTAAGTGCACTATCGGGCGCATGGCTGCGTTGTGTCCT
>VYFB01000034.1 GCA_009842645.1 Nitrospira sp. SB0677_bin_15 | reverse complement strand
ACAAAATGTACAAAATTTTAAAAAATAAAGTATTGGAAGAAATGTTGAAATATTAAACATCCGGCAACGGGTACGCCTCTTCGCAAAATCCATTCAATTTTGGTATTCTTTTGAACTGCCCCCTCACCCTGCCCCCTCTCCCACGAGGGGAGAGGGATAAGAAGAGTCAGGTCGGGCGCTCTTCCATTGGCTCCCTCACCCTGCCTTCTCCCTTCAGGGGAGAGGGTTTTATGAGGCAGGCATTTTTAGAATTGTTGAAGAGTGATGAACGAACCGTCCGTTCCTTCCAGAACACGGCAATTCAAGGAGCTCCTGCGATCCGATCAGTTGGAGTTTCTCTGTGAGGCGCATAATGGCTTGAGCGCAAAGATCGTGGAGGAGGCAGGGTTTAAGGGGATTTGGGCCAGCGGGCTGACCCTCTCCGCCCAATTCGGCGTGCGGGACAACAACGAAGCGAGTTGGACGCAAATCCTCGATCACCTGGAATTCATGTCCGACGCCACGCGGGTCCCCATTCTGCTCGACGGCGATACCGGCTACGGGAATTTCAATAACATGCAGCGCCTGATCCGGAAACTGGAACAACGCCGGATCGCGGCCGTCTGCATCGAAGACAAGCTGTTCCCCAAGACCAACAGTTTTTTGAAGGGCGAAACCCAGCCCATGGCCGGCATCGACGAATTTTGCGGGAAAATCAAGGCCGGCAAGGACGCCCAGACCGATGAGGATTTCTGCCTGATTGCCAGGGTGGAAGCGTTTATTTGCGGCTGGGGTCTGGCCGAAGCCTTGAAACGGGCAGAAGCCTACCACCGGGCTGGCGCCGACGGCATCCTCATTCATAGCGCCCTGTCGGTCCCGGACGAAATCCTGGCCTTCAAGCAGGAATGGGGCAATCGCTGTCCGGTCGTGATCGTACCGACCAAGTATTACGCCACGCACACGGACGTGTTCCGGCAACACGGTTTTTCCCTGGTGATCTGGGCCAATCACCTCCTCCGCGCGGCCGTGACCACCATGCAGAAAACCGCCCGCACCCTGAAGAAAAACGAGAACCTGTTCTCGATCGAAGATAAAATTGCGCCGGTAGCCGAAATCTTCCGGCTTCAGGACGCTGCCGAACTCCAGGAAGCCGAGAAACGCTATTTGCCCCACAACGGGACCAGCATGGCTGGGATCGTCCTGGCCGCGTCCCGCGGGAACGAACTCGGAGAATTGACGCAGGACCGGCCCAAGACTATGGTGCCGATTCAAGGCATGCCGATCCTGTCGCACATCGTCGATGCCTACAAGACGATCGGCATCAAGAACATCACCGTCGTTCGCGGCTATAAAAAGGAGACCGTGTCCCTGCCCAACCTGACCTACGTGGACAACGACGATTTTGCCGAAACCGGAGAACTTACCTCCCTGCTCAAGGCATTGAAATCAAAGAATGAAGATTTTCAGGACACCATCATTTCGTATGGAGACGTTCTCTTCAACAAGCACATTCCCCAGATCCTTTTTCAGGAAGCCGATGATTGGGTGATTGCCGTGGACAGCGCCTGGGAAGGCAAAACGTCCTACACCCGGCTCGGTGGATTCGCGGAATGTACCGTGCCGAATTCGCGTAAGGCGTTCAATGCGAAGATCTATCTCAAACAATTGGGGCGGGACGTGCCGCAAGAATCCATCCACGGCGTCTGGATGGGATTTTTGAAGGTGTCGGCCAACGCAGCCGCGCAGTTACACGACGTTATCGAGGACGTGCTCGCTGATCCGGCCAACGCAAAAGCCGGCATGTCGCAATTGTTTCAGGAATTGCTTAAACAAGACGTCCCCATACGCGTACTCTACACGGTCGGACACTGGCTGGACATCAACTGTCTCGACGACCTGGTTCAGGCCGGGCAATTTTAACAGCCTTGCCAGAGAAACCCTCTACCTCCCCTGCACCCCAAGGGATGAAAAGGTGACCCCTTGCACCCTTCTGTCATTCTTGTCTTTTCCTTCTGTCATTCTTGCGCACGCGAGAATCCAGTGTCTTCCCCCTCACCCCAACCCTCTCCCTATTTCCCGCTTAATGCAGGAAATGGGCGAGGGGGTAAAAGCCAAGACTCCGGATTCGTCCCCGACCCCCGATTACAAACGTCGAGGGCAGGCTATCCTGAATCGGGGATCCGGTTCTTATTGTCGGGAATGACAGATAAAGACAAAAAAAAGACACTGGATTCCTGCTTTCGCAGGAATGACGCATTGGGGTGTCGCTGGTTATTTTCGTATCAATGAAAGATTTGGAGTGGCGTTGACTCTCTCCATGAAACGGGTGTTGTGCGCTTTATTCGTATTCTGTATCTGGTTGCCGGGCATTCCGTTTGCCTCATCCGGCCAAGTCACGGAACCTGAACGGGAATCGCGCGTTTCACTGGCCATGGACGTGTTTCTGAAGAAACCCCTGGAGCGGGTCTACGAAATTCACGTCCACCTGACCAATGCCAACGCCGAACCTGTCACCGTGAATCTCCGCGACTTCCCTTGGCTCCCCCCGAATGACGTTGGTTGGCTCTCGGCGTTTCGCATGGATTCTCGACAGAGTCGCATGCAGCATGACTCTTTTCCCGTAAAGTTTGGATCGCAGAGTATCCGACTGGTTCCGGGTGAGTCGGTTCAAGGCAAGTTGATCCTGAACCAGCGGATGCCGACGTTATTGGAGGACGTCAGGCTGTTCGGTGTCCGGCTTGAATGGGCGTGTGTCCATCCTTCTTTGCACCTGGTGTGCCGAGGGGATGTTTCTCATACCATCGTTATCCCGCAAGACGATCCGGGCGAGCCTGACGTGTATGCCGTGGATGAACCGGCTTGCAGACGTTTGGAACGCACGATCGGTCTCATTGAGGTTCCCCAAGGCCATGAGTTGCTCTTTCTCCGCACCAGTGAATCCGTCATGGCCGACCTGGAACAGTTGCAAACCTTGCTCTATCGGGTCGATGACTACGTCCGGCAGTGCCGCCCGACGTGGACGAACAGTTGGGCCGTCGATTTTTTTGCGGAAGAGCGGATCGCGGGTTTTCTCAGGGATCAGGAGGGCAGACGATATTTTGAAAAGGGACTCTGGCAGCAGGCTAATATCGGACAGTACTCCAGTCAGATCAGGACGTTATACCGCTTTCCGTGGAGCCGGAAGAAAGCCGATACCGTGTATCTGTCTGTCTATAGCGAGCCGGCGGGAAGTCGATAGCAATCGTAGGTCGGATCAGCCGAAGGCGTAACCCGACAATCAAAACCCCCTTCTCCCCTTGAGGGAGAGGGCTGGGGTGAGGGGGTGCTCAGTTTCATGTCGGATTACGCTACGCTAATCCGACCTACAGTCTGCATCCTTTCTTGAGGCGTTTGGCGATCACACGGCGATGGTTTCGATCCGGGCGATTTCCTCCTGAGTGAGTTCTACGCGGTCGATGTCCAGGTTATCCTTCATACGTTGCGTGTTGGTCGTGCCGGTTATGGGGAGCATGCCCACCTGCTGGGCAAACCGGAAGATGACTTGGGCCGGCCCCGTGTTGCACCGTTCTGCAATGGCGCCGACCTCCGGATTCTGAACAACTCCGCGATTCGCGGTGAGCAATGAAAACCCCTGGTACACGATGTCATGGTCCCGGCAGAGTTCCCTCACGACGCGGTCCCATCCCAATGCCGCGTAGCAACGATTTTGGACGACCATGGGTTTGACGTTCGCCAACTCGCACAGCAACTGCAGTTGAATGGCCTGGATGTTGCTGATGCCGATCATTTTGACCCGGCCTGATTCATACAGGTTTTCGAGCGCCGTCCAGACCTCCCAGTCTTCTTTTTCGAGTTCCCAGCGGCCGTAGGGTCCGTGCAGGATATAGGAGTCGATGAAGTCCGTATGCAAGTGTTCGAGGGACCTTTCAAACGATTGAGCCACCTGTTCGCCTACGGGAGCCATGGGGTCATAGGGCGTTCGGTGGTCCTGCCCGGAAACCGGCGTAAATTTGGTCTGCACAAACAGTTGATCTCTCGAGATCCCCTGCTTCGCCAGGGCCAGTAAGGCTTCTCCGGCCTGAGCTTCGTGATAATGGATAAGTTGATTCGCGGTATCAATGGCTCGAAAGCCGGCATGGACGGCCGCTTGCACGTACCTGTCCGTGTCCTCTTTCTTCCACGCCGTGCCGTACATGAAGTTGGGAATGGGAACGCCGTTGTGTGCAGTGATGGTTTGCATGATGGCTCCTGAAGGTTCGTTTAGGAACCTCTGATTAAGTGTGATAGCGGGATGCAGGGCAAGGCGTCCCGGAG
>VYFB01000080.1 GCA_009842645.1 Nitrospira sp. SB0677_bin_15 | reverse complement strand
TCAATAGGCTATATGGAAATGCGAAGTCGTTACGGTACCTTTTAAGGGAAGCGCATTTCCAAAACGCAACGCTAGCAGGGAAAAATAGCATTGTAGGTTGGATTAGCACAGCGTAATCCAACAATTCTATGACTGGCGGTCTTCCTGAACGAAGCAAGGCGTCGGGTTACGCTTTGCCAGCCCGACCTACTTAATCCGCTTCGGTTTGTTGTCCATCGGCAAATTCTCCCCATATTTCAATTGCAAGACCCGGGACGCAGGCAAACTCACGAACATTGGCTGTGACCACACTCAGATCATGGGCAAGGCCCGTAGCTGCAAGCCAAAGGTCATTTGGCCCAATGATCTTACCCGCTATAGCCAACTCTGCCCACACTTGCGCATGCGCACGGGCGATCGCCAAATCTATTGGCAACAGGGGAAACCGCGCCAGCAACGCTTCGACAAAAGCCGAACGCTTCGCTCGAACCTCGGACTGCGCCGCACGATGCACTCCATGGAGGAGTTCACTCACTGTGACGACTGAGAGAAAAAAATCTTCCTGTTGTCGCTGTGCCAGATGGCGCTCCAGGTCGAGACGCTTCCGCTCATAATCAATCAGGATACTGGCGTCAATCAAGACTCCCACGGATCACGGACCTCCGCACGAGCAAGCGCCTCTCGAGCCGCCGTAAGGTCGTCGGCGAACTGCGTAGCTTCGGCTGAGGAGAGATGGGGAAGCGATGCCAACAGCGAGGGAAGTTCCGCAAGCCGTTTCCCTACAGGAAGCGGGCGGAGTTCTGCCATGGGTTTATTGCCACGCACGAGCACAAAACTCTCACCACGATAGGCAACACGGTTGATGTATTCTGCGAAGTGACGAGCCATTTCAGTAACAGAGAGTGTATGTGCCATCAGCGACCCTCCTTAAATAAATCAGATAATCATATTATCTGATTTCTTCCGTATATGTCTACTGATTCATACCCAAGTGCAGGAACAAAGCCACATTTCAGCCTCATTTGTCCACCTTATCTCTGCCACGAGCGAATACGGTGCTCCATTTTCTCATTTGATATCACATGGCCTTCTCGGGAATCCGCAAGACCACGCTCTACCATACGTTCGAACGTCAGTTCGCGCAGAATTTCCTCATAAGTTGCATCATCCTGCTGCGACTCGATTACTTCCTTCATCTTCTCTTTCGCTATGGCCATGGCATCTCTCCTTAAGACATACCGTTGCAAATCAGCCGCCGAAATGAAGTGGGCTGAATTTGCCTCGTTAGCTGCTGCTTCGATCAAACTCCAACAGACCTGCCCGTTGATAGAGTTCAGCTAAAGACTCTTCGGCTTTTTCATACACCTCTTGCAGTCTTTCGTCTTTCTTCATAAGCGGATGACTGCCAAGAAATTGATAAACGTAATCCAAGGCGACGGACGCTCGATCCATGAGTTCGAAATAATGGCCGTCATTGATGGCGTCGTCCGTATCGTCAGAAACAAGAGTTGCCCCTTCATCGTTTTCTTGCACCTCAAGTACCGGACGACGAAACGCCTGGAGAAAATACCTGATGTCTTCTCTGAGTTCAGCAGTCGTTTCACCCATAGGCGTGACCGGTTCTTGTGTCCAAACATCTATGCCACCGTCATCCCGGTAATAAACCTCGTGGACATGATACGTCACCGAGTCCGTTTCAGGATGATGTTTCCTGATGACTCTGTAATTCCAGTGTGACATTTCTTTTCAGCTAACGCTAAAACTCAGCCGCAGGGTTACCCACCCGCTGAAGTACTTTGTTGTACGATTCGGCACTTCTCATAAACAAACTCGGGATCAAAGTCAGTTGTAGGTTGGATTAGCATAACGTAATCTAACAATTCTGTGACTAGCGGTCGTCCTGAACGAAGCAAGGCGTCGGGTTACGCTTTGCTAACCCGACCTACATCACCCATTTGTTCATCTCCACGACCTATTCTATGCCAGGCTTCTCTAAATTGCAGTGCATCATAAGTGGTTGGTTGAAGCCAATACGAAACCTTTCCATTTTTCTCGCCTCGCTGTGCTAAAGACTTGACTTCTTCAGGAAACATTACAAAAACATTAGGCTCCTTAGCCACATTGTTTACTATAATCCAAAAGTCACCCATTACCTTCTCAAGACTGTTGCCAAGAGGAACAGGATTTCTTTTCGATAATGCTTTAACCTGGACACCTATGAAGCTGGTATTGCTTTTGTTATAGGCAATAATATCTATGCCGCGAGCATTCCTTGCTGTAGGCATAACATTCCACCCCATGCACGACAACTTATAGCATGTGTAATACAGGCCCATATTTCCTATGATTTGCGGGTTAAGGCTCATCTTTCTTGAATTTCCCAAGAATCGACTGTAGCGTGTTGCCGAATCCGGACGCAAGAAACAAGGGGCATACGACTCAGTCATGCTTGAATCTTCGTTTATTTTTCTCAAAGGCATCGGAGAGACCACGGAACAACGACTGTGGAAGGATGGCATCACCCGCTGGAGACAATTCCTTGAGGCTTCGACTGCCCTGAGCATTGGTCCCGCGCGAAAAGCACTTTATGATCGTGAAGTTGAACGAGCCTTGGATGATTTGCGACGCGCGCAATGGCGCACGATTGCCAGACGATTCAAGACAGCCGATCATTGGCGATTGTTTGAAGCCTTTCGTGAAAGAACAGTCTTTCTGGACATTGAAACCAACGGCTACCCGGCCGGACAAGGCGAAATTACCATGGTCGGCTTGTACGGCAACCACGTGATGACCACGTTGGTTCGCCATCAGAACCTGACTTTGGATCGCTTGCAGGACGAACTGTCCAACTATGACTTGATCGTGACGTTTTTCGGATCGGGGTTCGACCTGCCGTATTTGCGAGCCAGCTACCCTCACCTGAATCTCTCTCACGCCCATTTTGATTTGTGTTTTGCCGCCAGGCGCTTGGGCATGCGAGGTGGGTTGAAGCATATCGAGGCTGAACTCGGGCTGTCTCGCTCCGACGATGTGCAAGAGTTGAATGGTTGGGATGCCGTCAATCTGTGGCACGCCTGGCAAGCCGGAGATGAACGGGCCGGCGAAACCCTGCTTCAATACAACGAGGCGGACGTCCGCAATCTCGAGCCGCTTGCCGAATATCTGTATCAAAACCTTCGAGATCGCCACGGACCCGCCCGCAATTGACGATGGAACAGACAGGACAATGGCATGGAACCGGTGCCACACACACCGGACTTGTGAGACCTACTAACCAGGATGCGTTCCTGGTCGCAAATGATCTGGGCTTATGGATCATAGCCGACGGCATGGGCGGCCATGCAGGAGGCGACGTCGCCAGTCGAATAACCATAGAAGCGATTCGCGGCTACGTCGCTGAACGTGCGGGACGCGCTTCGGCAAGCAAGACGGACGAGATACCTTCTCTTTTGCGGTCGGCGGTCGGGTACGCCAACGAAGCCGTGCTTGCCCATACTAAAGCCAATCCTGAATACACCGGGATGGGAACAACCGTGGTCCTTCTGTTTCTGTCTGCCCCTTCTTCTCCTCTAGCCTGGGTCGCCCATGCCGGGGACAGCCGTGCGTATCTCATCAGGGATAACCAGATTTCCACATTGACCAAGGACCACACCGTGCCGGAAGAATACATACAGCAAGGACGGCTACCGGAACCAATGCCGGCCACTTATCAGCCCTGGCACAAGCTTACTAGAGGAGTTGGAGTCAATTCCACAATTGAAACAGATATTTCAATGATAAAACTTCAACTTGAAGATGAATTTATTCTGTGCAGCGACGGCCTGAACAAAATGTTGAATGACAAGCAGATTCTGGACGTCCTCATTACGATGCGCACGGAAACACCGGAACACAAATGCCAGGCACTCATCGATCAAGCCAACGATCGTGGCGGAGTGGACAATACCACCGTGATCCTGATTACACAATCGCGGTAACCCTCCCCCTCACCCTACCCTCTCCCGCCAGGGGCGAGGGCTTTATAAGTCAGTGCTGCGCGCCCATGGGCGCGCACGTGATCCAGGTGGCGCAACTCCATTCGTAGAATTGCACGATCAGCCACAAGAGCAAGGGAATGGTCACGGCCACAAGCATGGCAAAAAACAGGACGCGAAAAGGCACCGGAAGTTTTCTAATCAGCGAGGAAACCATCGTCTCTCGTTGCTCTACGGAATCTCTGATTTATTGTGATAGCGGGATGCAGGGCAAGGCGTCCCGCAGCGAAATCCGAAGCTTATCATAGAGATAGGTGAGGGTTGAGCGAGGACACAACGCAGCCCTGCGCCCGATAGTGCA
>VYFB01000153.1 GCA_009842645.1 Nitrospira sp. SB0677_bin_15 | reverse complement strand
TGAGCGAGGACACAACGCAGCCATGCGCCCGATAGTGCACTTAATCAGAGGTTCCGTAAATTGTTCTGGTGACGGTTCCGGGCTGATGCTATACTGCCGCCATGTACCGGCTGGGATCACGGAAACGGGCACTCGGGTTTACGGGTGGTCTGGTGGTCGCTCTTTTAACGGGGGGTATGAGTTGGGCTGCCATCGGGAACGGCGTGTTCCAGGGATTCCTTCACCATATCGCGCGGCAGATTGACCGGGACAAAGTTGATTTTGCAGTCGCGGAATCCTGCACCTCCTGGTTCTATGAGCAATTGAAAAACCCGGGTCGCCCTGACGTGAAACGGCTTTCTTTCGTCACGGAAGAAGACCGTTCCCATGCGTGTGCCGGTCGATACCCCGGCATCAATGAAGCGCGTCAGGCATTTGCGCACAGCCAATCCACGCTCTCGTTGAGCCTGACGTTTTATCAGTTGGCTTTGGTGGCTGATCGTGACGATGATGAGCAGTATGACGCGGGCGAGTTACGGGATATTATGGCGTCCCTGAACGTGGCGCCGTTGCCGGGTGACGATCTTCAACTCCTTGCGAAGCTGAAGAGAAAATTCGACGACGTTCGTGAGGCGGTCGAATTCACAATCCTCACCGATAGCATGCAGGTGTTGTACAACAAGGGGTACAGGTTCACCGATGCGGATCAGGCCGCGATGGGTCGCGTGACGGGCGAGTCCTGATGCAGCAGGAACCCTCTGATTTTTGTGATAGCGGGATGCAGGGCAAGGCGTCCCGCAGCGAAATCCAAGGCTTATCAAGAGAGATAGGCGAGGGTTGAGCGAGGACACAACGCAGTCCTGCGCCCGATAGCACAATAAAGCAGAGGGTTCCTCAGGACATTCGTTCGACTGCTTCCCTGGACCGGCTCCGCACGGTCTGATCCCAGTCCTCCTTCATCGTATATTCCAATTTGGTTTTGGCTTCCGTGGCGCGCATGCGTCCCAAGGCCAATGCTGCGCAGCCCCGCACGTACGCGTGGTCGTCTTCCAACGCCTTGATCAACAGGGGAATGCTTTCCCGGTGCTGCACGACGCCCAGGTAACTGGCCGCCATGCCCCGGAAACGGTGCTGTTTGTCGCCCAAGGATCGTTTGAACGTATACAGGAACACCTCGGCCATGTCTGCGGCGACACGTTCCAGTCCTTCCAGTTGAAATTCATTCAGTTCGATCAGTTGGCTCGCGAGATCAAACCGTTTGCGTGGCGCCTTTTCGTTGGAAAATTGTTTGAGGAGCCCGTCTCGCCGGTTTTTTTTGTTTTTGGCACGTTTGACCTTGCGCACGTTTACCCACGTGATGAGTGTGAGTGCGACGACCAGAAACAGGATGGGGACGACTTCATCGACGATAAAGTCCTGAGTGTCGAAGTCCAGATGGTTCCAGATCCAGATCCCGCCGACGATCAGGATGATCAGGGCCAAGGCCATGGTAACATTGGCTTGTCCCCGTTGATTGGTAAGATGAGATGAAGGCGCGTTCTTCATCGCGCGGAAGCCGGCGCCACGAACCCTACCCGATTGCCCGGCGGAAAGCTTTCGCCCCGCCGTACAGGCACACGGCGTCGAAGATGGCCAGGATCACGAACGCCATGCCGACCTGGGGAATGGCCGCGTCCCATCCCGTAATGATGAGCGGGCGGACGGCGTCGATGACCCAGGTCATCGGATTGACCATGGCGACCACCTGCATCCATCCCGGCATGGCTGACAGGGGCACGAGTGCCGAACTGAGAAAAATCATGGGTAGGGACAGAAAACCCAGCATGGAAAAGAAATCTCCGTGGCTTTTGACGGAAAACGCCAGGGCCATGGAGATGGCGGTCAATCCCACGCCGAACAGCATCCCGATTACCAGGATCACGGCGATGCCCGGCAGGCCGGTTTCGAGGCGCACGCCGAAGACGAACGCGATGCTCAGAATGACCAGGATCTGCATGCCGGTAATGGCCATCACGAAGAGATACCGGCTCAGGATCACGGATGACCGGTGAATGGGCGTGGACATCATGCGTTCCAGGAATCCGTTCTCTTTGTCGAACAACAGGTCAACGCCGCCGGCCAGCCCGTTGTTGAGGACCGTCATGACGACGACCCCGCCCGCCAGGAAACTCATGTAGTTCGGGGCTTGCAGGACTTGGATGTTGGCGGCGTGCTGAAAGAGGCTGCCGAAAAAGATCAGCCAGAACAGCATGGGCTGGACCAGGGTGAACAGCATGCTGAACTTCTCCCGGCTGAGCCGGCGCACCCACCGCATCGTCAGGGCGAGTACTTCCTGTCTGTAGTGTTGAAAGGTCATCAGCAAGCTTTCTTGAAACGACGAAATTTCTTCCCTCCCCTTTGTAAGGGGAGGCTAGGTGGGGTAGAGTCGCATATCCAAAGGGTACAGATCACCACATGCAGCCTGCCCCCTCCGGCTCTACCTCCCCTCACCCCTCCTTACAAAGGAGGGGTGAGGGAACAATGAATAACTGAATACATACAAAAATGACATCTACTGCGATATCTGCTCTATTCCTCTTCCGTCGCGTCCGGGGTTCCGCCTCGTAAGCCGTGCCCTGTGTGGGCGATGAACACGTCATCGAGCCGGGGGCGATGGTATTCGATCCCATCCAGGCTGCAATCGAGGCGTTGGGCCACTTCGATCACCGCGGGCAGGGATTTTTCCGGGGATTCCACGAGAATATCCAGCCCGGTGGGGTTGAGACGCACGTCCCGGACCAGGGGTAAAGCCATGACCCCTTCACGCAGGCGAGGCAATGTATCCGCTTCATGTTCCTTGATCGTCACCGAGAGGCTGTCGCCCCCCAGCCCGGTCTTCAATTCCAGGGGCGACCCGATGACCCGAATGGTCCCGCCGTCGATAATCGCCAGTCGATCGCACAGTTGATCGGCTTCTTCCAGGTAATTGGTCGTCATGACGATGGTGATGCCGTTCTCACGGAGTTGCCGGATGTAGTCCCATATCTTGAGCCGGCTTTGGACGTCCAGCCCCAGGGTCGGTTCATCCAAAAACACGATCTTGGGATTGGGGAGTAACCCGCAGGCAATATCCAATTTGCGTTTCATGCCCCCGGAATAGGTCTTGGCCACGCGGTCCGCGTGCTCTTCGAGATTGACGAGTTTCAACAGTTCGTCGATCCGCGCGTTCGTTTCCGTCCGGGAAAGATGGTAGAGTCCCCCCAACAGTTCGAGATGTTCACGACCGGTGAGAAACCGGTCGACGGCGCGTTCCTGCGGCACGTAACCGATCAGGCTCCTGACGGTATCCGCCTCCCTGACGATGTCGTGTCCCAGCACCGTCGCCGTGCCGGTGGACGGGGGCAGCACGGTGATCAACATCCGCAGGGCCGTGCTTTTCCCGGCGCCGTTGGGGCCCAGAAGTCCGAAGATTTCACCGGCATGCACCGTGAACGACAGGTCCTCAACGGCCGTTACCGGACCGAAGGTTTTCCCCAAGCGTGCGACGTCGATCACCACGGCTGGGTCCATCATCCCCACCCTGACAATTGAGTTTCACCGTCGAGTTTGAACTTCAGGAAGTCGATCAAGCGGCGGGTTTGTCGGTGCAGGCTTTCGGCTTCGAGCAGGAACTGTTTTTCCAGCGGCGTCAAGTCCAGGCACGAGGAGAGCCCGTTGACAAGGATGCGATCCGTCATGGCTTCATCGGTCACAAGCTCGCAGAGTTTATCGGCTTTCCGGGATTGAAGATAACGCGTCGCCAACGCGGTGAGGGTGGCGCGTACGGATCCTTCGACTCTGCTCAGGACAGGCTCCTCGGCAATCGTTTGAAACGGCTCACTTGGTCCCAGCGTGATTTTGGCCTTGCGATACCGGGCGTCAAAATACTCCTCTTGAATCGTATAACGATACAAGCCTTGCAGGATCAGGTTTGACCGTCCATCCTGTAGCGGCTCGATATGGGTCATGCGACCCACGCATCCCAGGGAAAAGATCGGGGGATTACCGTAATACTGACTCTCCCATCCCTGTTTGAACAATGCCATCCCGATGCAGGAGCCTTCACGGCTGGCATCGGTCACCATTTCCCGATAGCGTGGCTCGAAAATATGCAGGGGCAAATAGGTGTCCGGAAACAGGACGACGTTGGGAAGCGGAAAGATCGGGATGATCTCAGGAACCGGAAAGGCCCTTGAAGAAGGCGTGTCATTTACTGCAGGCATGCGGTACGATAGCCGACGCTCAAAATTCCTGTCAACGAAAGAGTGCGCATAGACAATTCCTAACCGGCGCGGGAATCCGGAGATGTTGCGGAACCTCTGATTAAGTGCACCATCGGGCGCATGGCTGCGTTGTGTCCTCGCTCA
>VYFB01000127.1 GCA_009842645.1 Nitrospira sp. SB0677_bin_15 | reverse complement strand
CTGTTCCCCCTTCTCAGGGGGCAAGAGAGGCTCTGACGTCACCCTGACAAGGGGGATTGAGGGGGTTCTTTTACAAAGGAAGGGAAGGGGAAGGGAAAAAAGGAGATTGTCAACGCCGTGATTCGACTTGTTCCGTTATGGGTCAGTGTATTCCTGGGATTTATGGTGTTCTCCAGTGGTGTGCTTGAGGCCAAAGAGCTTTCAGGGAACAATCTTTTGAACATTGTGGGACCTGAAGAATGTGGTGAATGTCACAAAGCGGAAGTGCACGTCTGGCGAGAAACCAGGCATTCCACAACCTTTAACGTGCTCACGCGCAAGAAACGCGCACGGGAAATTGCCGGCAACATGGGAATCAGACGCGTGAAAAAGGCCGAAGCCTGTGTGACCTGTCATTTCACGTCAGGCTATAGAAAGAACAAGGTGAAAGCCATTGCCGGCATCTCCTGCGAGTCCTGCCATGGTCCGGCAAAGGATTGGCTCAAGGTTCATGGTGATTACGGCGGAAAGAACGTGACCCGTGAACAGGAGACGCCCAAGCATAAGGCCAGGCGTCTTGCCGCAATCAGGGACGCCGGCATGATTCGTCCCAGGAATCTGTATCGTCTTGCGGCAAACTGTTATCAATGTCACGTCGTGTCCGATGAAAAATTGGTGAACGTCGGAGGACATGGACCCGGGAATGGCGACTTTGAACTGGTGTCGTGGTCGCTGGGTGAAGTTCGCCACAAGTTTCTCCGTTCTGAAGGGAAAAAGAATGAAGAAGTGTCCCCGGAGCGTAAACGGCTGCTCTACGTTGTGGGAAAAGCTCTCGATCTGGAGTATGGTCTCCGTGCCCTTGCCAAGGTGACGAAAAAAGGGAAGTATGCAACCGAGACGATGAAGCGCGTCCAACGTGCCGCGGGCAACGTTCAAACAATTGCTGCGTTGATTGATATTTCGGAAGTCAGGGTAATCCTGAAAATCATCAAGGGCATCGGCCGGAAGATTCGCAAGGAAGTTGTCTTGGCCGCCGCCGGCAGGATTGCCGCGGTGAATCAAAAACTTGCCGGTACCCGTGACGGCAGCCAATTGAGTGCTTTGGATCAAATCATTCCAAAGGCAGGGCAATACAAAGGCAAACCCGGAGGGCCACCCGAACGGGTGACCAGGCACGATCTTCTGCCCCGTGTCGGTCGGCTGAACTGGCGATGACGTTGGTGTCACGGTATTGGGTCGCCATCACGACCTGGATTGTGCTTATCCTTCTCCTTGCCGGCCTGTACGCGGCATCCGTCGTTTCACCCTACCGGATCACGTTTCTCTCGGGATGGCTCCTCTTTGTCTGCATCCTTGCGCTGGTTATGTACAATCTTCGCAATCGACTCTCTTTTGTATCGTGGGGAGCGTCCGTCGGTTGGTTCCAGTTTCACGTGTCTGCAGGTCTACTGACTCTTGCACTGTTTGTTGTGCATATCGGGCTGCGTGTTCCCAACGGTCTCTTTGAAGTGACGCTGACGTTGTTGTATGCGGCAGGTGCCGTCAGCGGGTTTGTGGGGCTCACGTTGTTGACAGTGGCGTCCCGGCGACTCGTAACGGGTGGAGAAGAGGTGAGTCTTGAGCGAATCCCCATTATGCGAGAGCGTCTTCGCGAGAAAATTGAAGCCATCGTTGAGCGTGCCGTTTCAGAAGACCATTCGACAATTCTGGCGGATTTCTATGATCGCCAACTGGCCGCTTTTCTCGACGAACCACGGAACCGTTGGGGACGTTTCTTGGACTCCCCCCGTTCCCGTCGCGGACTTCTCACCGATCTTGAGTCTTTGAGTCACGACTTGGGAGAGAAAGAACGGGAAAAAGCAGAAGAGTTGCGAGTGTTGATTCACGCCAGGGATGACCTTGATTATCAGCAAACACTCCGGGGAACGCTCAAATACTGGTTGTTCATTCACGTCCCCGTGGCCTATTGCCTTCTGATTTTCTCGTTGGTTCACGCGATCGTCGTATCGGCTTATACAACGGGAGTCGAATAGCCCGTGCGTTTGCAGAACGATGGAGTTCATGAGAAGCAGGTTGCCTGGCCAGACCGGAACTGGGTGTGTGGGCGAACGACGGAAGGGCCGGACTGTTCGATCGGTCCCGACGAGAATGGACGATGCCGGGTGACAATGGAATGCGTCCCGGTGCAAGAAGGAACGCAATGGCATTGTTCTCGAATCGCAGGCGGACCATGTGAGGACGGTCCCTTACCTGACGGAACCTGTTGCAATGCCGTTCCCAGGTGCCAGCCGATTCCCAGTCTCCTGGCCGTGCGACGCAGGATGACGTTTTGGCTCTCCATGGTCACGATTGGCCTCTCGCTTCTCTTTCTCTCGGGCCTGCAAGAATCGGCCTTCTTCTCTCCCGGAGAACTCACGGTTGGACATGGCGCCTCTGCCGGAACGTGTACGGACTGTCATTCTGCCGCGCATGGAAGCCTTGCGGGCTGGGTTTCTGTGCTGGGTGCATCGGGAACGAGAGAGGAGACCGGCAAGCTGTGTCTGAGGTGTCATAATCTTGGGGAACGGGCATTCGAGGCGCACGGTCGTCCAACGAAAGAATTGGCTGCCGTCACGGAACGTCTGATCCGGACGTCTGTGTCCACTGACGTGCCGTTTTTCCTGGAAGTTGCATCGTGGGTGCCGGGCGTGATGCCAACGAAAGGAGAGCCATTGGCGTGCCCAACGTGTCACAGAGAGCATCGAGGGAAAAATTTCAATCTGACTGCGATGGACGGGCCACAATGCCAGACCTGTCATGCGAAAGTATTCTCGGGTTTGGCGGACGGTCACCCGTCGTTTTCGGGCTATCCTTACAAGCGGCGTACACGGATAGCCTTTGATCATACTTCCCATATCGGGAAACATTTTCATGGCAAATTCGAGAAAGACGCGCCGACAACGTGTGTCGCCTGCCATGGACCTGATGACGACGGTCAAACCATGCGAACGGGAACGTTTAAGAACGTCTGCGCAAGTTGTCACGCAGAGCAGATTGAGGGGGTCGGCCGGTCGGGGGCAAAAGGTTTTGCGTTTTTGCGGTTACCGGGGTTGGACCTGGAGACGCTGCAAGAGCATGGCGTTTCCGTTGGCGAATGGCCAGCCGATGCCAATGTCGAAGACGGGCTCACGCCTTTCATGGAGTTGTTGCTGGGAACAGATCCTGCCTTGGCCGAAGATCTGGCCATCCTGTCCGGGTTTGACGATTTCACGGATCTGTCGGATGCCACGGATGAAGAAATCGCAGCCGTGGGCAGGATAGTCTGGGCCGTGAAGAGATTGGTTTACAACTTGGTTATGAGAGGGCAACAGGAGATTGTGAATCGGCTTCAGGCGACAACGGACCTCGATACCCGGAAATTTGCGGATCTGGTTGGTCAATTGCCGGCTGAGGTTATTCATGCCGCACAGCAACAATGGTTGCCCCATTTAGCGATGGAGTTGTCCGGTTCAGAAGCCGGAGAGACGTTGGTCCGGCTTGAAGATTATGAAGGTGAACAGGAGACCCGCATGGATCGGGAACGCGAAAAGAGGATGATGATCGGGGGCTGATATCGTCAGGATTCGGATTTTGTCTTACTCTATCGTCCGACCGGGCACGCCGATCCGTTTCTGTGTGCGTGGCTGGATCTCACCGCTCGATCACCGGAAACACAACATGGGCGTTCAGCCGAGGCGATTTTCACAACCTTGGCAAATCCCAAAGCCCCCGGGCTGTGCATGAAGTGTCACAGTGTTGATGCGCAGGTCGGTCAACGGAAACGGATTCATTGGTCTGCCGCGCGTCCGGTTCCCCATGAACGGAAGGCGACGCGCTTTGCCCATAAGGTCCATTTCAGTTTGCTGGACGATAAAGGCTGTCTCACGTGTCATACGCTTAATCCTGAAGCCGAGGTCATGGCATCGTTCAAGGATGCCGATCCATTGACGTTTACAAGCAGCTTCCGAGCCATGAAGAAAACCGTGTGTACGACGTGTCATACGTCGGATCGGGTGGAAGACACGTGTCTCACGTGTCACAACTATCACCTGGGAACGGTGTCTACAGTTCTCTCAAAAGCCCCTCTGACGGTATCGTCTCCGTAATCAATGAAAATGGTGCATTCACGGGGATTGTATGTGTTCACTGATTCCCTTCCACTTCACGTTCCCGTTCGCCCTGAGCGTAAGGCGCCCCGCGCCTGAAGTCGAAGGGTCAGGACAGGCGTTGACAGAATGGCTAGCCTGAGCGGTCTGTTCCTCCCCTTCGCCCTTCCTGCCTGTAAAAGGAGGGGAAAGAAAAAGCGGAAATTGGCAACGAAAGAGTGCGCATAGACAATTCCTAACCGGCGCGGGAATCCGGAGATGTT
>VYFB01000126.1 GCA_009842645.1 Nitrospira sp. SB0677_bin_15 | reverse complement strand
AGCGAGGACACAACGCAGCCATGCGCCCGATAGTGCAGTAAAGCAGAGGTTCCTTATGATGGCGACTCCCAAACGAGTGGTAATTGTCGGCGGAGGGATTTCGGGGCTTTCTGTGGCATTTGCCCTGTCGGAACAAGCAAAAAGCAGGGATGTGCCGTTTCAATGTACGGTCGTGGAAGGGCAGGATTATCTTGGCGGGAAAATTCTCACGAATCGTCGAGGCGGCGTGATCATGGAAGGAGGCCCCGATTCGTTTCTGACGACGAAACCGGCGGCCCTGGCCCTCTGTGAAAAACTGGGGATCTCTTCGCAACTGATCAACACCAAGCAAGAGAACGCGCAAACGTTTATCTATTCGAAAGGCCGCTTGCGTCAATTCCCGCAGGGTCTGATATCCATGGTTCCGATGAAGATTGCTCCCTTGTTTCGCAGCGGGGTCCTTTCCTGGGCCGGTATCGTGCGCATGGGGGCCGATTGGGTTGTCCCTCGCCGGGCTCGCACGAAGGATGAAGAAACCTTGGCGGAATTTTTTAGCCGGCGCCTGGGGTCCGAGGCCTTTGATCACCTGCTTGAACCGTTGGTTTCGGGGATTTACGCCGGTGACGCAAATGAGTTGAGCGTGGACGCGACTTTTCCCCATCTCGTTGAATTGGAGCGCAAGTACGGCAGTCTGATCAAAGGCACGTTGACGACGCGGCAGTCCCGGCCTTCGCACAAGCCTGAGGTAAAACCCCGTACCCTGTTCACGACCTTACGGGGTGGGCTGGGTGATTTGATAGCGAGCCTGACGGAGAGATTGTCCGGGGCTGGAGTGTCCCTTCGTCGAGGGATGAACGTGCGGGCTATGCACGTACCCGGTTCGCAGGCGGAGCCGCCGTATCGACTGGAGTTGGAAGGGGGAGACGTCCTGGAGGCGGAGGCCGTGATCCTTGCCACGCCGGCATACGTGTCCGCGAACCTCCTCCGCCCTTTCGACGATGAGGCCTCGACGTTTTTGGATCAAATTCCCTATGCCTCGACAATGACGATCTCAATGGTCTTTCCCGAGCCGGAAGTCAAAGGTTTGATTCGAGGGTACGGGTTTGTCGTTCCGCGCGTTGAGAATCGTTCGTTGATTGCCGCGACGTGGTCGTCGATGAAGTGGGCGGAACGCGCGCCTGCGGGTCAATGTCTGGTTCGTTGCTATTTGGGCAGGCGAGGACGGGAGGATTTGCTGGACTTGAATGATTCGGAATTGACGGGACGAGCCTGCCGTGAGCTGGAAACAATAGCTGGCATTCAAAGCCAGCCTCTCCACGTGGAAATGTATCGTTGGCCTCGGGCCATGCCTCAATATATCCTGGGGCATCGTGAACGTGTGAGGCACATTCGTGAACGTGTTGCCCGGCGGCCCGGATTGTACGTGACGGGAGAAGCCTATGACGGCATAGGGATTCCGGATTGTATCCGCGGCGCGGAACAGACGTCTGCACAGTTGAGTGCGTATCTGTGGGATCGCGCGTTGGTGTAAATGTTCACTAATTTGATGACAATTCCCCTTCACCCCAGCCCTCTCCCGCAAGGGGCGAGGGGGGCTCTTTCATGTCCCTCCTTTGCCTGTCCTGTCTGTCCTGAGCAAAGTCGAAGGAAGAGAAGTCGAGGGGGGCAGGGGAGGTGGAGACCTTAACTCCCTCTCTCCTTGTGGGAGAGGGCCGGGGTGAGGGGCTGTCGGATGACACTTCGCTAATCGCAGCCATGCGCCCGATAGTGCATTAAATCAGAGGTGCCGTAAGATCATGGATCGAGAAGTCGAAGAAAAACCCGTTCGGGCTCACGTTGTGGCCCAAGGTCGCGTGCAAGGCGTTGGGTTTCGGGTGTTTCTTCAGTCTCAGGCGATCAGGCATGGGTTGAGTGGGTGGGTCAGGAACTTACCCGATGGTCGAATAGAAACGGAAGTTCAAGGCACTGCCGTTCTCGTCGATGCATTTATTCAGGCCGTGAAACGTGGCCCGTCTTTAGCGCGCGTTCAGGATATTGAAGTGGAATGGATCGACCCGGGTAGCCAGGGTTCATCCGATTTTATTATTTTTACCGGCAGTGGCTGAAACGGTTTCTTTTGAGAGCCTGGCCGGAAAGGATTGATCGATATGGATTACAAATCATTGATTCGTGAGATCCCGGATTTTCCTAAACCCGGCATTGTGTTTTACGACATCACGACGTTGTTGAAGGACTCCCAAGGCTATCAAGCGGTCATTGAGGATTTCACTGCTCACTACCGGAATGAGAAGATCAGCAAAATCGTTGGGATTGAATCTCGCGGTTTTATCCTGGGGGCGCCGTTGGCGTACAACTTGGGCACGGGATTTGTGCCGGTCCGCAAAGCCGGCAAGCTTCCCGCTGACGTGTTTGAGGTGAAGTACAACCTGGAATACGGGGCAAGTTCGTTGGCGATCCATCGCGACGCCGTGGCGATGGAAGAACGGGTGCTAGTAGTCGATGATCTTCTGGCTACCGGTGGGACTGCGGCTGCAACGGTGGATTTATTGCGGAAATTGGGCGCAGAAATTGTCGGATGTGCGTTTATGATTGAATTGAGGTTTTTGCAGGGACGTCAAAAAATTGAAGGGTGCTCGATTCATTCCTTGATGACTTATGACTGAACTGCTATCTTTTGCAGCTTCGGCGTCGTGAACCGGTGAGGATCGTTGTTTGACGTTGTCCTGAGCGAGAAGTCACCTATTGCGGTTGCGCGAGAAAAGGAGACCGGATATGGCAGGGAAATCGGTGAAGAAGACTCCGAATGCGGTCGCCAGGCCTTTATCCAAAACGTCCAAGACGAAGTCAGCGGCCTCTTCCAAGGGCAAAACGATGAAAGTGGCTGCCAAGGCTGCGTCTCCTTCGGTCAAACGCAAAGCCACGGCCTCTTCGGTCAAGAGTAAGGACAGTGAACGGAAAACCGTGAAAAAGGAAACTGCGGCGACGGGGAAAACTTCCAAACGACTGCCTTCTTCACGATCGACGACGTTACGGAAAATTATGCTGGAAAAGCGAGTCCAGCTCATGAAGGAAATTCAAAGCCAGCTAGGGCAATCATTGACGGAAGAACAACAACGGCGGTTTGAGTCGGCCATGGACAGCGGCGATCAGGCCTTGCTGGATCTGGAACGTGAAATGGGTATTTCCCTTCAGGAAAAACGGAACCGGGAACGGCAAATGATCGATGAAGCGTTGGTGAGCCTGGAAGAAGGAACATATGGTATTTGCGTCGAGTGCGGCACGGAAATCAGTGAAAAACGATTGGCTGTCATGCCTTTCGCCAGGCTTTGCGTCGAATGCAAGGAAAAACTCGAACTGCTTGAAAAAATTGAACGCGGAGAACAACGGATCTGACCCGACCAGCACTTACTCCTGACCCCCGCCTTTTTTCTGCGTTTTTCCTGTTTCTCGTTGGAATCGATCTTTAGCCCATGTCTCTACCTCCCCTTACCCCTCCTTATCCTTCGACTACGCTCAGGACAGGCAAAGGAGGGGAAGAGAAAGGCATGCCAATCTTGTTTCTCCCCTTTGTAAGTGGGCGCATTTCCGAAGAGGGAATGCGGGTGGGGTAGAGTCAAAAGAGGGAAATGACCACAGAATCCATGAATGCGTACGATCTTATCGGGTGGCGATGAAAGCCGTCGTACTGGCCAGCGGAGGGCTTGACTCAACTGTGGCAGCCGCCATGGCTCGTCATGATGGGTACGCCCTGTATTTGCTCACAATCGAGTATGGACAGCGTCATCACGTTGAAATTCAAAGGGCACGAGAAATTGCAGCGTGGCTTGCGGCCGTGGAACATAAAATTTTTCGTTTCGACTTGCATGAATTCGGCGGTTCGGCTTTGGTCGGCTCCGGAGACGTCCCCAAAAATCGGTCGAACCATGAACGACAGACGGGCATTCCATCCACGTATGTTCCGGCACGCAATACGGTATTTTTGTCGTTGGCATTAGCATACGCGGAGGTCGTCGATGCTTCTTGTATTTTCATCGGAGCGAACGTGTTGGATTATTCCGGATATCCGGATTGTCGCCCCGAATTTTTACGCGCATTTGAACGGGTCGCTAAGCTTGGTACGAAAAAAGGCACTCATGGCGACGTGGTTCAGATAAAAGCCCCGCTCTTGTTTTCGAGTAAAACCCAGATCATTCAACAAGGCTCGGCTTTGGGCGTGCCCTTTGAGTTGACGCACAGTTGTTATGATCCTCATGAGGATGGTTCGGCCTGTGGGCAATGTGACAGTTGCCTGATCCGATTGAAAGGGTTTGAGGATGCCGGTCTCCGAGATCCCGCTCCCTATGCGGGAGGAGCATCCGATTTTTCCTCCCCTCCTTTGTAAGCCTGTCCTCGACGCCTGTCCCCGACGTTTTTAATCGGGGATCTAATCGGGGGGAGAAG
>VYFB01000117.1 GCA_009842645.1 Nitrospira sp. SB0677_bin_15 | reverse complement strand
CCAATCCGTCATTCCTGCGGAAGCAGGAATCCAGGGTTTATAGCTATGCATCGAGTTCTTGAAACCCTGCACGAGCGTTTTCCTGAGGCCGTGCTGTCCGTGCGCGAAGACCCGCAGAGGGGAGATCTGTCTGCCCATGTGCGGGCGCAGGATCTCGTGGACGTGGCGCGGTTCCTCCACGATGATCCCGGGATGGCCTTCGATCATATTACCGATATTTGCTCGGCCGACTATCCCGATGACCTGGAACGCTTCGAGGTCATCTATCACGTTCTCTCCCTTCCGCATCACACCAGGATTCGTTTGAAGGCCCGGTTACCGGAAGACAATCCCGCCATTGGGTCCGTGACGGCCATTTGGAAAGGCGCGAATTTCCTGGAGCGCGAGGTCTATGATCTGATGGGGATCAGGTTTGACGGACACCCGGACCTGCGCAGGATTTTGTTGCCTGAAGATTACGAGGAGGGGCATCCGCTCCGGAAGGATTTTCCCACCGAGGGCAAGGGGTGGAGAAGTACCTTTGATTTTATTCCCCGTTTGGATGAGCCGGAGAGCGAATGGACCGAACGCGAAATCCCGCAGGATCAGCGGCACGTCTTTCTGGCTGGTGATAAAACTGAATCCGCCAAGCGCACGACCGAACTCTTGCTGAACATGGGACCGCAGCATCCCAGCACGCACGGCGTGTTGCGGGTCGTGTTGGAACTGGACGGTGAGCGAGTCGCCAAGGCCGTTCCCGACATGGGGTATTTGCATCGCGGCGTGGAGAAGCTTGCGGAAGGGCTCCATTACATGCAGGTCGTTCCGCATACGGATCGCCTGGATTACGTGTGCGCCATGACGAACAATTACGCCTACGTGCGTGCCGTGGAAAAACTGGTGGGCGTCACGATCCCGGAGCGGGCCGAATACATCCGGACGATCGTGGCCGAGGTCCAGCGGATTGTCGGCCATCTCTTCTGGTTGGGTACGCAGGCCCTGGATATTGGAGCCATGACGGTGTTCTTCTGGACGTTCCGCGAACGGGAAGTCCTGCTCGACTTTTTCGAGCAACTCTGCGGCGCGCGCCTGACGCTGAATTATTTTCGAATCGGGGGAGTGGACGGCGATCTCACGCCGGCGTTGGTTGACCGCCTGCGCGAATTTTTGAAGACCTTTCCCGAACACGTGCAGGAATATGACACGTTACTGCAACGGAACCGGATCTGGGTGGCCAGGACCAAAAACGTGGCGGTCATTTCCGCGGAAGACGCGATCAACTTCGGGCTGACCGGGCCGACGCTGCGCGGGTCGGGTGTGGCCTATGACGTGCGGAAAACCGAGCCCTACGGCGTGTACGACCGGGTGGAATGGGACGTGCCGGTCGGCAAGGGCGGCGACACCTATGACCGGTATTGGATTCGCGTCGAGGAAATGAAGCAAAGCGCGCGCATCATCGAGCAATGCCTGGACCAGTTGCCGGAAGGCCCCATCATGGCGGATATGCCGCAGGTCATTCCCCCGGCCAAACCCAACGTCATGCGGGATATGGAAAGCCTGATCCATCATTTCATCATCTTTACGCAGGGGTTCAAACCGCCGAAAGGGGAAACGTATTGCGCAACCGAGGTGCCCAAGGGCGAGCTGGGATTCTTCCTGATCAGCGACGGGAGTCCGAGGCCGTATCGGATGAAAATCCGCTCGCCGTCGTTTGTGCACATGGGCGCGTTTGATTTTATGGCACGAGGCTATCTGATTTCTGATATTATCACGATCTTCGGCACCTATGACATCGTCATGGGCGAGTGCGACCGGTGAAGGGGAATTGAAGATTGAGTGTAGGGGCGACCGGCCGGTCGCCCTTACCAGAGAAACCCTCTACCTCCCCTCGCCCCTCCTTACAAAGGCGGGGAACCATGAGACTCCCTCTCCCCTGGCGGGTGAGGGGGGGGGAATTGCCAACGATTTTTGATACGTAGCCACCATGATCTTCGATAAGCATCAAGACACCGTGAACGACATCCTGAGCCGGTATCCGGTGAGGCGTTCGGCCATGCTGCCGTTGTTGAACCTGGCGCAGAAGGAAGAAGGGTACGTGAGCCAGGCCGCGATCAGGGAGATTGCCGGGATTCTGGACCTGACCCCGCCCCAGGTATTTGAAACGGCGACGTTTTATACCATGCTCAACCTCAAGCCCATCGGGAAGTTCCACGTTCAGGTGTGCCGGTCATTGATGTGTGCGCTGGTCGGGGCCGATCCCCTGATCGAATGGTTGCGCAAGCACTTGGGGGTCGGCTTGGGTCAGACCACCGGGGACAAGCTGTTTACCCTCAGCGCGGTGGAATGTTTGGGGTCGTGCGGAACCGGGCCAATGATGCAAATCAACGACGACTATTACGAGCGGCTTACGGAAGCAAAAGTCGGGCAGATTCTCAAGGACTTGCGGGAAACCGGAGACTGTTCATTAAAAAGTGGTCCCTTTCTGGTGCCCGAACGGAACGAGGGCGTCGTATTGTCGTGAAGACTTTCGAGAAGATTCTCCTGACCAACATGGAGCGGCCCGGCTACACCGGGTCCCTGGCCGACTATGAAGGGGCCGGCGGGTACAAGGCGTTGAAAGCCGTCCTGGGGAAGGTGCCGCCCAATGACCTTATCGAGATGGTGAAAAAATCCGGCCTGCGCGGCCGTGGTGGGGCAGGGTTCCCGACCGGCGTCAAATGGGGGTTCATTCCCAAGGATCATCCGGGTCCCAGATACCTGTGCTGCAACGCCGATGAAAGTGAGCCCGGCACGTTCAAAGACCGTCAATTGATGGAGCGGGACCCCCACCAGGTTCTCGAAGGTATTGCCATTTCCTGTTACGCCATTGGCGCGCAAACCGCCTACATTTATATAAGGGGCGAATTCCGGATGGCGGCGAAGATCCTGGAGCGGGCCATTGCCGATGCTTACCGGGCCGGGCACCTGGGTTCCGATATTTACGGCAGCGGGATCACCGTACACGTCACCGTACACGCGGGGGCAGGCGCTTATATCTGTGGCGAGGAAACCGCGCTGCTCGAATCGCTGGAAGGCAAACGGGGAAAACCCCGGACCAAGCCGCCGTTCCCGGCCACGCACGGCCTCTATCAGAAACCCACGGTCGTCAATAACGTGGAGACGCTAGCGAACGTCCCGCACATCGTGAATCGGGGAGCCGAATGGTTCGCCTCCATCGGCGTCCCGCCCAAGAGCACCGGAACCAGGGTGTTTTGTTTGAGCGGCCACGTGAAACGCCCGGGGAATTATGAATTGCCCGTGAACGCGACGTTCCGGGATTTGATTTTTGAACTGGGCGGGGGGATGCGGTCGGACAAGCCGCTCAAGGCGTTCATTCCAGGCGGAGCCTCGGCGCCGTTTTTGACCCCGGACCACGTGGACGTGCAAATGGATTTCGAATCGGTGGCTATGGCCGGTTCGATGTCCGGGTCCGGCGGGATCACCGTGATGGAAGAAGGCACGAGCATGGTGTGGGCGGCCCTTCGCCTGATGGAATTTTTCTATCACGAGTCATGCGGGAAATGTACGCCTTGCCGGGAAGGCAGTTCGTGGATCGTCCAGATCCTTCAACGGATCCTGAACAAACAGGGACGCCCGGAAGATTTACGGACGCTCACGGAAATTTGCGAGAATATCGGCGGCAGGACGGTCTGTGCGTTCGGCGACGCGGAAATCGCCCCGGTGCAGAGCACGTTGAAATATTGGCGGAATGAATATGAGGTCCTCATCGAGGAGGCTGAGGCGCTCAAGGGGAGCCGGAAAGAAATCCCGGTCCTGAGCTTGGCGTAGCTGTAAATGCTCGCTCTACCTCCCCTCATTCCTCCTGATCCTTCGCTACGCTCAGGACAAGCAAAGGAGGGGAACCGGAACTCCCTCTCCCCTGGCGGGAGAGGGTTGGGGTGAGGGGGAATGATCAACGAATGACTGAACTCATACGGTAAGCCAGTAGGTCGGATTAGCGAAGCGTAATCCGACGGTTTGGCTAAACGCATACGGCAATAATTAACCATGTCGAATACCCCAAACATGCTGACGATTACCATCGACGGCATCCGTACGCAGGTGCCGGAAGGGACGCTTGTGATTGAAGCGGCCCGGCAGGTGGGCATCATGGTCCCTCACTTTTGTTACCATCCGAAGTTGGCGCCGGACGCGAACTGCCGGATGTGCCTGGTGGAAATCGAAAAAATTCCGAAACTCCAAACCTCGTGCAGCACGCGCGTAGCCGAAGGCATGGTCGTGCGGTCGTCGGTGCCGCACGTCGAGTCTGCTCGAAAATCGGTGTTGGAGTTGTTGTTGGGCAATCACCCGCTGGATTGTCCGGTGTGCGACCAGGGCGGCCGTTGCGACTTGCAGGATTTTTCGCACGAGTACACGCCCACCGTCAGCCGGTTCAAGGAACTGAAGCGAGTCTTCCCGAAACAATATCTCGGCCCGGTCATCGAAACGCAGATGAATCGTTGTGTGTCGTGCATGCGGTGCGTGCGGTATTGCGACGAAGTCATGGACGCCCAGGCGCTGGCGGCGGAAGGCCGCGGCACGCTCACGCAGATCACGCATTGGTCCGGCAATGAACTCGAATGCGACATGTGCGGCGGGTGCATCCAGATCTGCCCGGTCGGCGCCATCACCAGCCGGTTATCCATGTACGATTATCGCCCGTGGATGCTGAAACGAACGGAAACGGTTTGTTCCTATTGCGGGGACGGGTGTCAGGTGACGGTCCAGCGCAAGGACGATCAATTGATCGAAGTGAATTCGGCTTTGGGCGCCGGACGGAACAACGGAGACCTGTGCGTTCGCGGCTATTTCGGCTACCACGCCGCGATGCATCCCGACCGCGTGCAACGTCCGCTCGTGCGCCGGGCCGACGGCTCCTTTGCCGAAGTCACGTGGGAAGAAGCATTGGAACGCGTGGCCCGGCGGTTCACGACGATCAAGGCCACACACGGGGCCGATGCGATTGGCGGTCTCATCACGACGCGCTGCACCAACGAAGACCTGTACCTGTTCCAGAAATTTATGCGCGTCGTCATCGGGACGAATCAGATCGACAGCAGCGCGCGGTACGGGCATATCAACGGCGTGCGGGCGCTTCGTCGGGTACAGGGCACTCATCGCTGGACGATTCGCTACGAAGACGTAGGCCAGGCCGACGTGATCATGCTGGTGGGCACCAACGTCAATGAGTCCAATCCCATTACAGCCTTGCACGTGAAACAGGCAGTGAAGCGCGGAGGCGCACAACTGGTCACGCTTGAGTCATTGCTTCCGGTCCGCTCGACCGTGAGTCATATTGCGACGCAGTCCCGGCATCATCTGGAGGTGCGGAGCGGGCAGTTCCGCGCGGCCATCCTGGGGCTGTTGAAGGCCGTGGTCGAGTCGAACGTCGTCCATGAAGATGTTACCCGTGAGGCGCCGGAGTTTGTGCAAACGATCCGGACCCACGTAGCCAAGGTTTCCTGGGATGCGATCCGGGAGCGGTCCGGCCTCTCGAAAGACCATATCGAAGCGGCGGCCAGGACGTACACGCAGGCAGAACGCGCCGTGGTGCTGGTTGGCCGTGAAGTGCTTCGTTCGCTCGGCGGCGAAGGGCTGGTGACCAACCTTATGGATCTTCAGATCCTCACGGGACATCTCCGGAGGCAAGGCTCGGGCCTGGGTTGCCTGGCCGAAGGGAACAACGATCAGGGCGCCGTGGAAATGGGCGCCGTGGCCGAGTATTTCCCAGGTCCGGCGGACCTTCACGACGAAGAGAGTCAAAAGACCTTGACGCGGACCTGGGGGCAGGCGGTCCCGGCCGGCGCGTCGGCCACGTTGCCGGAGTTGTTGAACCGGGCCCGGACCGGCGACGTCAAATCGTTATTCATCGTGGGAGACAACCCGGTCGAATCGTTGCCGGGTGACGCCGACGTGACCGGAGCACTGGATGCGTTGGAATTTCTGGTGTGCCAGGACCTGTTTTTGACGGAAACCGCAAAGCGGGCGCACGTGGTGTTTCCCGCGTGTTCGGCCATGGAAAAGGACGGCACGTTCACCAATACTGAAGGCCACGTCCAGCCCGTCCGCCAAGCGACCGAGCCGCTGGGAGAGAGCCGGCCCGATTGGGAAATGTTTTCGGCCTTGTCGGTGTTGATGGAACAGCCCATCGAGTATGGTGAAGTCAAGGAGATCTTCAAGGAAATACGAGGCGTGATTCCGGGGTATGGCCTGCTGGGTCCGGCTTCCACCCCACCGAAAGTCGACGAGAATACGGCCGCGCAATACGTGACGAGCGGGTTCAAGAAGGACGTTGAGCAACGATACGCGCCGGATGAGTCGCCCGTTGTGACGGAAGGGATGATGACGTTGCGGTTGGTCCAGTCCCTGTATCATTCCGGAAAATACAGTACCCGCGCGAAAGGGTTGATGGAAATCGAAGGAGCAGGGGTGCTGCACATCAACTCCCGCGAGGCCCGGCACTTGGGGATTGACGAAGGCGAGGCCGTCCGGCTCTCGAACGATAGCGGGCAGGCCACCGTGTCCGTGAAACTGAACGACCGCGTTCCCGATGCCGTGGCGTGGTTCCCCGAGCATTTCGATGAATCCGTCCGCGCGTTGTTTTCGCTGAACATTGATCCGCAGACCCACGTCCCCGTGTGGAAGACAACTCACGTCACGGTGACAAAGTGAGGTAAGGAGCGATCCCATGCACATAAGACATGAATCCGTAGGGGCGGACCTACGTGTCCGCCCGGATAAAATAGAAAAAGATTGGTTGATTGAAGCCCGTTGTCGAGCCAGAGAACTTGATGAAGGGATCGTGCAGCCAATCCCGGCAGATGAGGTCAGAAAAAAGGCGCGGGCTTTGCTCAGATGACCTATGACCTGCATACAGGAATGCCAGAAAGCCAAGGTCGCTTTGCGTGAGGCCCTGTTCTCTTTTCCTCCCCTCACCCCTCCTTACAAAGGAGGGGAACAGGAGAGATGGCCTGAGTGAGGTTGTTTTCATACCAAGAAGAGAAATGTATCAAAAGATTATTATTGGATCATTAGAGGAGTGTTCCCGTGTTTGATACCAGCATTAAATTGGCGTTGACCTTATCGCAAATCGGGGCCGTGATGGGCGTGGTCCTGCTGACCGTGGCGGTGCTTACCTTGTTGGAGCGGAAAGTGCTCAGTTGGATGCAGGACCGGATGGGCCCGATGGAAGTCGGACCGTACGGAGTCCTGCAACCGGTGGCCGACGGGCTGAAGTTGTTCTTCAAGGAAGACATTATCCCGGCGGGCGCAAACAAGATCATGTTCAGTCTTGCTCCCATTCTCGTGCTGGTGCCGGCCCTGATCGGGTTTGCGGTCATCCCGTTCGGGCCGAACTGGACGATCGACGTCATGGGAGTGGAATTCAAGCCCTTCGTGATCAGCGACATCAACATCGGCGTGCTGTACATCCTGGCGTTCGCGTCCATCGGGGCCTACGGGGTCATTCTCGGCGGGTGGGCATCCAATAGCAAATATTCGTTGTTGGGCGGCCTGAGGTCCGCGGCCCAGTTAATCAGCTATGAACTCAACGTGGGGCTGGCGATCGTCGGAGTGTTGTTGCTGGCGGGGAGTTTGAGCCTGGTGGAAATCACCGAAGCCCAGGCCGGCGGGTTCTGGAACTGGTTTGCCTTTGACCCCTTGCCCTTTCCGCAGTTTATCGCCTTTGTGATTTTCCTGATCGCCTCCGTGGCCGAAACCAACCGGCTGCCCTTCGACCTGCCGGAAGCGGAAAGCGAACTGGTCGCGGGGTTCTTCACGGAATACAGCGGCATGCGGTTCGCGTTTTTCTTCATGGCGGAATATGCAAACATGATCCTGGTGTCGTGCATGTCCACCGTCCTGTTCTTTGGCGGCTGGCACGCGCCCCTGCCGTTCTTGCAGGCCCCGGGGCCGTTCGCCTGGGTGACGGGGATTTTCTGGTTTACGGCGAAGGTCTATTTTTTCCTGTTCCTGTTTTTCTGGATACGGGCGACGCTGCCACGGTTACGGTATGATCAGTTGATGCGGTTCGGGTGGAAGGTATTGTTGCCCATTGCCCTGGGGAACATTGTGGTCACGTCGTTGCTTGCCTACATCTTCCCCAATGGGTAGGGCTGAGGAGCCGGGTCGATGAAATTCAAAAAATGGATTCAGTCGCTGATCTTTTATGAAATCCTCCTAGGCATGAAGGAGACGCTCAAGCATTTCCTGAAGTATCGTCCCATCACCCTGGAATATCCGCACGTGAAGAAACCGCTGCCCGAGAATTACCGGGGCATGTTGGGGCTGTTGCGATACGACGATGGAACGGAGAAATGCGTGGGGTGCGACCTGTGCGAGGCAGCCTGTCCCTCTCGCGTAATCCGCGTGGTGAGCGCCGAAGTGCCCGGGGAGCCCACGAAGCGGTACTCCAAGGAATATTACATGGACATGACGCGCTGCCTGTTCTGCGGGTTATGCGTGAAGGCCTGTCCGGTGGACGCCTTGGGCATGTCGCAGGAATTCGAGTGGGCCGTGTACGACAAACGTCATTTGCAATTGAATAAAGAACAACTCTTGGCAATCGGAGATCGAGCGTTTCCGGAACGGGAAAAACGGTTGGAATTTCAGCATCCCAACGTTGCCTATTTCAATGTCTCCTTCAAGGACGTTCCGGAAAAGGAATTTTGAATTTTCTCTATCCGCGCGACGCGCAGGCGTTGTGAACGGGAGTGACATGTAACGGTGGCCACATTTGTCTTCCTGTATTTTGCCGCAGTCATCGTCATGGCCGCGTCTCTCGTCGTGGTCGTCCGTAATCCCATCTACAGCGCGCTGTCCCTGCTCGTCATGTTCTTTCACGTGGCAGGGCTTTATGTCACGCTGCACGCCGAGTTTCTGGCCGCCATTCAAATCATCGTATACGCCGGGGCGATCCTGGTGCTCTACCTGTTCGTCGTCATGCTCCTGAACGTGAAACGGGAAGAGCAGTTCAACCGGCAAGGGCCCGTGGCGTTGTTCCTCGGGGTGGCGTTGCTGACCGAAGCCGTGTTGCTCACGGTCAGCCGGGGCTTCACCGTCGGGACGCCGGAACCCGGACGCGAAGAGGCGGCCGTGGGGAACACGGAATCCATCGGGGAGCTCCTGTATTCCACCTACCTGTTCCCGTTTGAAATCGCCTCGCTCATCCTGCTGGTGGCCATGATCGGCGCAGTCATTCTATCCAAGAAAGGCATCATGGAATCGCAATGAGCGTGCCTGTGGAATTCTACATGGTGTTGAGCGGGCTGGTGTTCATCATCGGGCTCGTCGGCGTCCTGGTCCGGAAGAACCTCATTATCATCCTGCTGTCCATCGAATTGATGCTCAATGCTACGAACATCAATTTCGTGGCCTTTTCCTCCCATTTCGGCAACCTGTCCGGGCAGGTCTTCGTCTTTTTCGCCCTGACCGTGGCTGCCGCCGAAGTGGCGGTGGGCCTCGCAATCATCATTGCTCTCTACCGTCATCACGCCAGTATCAACGTCGATGATTTCCGCCTGTTGAAGTGGTAGCACCATGCTGTATGCCCTGATCCCGCTCCTGCCGCTCCTGCCGCTCCTGGCCTTCGTCGTGCTCAGCTTCGCCGGGCACGTTCTCAAGGAGCGTGCGCACTTGATCGCCGTGCCCGCGGTCTGGTTGTCCTTCCTGTTGTCGCTCCTGGCCTTTTCCGAAGTCGTGGGCGGGCGCGTGCTGGAAATTCCCCTGTACACCTGGGCGGCTTCCGGCGATCTCACCATCAGGCTTGGGCTCTACGTGGATCAATTGACCGCGGCCATGTTGCTGCTGGTGACTATCGTCAGCGGATTGGTGCACGTCTACACCATCGGGTACATGCACGGCGAGCCGGGCTACGCGCGATTTTTTGCGAATATCGCGTTGTTCACGTTCTCCATGCTGATGCTGGTCATGTCCGATAACTTTGTCCAACTGTTCGTGTTCTGGGAAGCCGTGGGCCTGTGTTCCTATCTGCTGATCGGGCACTGGTATGAACGCCGTTCGGCGCGGGCCGCGGCCACCAAGGCGTTCATCGTCAACCGGGTCGGGGATTTCGGGTTCCTGCTCGGGATCCTCCTGGTGTTCGTGGTCTTCGGGACCTTGCAGTACCAACCGGTGTTCGCCGAAGCCGCGAATCAGGCCGGCGCCGTGGTCGATCTGTTGGGCGCGTTCGGCGGCGGATGGGAAGTTTCTGCGATGACCCTGATCTGCCTGCTGCTGTTCGTGGGCGCGGTGGGCAAGTCCGCGCAGGTTCCGTTGCACGTGTGGCTGCCGGATGCCATGGAAGGCCCCACGCCTATTTCCGCCCTGATTCACGCTGCAACCATGGTCACCGCGGGCGTGTTTATGGTGGCGCGGTTGGCTCCCCTGTACAATCTGTCTCCCGCGGCCATGACCGTCGTGGCCATCGTGGGTGGTCTGACCATGTTCGTGGGCGCGACCATTGCCTTGACGCAGAACGACATCAAGCGCGTGGTCGCCTATTCGACCTTGAGCCAACTCGGGTACATGATGATGGCCTGCGGATTGGGGGGATACGTGGCCGGGATCTATCACCTGCTGACGCACGGGGCATTCAAGGCGTTGCTCTTCCTGGGATGCGGGTCCGTCATTCTTGCCGTTCATCACGAGCAGGACATGCAACGCATGGGCGGGCTGAAAGACAAAATGCCCGTGACCTATTGGACGTTCATCATCGGGTCGCTGGCGCTGGCCGGATTTCCGCTGACTGCGGGATTTTTCAGCAAGGACGAATTGTTATTATCCGCTTGGAACGCGGGCATGCTGGGACAGGTCCTGGCCGTGGCAGGGATTCTTACCGCCGGGTTGACGGCGTTCTACAGTTTCCGGTTGGTGTTCGTGACCTTTTGGGGCGAGTCCCGCGTGAACCCGCGTCACGTCAATCACGTGCATGAACAATCATCGGTCGTGACCGTTCCTTTGTTGGTGCTGGCCGTGCTCAGCATTGTCACGGGCTACCTGGGCATTCCGGAGTTCCTGCAACCGGTTTTCCCAGGCAGTGAAGGCGGAGAGCACCACGGCGCGGCGGCCACGGGTATCATGCTGGCGGCCACGTTGGCGGGCGTGTTCGGCATTGCCGCGGCCTACGTTTTCTACGTGAAGTCGCCGGCCTTGCCCGAACTCCTGATGAATCAGTGGCACACGTTGTATCGCGGCTCACTCAACAAGTGGTACGTAGATGAGGCTTATGACAAGGCGTTCGTGAATCCCACGTTCACGCTGGCGGAGCGGATGTGGAAGAAAGTGGACGTGGCCATCATTGATAACGCGGTGAACGGGGTGGCCCGCGGGTTTGCCTGGTGGGGCTGGATGGCCCGCTTGATTCAAACCGGCGAAACGCAAAATTACGCGCTCAGCATGGCCATGGGCGCAGTCATCATCCTGACCGCGTATTTGCTGTTTTAAGGGAATTACATTGACGAGTTCACATTGACCGTTCTTCTTACAAAACCATTTTTATTGGACGGGTCGTCTCTTCGGGTTTTAAACACCCTCTCCCCATTGTGGGAGAGGGTTGGGGTGAGGGGGCAAAAGACCTGGCTCCCCGATAAATGAAAGGTTCCTGATCGACGTGTCTTCCAGTGGATTTCCATGGCTGACCCTGGTCGTCTTCCTGCCTTTGTTGGGCGTGGCCGCAATCCTGATGGTCGGGGAAACCCTGGCCAGGTGGGTGGCCCTGGGCGTTTCGTCGCTGGTGTTCCTGGTCTCGCTGCCGTTGTGGGTCCTGTTCGATGAATCCACGCCTGCCATGCAGTTCGTGGAATCCCACCAATGGATCGCGTCGCCTTCCATCAACTACACGGTGGGCGTGGACGGGATCAGCCTGCCCCTGGTCATTCTGACCACGTTGTTGACGCCGCTCTGCGTGCTGATTTCCTGGACCGCGATCGAGACGCGCGTCAGGGAATTCATGATCAGCCTGCTCGTGATGGAAACCGCCACGATCGGCGTGTTCGTCGCGTTGGATTTCGTGCTGTTCTACGTGTTCTGGGAAACCATGCTGATCCCCATGTACCTGTTGATCGGGATTTGGGGCGGCCCCAACCGCGTGTACGCGGCCATCAAGTTTTTCCTGTATACCCTGGCCGGCAGCGTTCTGCTGCTCGTGGCGATTATCGTGCTCTATTTTTACGCGGGGAAAGAATCGTTCGATATCCTCACGCTGAGCAACGCCGAGTACCCGGCCTGGCTGCAAGCCTGGTTGTTCTGGGCCTTCTTCGCCGCGTTTGCCGTAAAAGTGCCGATGTTCCCGTTCCATACGTGGTTGCCGGACGCGCACGTGGAAGCCCCGACCGCGGGCAGCGTGATGCTGGCGAGCGTGTTGCTGAAACTGGGGGCTTACGGGTTCCTGCGTTTCTCGTTGCCCATGCTGCCGAACGCCACGCAGCAGTTCACCTCGGTGGTGCTGCTCCTGTCGGTCGTCGCCATCATTTATGGCGCTTACATGGCCTTTGCCCAAGCCGATCTCAAAAAACTCATCGCGTATTCCAGCGTGAGCCACATGGGATTCGTCACGCTGGGTATTTTCGTGTTGAACGCCCAAGGGATCGAAGGCGCGATTTTGCAAATGGTCAATCACGGCATCACCACCGGCGCGCTCTTCCTGTGCGTGGGCATCGTGTACGAACGGACGCACAGCCGGGAGATTTCGGACAATTCAGGCCTCGCTGCGTCCATGCCGGTCTATGCCACGTTCCTTGTGATTTTTGCCCTGTCCTCCGTGGGGCTGCCTGGTATGAACAGCTTCGTGGGCGAATTTTTCGTGCTGCTCGGGGCTTTCCTGTGGAGCAAGGCGGTCGCCACGGCCGCGGCCTTGGGGGTCATTCTTGCGGCAGCCTATATTCTCTGGATGTTGCAGCGCGTGATATACGGCACCCCGGCGCAACAGATGACCTCGAAACTTCATGATATGAACTGGCGGGAAATCGGCACGCTGGCACCCCTGGCCTTCTTCGTGTTCTGGATCGGACTCTATCCCAAACCCCTGCTGGACGTGATGCATGCCAGCGTCGATCATCTCGTGCAGAAACAGGCGAAAGTCCTGGTAGTGGACAAAGTATCCCCTCTCCCTCGATGGGAGAGGGCTAGGGTGAGGGTGCAATCTATGACGCCAGGTGAGGTATCCCTTCTCCCCCGACGGGAGAGAGGCGAAGGGAGGTAGCGATGCGCGTCTTTTCTCCCTCTCCTTCGACGGGAGAGGGCCGGGGTGAGGGTGCAATGATGGAGTCTAAAACACAATGATGATTCCCCTTGCAGATCTGGTCACGATTCTGCCGGAACTGATCGTCGTGTCCGCTGCCTGCCTCCTGCTGGTCCTGGACCCGATCACCCCGTCGAACAAAAAAGACCTGCTGGCCTGGATGAGCGTGACCACGCTGGGAATCTGTTTCGTCGTGACCGCCGGGAGCATGGGCGACCGGGTCTTTGCGTTCAGCGATCTCGTGGTCGTGGACGGGTATGCCTCGTTCTGGAAACTCTTGCTCTACGTGGTGAGCGGGATGACCATCCTGCTTTCCATCGGGTACCTCAAGGAAGAACGGATCGATCTGGCTGAATTCTACGGGTTCGTGCTGCTCTCCCTGACGGGCATGATGATTATGGTGTCCGGTGCCGACCTGCTGGTGATCTACCTGGGCATCGAGTTGATGTCCATCTCACTCTATATTATGGCGGGCTTCAAGCGGTTTGAAGCCAAGTCCATCGAATCGTCGGCCAAATATTTTATCCTGGGCGCGTTCTCGTCCGGCCTCCTGCTCTACGGCATTTCGCTTATCTTTGGCGTAGCGGGCAGCACGCGCCTCGTTGAAATCGCCGCGGCCGTCGATGCGAGGGGGCTTGACGATTCGCTGATCCTCATCGCCCTGATGCTGATGATCGTGGGGTTCGGCTTCAAGGTTGCGGCCGTGCCATTTCACATGTGGACGCCGGACGTGTATCAGGGCGCGCCGACCTCGGTCACCGCGTTCATGGCCGTGGCGTCGAAAGCCGCGAGCTTCGGGGCGTTCCTCCGGGTGATGCTCGAAGGCTTCGGCGGTATGAACACGGACTGGAGCGGACTCATCCTGGGCGTGTGCATCCTGACCTTGATCCTGGGGAACCTGGTGGCCATCGTGCAGACCAACGTGAAGCGCATGCTGGCGTACTCGAGCATTGCGCACGCCGGCTATGCGTTGATCGGATTGGTCGTGGCAGGATGGGTCGGAACCGAAGCTGGAGTCTCGGCCAAAGGCGTATCCAGCATGATGTTGTATTTGGCCGTCTATTCCTTCATGACCTTGGGTGCCTTCTCCATCGTGGCGATTCTTCGGCGAGGCGGGAATGAAGGAGAAGACCTGGACGACTTCACCGGGTTGGCCAAGCGTCACAAGGGCGCGGCGTTTTTGATGCTGCTTTTCATGGTCTCGCTTGCGGGTATCCCGCCGACCGCCGGGTTCATCGGGAAATTCTATTTGTTCATGGCCGCGGTCAACGCCGGCCTGACGTGGCTGGCCGTGGTCGGCCTGATCTTTGCCGCGGTGTCCGCCTTCTACTACCTGCGCATCGTCATGGTCATGTACATGCGCGAACCGTCACCCGACCAGGAGAACGAAACGCGCTTGGCCCTATCCCCCACCGCCACCGTCGTCCTGGTCCTCGCCGCCACGGGCGTCGTCCTCTTCGGCCTCTACCCCTGGCCCCTCGTCTCCCTCACCGCCACCGCCGCGCTGCCCTGACAACGCACTGCCAGGCCCAAATTGTAGCGGAAACACCCCAATTATCATCCTTGTATGTGTTCAGTCATTCGTTGACAATTTCACTACCTCCTTCCGTCATTCCCGACCATATAAAGGAACCTCTGATCCCCGATTAAGAACGTCGGGGAGGAATCCAGGGTCTTTGTTTTTTGTAGCTGCAGCATCTCATGCGGCTTGGAGAGGCCAAGAGCAAGAAGCGCCATGAGATGGCGCGGCTACACCTGCAAAAAGAAAACCCCTGGATCCCCGATCGGGGTCGGGGATGACGGGAGGAGGCAAGAAAAAGTGTCAACGAATTACTGAACATCTACAATTCTGAACTCCCAGTTGTCATCCTGAACGAAGTGAAGGATCTGCTTGTTTTTTCCCTGTTATAGGCTACAGCTTGACGTGATTAACTAAGTTGCCTAGACTAAGTTCACATGCGTACCGTCAACATGCACGAAGCCAAGACTCATCTTTCCCGTCTCGTCGAAGCCGCTGCCAAAGGCGAACCGTTTATTATTGCGCGTGCTGGCAAGCCCGTCGTCAAAGTCGTCGCCGTGGAAGCGCCTGATGTCGGTTCCCCTCGTCGGGTCGGCTTCATGGCCGGGAAAATTTCCGTGCCCGAGGATTTCGACCGCATGGGTTCCGAAGAGATCGGAATCTTGTTCGAAGGTGACGGTTGACTTTCCTTCTCGACACGCAGGTTTTGCTTTGGGCGGCGGGTGCATCGCGTCGGTTGCCGGACGATGCGCGTGCGCTGATCGAAAACCCGGAGAACGAGTTAGTCTTTAGTACCGCGTCACTTTGGGAGGTTGCCATCAAAAACGGGCTGGGGCGAAAGGAGTTCAGTGCTGACCCTCGACTGCTACGCCGAGGGTTACTGGAGAACGGTTATGTGGAATTACCCGTGACCGGTACTCATGCCGTGGCGGTGGATCTGCTTCCGCCAATCCACAAGGATCCGTTCGATCGCATCCTGGTGGCACAGGCCCAGATCGAAGGGCTCACGCTTTTGACAGCGGATGAAATCGTCACGCGCTACCCAGGCCCGATCCGGGCGCTGTGACCGCTCACCGAACGGAGGGCGCCGGTTCTGAGCGTAGCGATAGCGAAGTCGAAGAACGCTCAGGACAGGCGTAGCGTAATCCGGCGAAGTCACGAAAGACATTGCCGCTACCGTACACCAACTCAAAGTTGCCGCCTGTTTTGCTCATTATTGTAACTCCTTCTTCAACTGGATAACCATTTCATATTAACCAAGATTGACTTTATAATACAAACTGGTTATATGTCTAGTCAGAATTAACGTTCAATATCAGGAGGGTCTATGAGCAAAACGTGGCAGGTACAAGAAGCCAAGGCACGGTTTAGTGAATTCCTTGAGACCAGCCTTGCCGAAGGGCCTCAAATCGTGACGAAACGGGGCGTAGAGGCCGCGGTATTGGTTCCCATCAACCAATGGCGACGATTGGAGCAAATGGCAAAACCCACCTTGAAGCAATTGCTTCTCGCGTCCGAACCGCAAGCCGACCTCCCGGTACCACCCCGCACCGGACAACCCCATCGGCCGGTGACGGGTTTCGATTGAACAGATGTATCTCCTCGACACCAATGTCATCTCGGAAACGCGTCGCCCTCGTCCCGATCGTGGTGTCCTGAACTGGCTTACCGGTGTGCCCGACGAAGAACTGCACGTCTCCGCGGTCACGATTGGGGAACTCCAGGCCGGTATCGAGATCACCCGTGAGCAGGACTCCGCCAAGGCGGAAGAACTGGAAGCCTGGCTTGGCAAGATCCTTGCTTCCTACAACGTCTTGTCCGCGGATGCGGCTGTTTTTCGAGTGTGGGCCAGGCTCAAACATCGGCAGTCAAACACCTTGATGGAAGATGCCCTGATCGCGGCCACGGCCCTGGTTCACAGACTCACGGTCGTCACCCGCAACACCGGTGATTTTGCCCAACTCGGTGTGGAGACACTGAACCCGTTCGAGTAAAGACCTCCCTCAAAGACAAGCCACTGAGAACCTGACGTGTCCGGCCAATTATTCACCCACTACTTTTTCACCGATGGCATAAAGGCCACGGTCGAGTGGAAGGCTTCTCTCGACCAGCCTGAAGCATTTGCCGCGTTCAGGGATGGCGTTGCCCAACACTACGAGGCCCTCAGCCGTTCCGCAGCACCCAACGAATCAACCACCGAACTGGACTTGATCCGGCCTATCCTGGATTTGCTCGGATGGACGGATTACCTGCCCCAGCAGGGCGCAGATCATAACGAAGACATTCCCGATCACCTGCTTTTCGCCGACGCTGGCGACAAGCGGCGCGCTGCCACAAAGAGGAAGCCTGGCAGTCGCTACCGGGACGCGTTGGTGGTGCAGGAAAGCAAACGTTTCGGTCTCGTTTTGGATGCCCAGGACGACAAAATCAGGTCCGGCACTCCACATGGGCAGATCCTCAGGTATCTTTCAACCGCCGATACCGCTTCGGATGGCCGCATTCGCTGGGGCATCCTGACTAACGGCAGAGTGTGGCGTCTCTATGATTACCATGCTCGGCCCCGTGCCAGTGGTTACTTTGAGGCCGATCTGACGGAACTGCTCGAACCCGGCAACGAAGACGGCCTCCGGGTCTTCCACCTGTTGTTTCAGCGCGACTCCTTCACTCCTCAACAGGGTGCTACGATGACGTTCCTCGAAGCCGCTTTGGCAGAGGGCCGTCGATACGAGGAGCGTGTCGCGCAGGATCTTTCGGGTGTGGTGTTCGAGCGTGTCTTCCCCAACCTGGTGCAGGCGATTGCGGACGTCACGGAGAAGAGTCTCGCAGAGGTACGGGAGGCCGCCCTGATTTTCCTGTACCGGCTGCTCTTCGTGCTCTACGCCGAAGACAGAGGTCTCCTGCCGGTCAACGACTCACGGTACGACGACTACGGCTTACGAAAGCGGGGGCGTGACGACGTCGCACGCAGGATGGCCGACAAAGATACCTTCTCCGCCCACGCCACCAGTTATTACGATCACCTGATGACGCTCTTCAGGCTTATTGATAAGGGCGATCCGTCCATCGGCCTGCCGCCTTATAATGGGGGACTGTTTGCGTCTGAAACCGCGACGTTGCTGGAAGAAGCCCGTCTACCGGACAACGCAATCGCTCCCATCATCTACGACCTGAGTCACACCACGTCCGGCGAGCGACGCTTCGTCAACTACCGTGACATGTCGGTGCAGCAACTCGGCTCGATCTACGAACGCCTTCTTGAGCACGAGCCGGTCCGCGACGAAGACGGCAAGATTATCATCCGTCCCAATCCTTACGCCCGCAAGGACAGCGGCAGCTTCTTCACGCCGCAGGAACTCGTCGATCTGATTGTCGAGCGGACGTTGAAGCCGCTGGCCGAGGAGCGTCTCAAAGCGTTTGAAGACAAAGCCGCAGAACTCAAAAGCCAACGCCGGCCAAAGACCGAACGGAAAGCCGAATTGCTCAAACTGGACCCGGCCGAGGCGGTCCTGAATCTCAAGGTTCTGGACCCGGCTATGGGAAGCGGCCATTTCCTGGTCACCGCGGTGGATTTTTTGTCCGACTACGTGGCCGAACTGATCGAGTGCGTTCCGGCAATACCCGAGTGGCGCGATGCCGGCTATGCTTCGCCACTGGTGAAACGCGTGGCCACGATTCGCAAGGAGATTCTCCAGCGAGCAAAAGAAGCGGACTGGGTCATGGACGAATCCCAGCTTACCGATCAGGCCATCATTCGTCGCATGGTGCTCAAGCGCTGCATCTACGGCGTCGATAAGAACCCCCTGACCGTCGAATTGGCCAAGGTGTCGCTGTGGCTGCACAGCTTCACCGTGGGTGCGCCGTTGTCCTTTCTCGATCACCACCTGCGTTGCGGCGACTCGCTGGTCGGGTTGCGGGTGTTCGAAGCAACCGAGGACCTACGGAAGTGGGCATCCCTGTTTCTCGGCAGCGCCATAGCGGGAGCGGAAGCCGCTACGGAAGGCATGCAGAGCATTGAGGAAATGTCGGATGCGGACGTGGCCGAAGTGCGGGAGTCGGCAGCGTTGTTTCATGAAGTGGAGGAGACGACAGCGGAACTCCGCGGAATCCTGAACTCCCTCTGCGGGCTGCGCTGGTTCACCGCGGGGATGAAGCAGAAAAAGCGTGCTGAATTTGAGAGGCCGCTGGTCCGGATGCTTGCTCTGGAACCTGAGGACGCCTATATGCGACTGGCCCGAGGGCCGGAGCATGAGGACGACGTTCCGCCCGATTGTGATGCCATTGCCTGGTCGGAGTTTGTCGAATTGTGGCGGAAAACCATATCCATCGCCGGCAGGGAAGGTTTCCTGCACTGGGAAGTGGCCTTTCCGGGGATATGGCGCGATTGGCAAAGCACCAGCCCGGAAGGCGGTTTTGACGCCGTGATCGGCAACCCGCCGTGGGACCGCATCAAGCTGCAAGAAGTGGAATGGTTCGCAACCCGCGATCCCGAACTTGCTCTTGCTCCGACGGCAGCGGCGCGGGGCAAAGGCATTCAACAGCTACGCAAACAGGGATCGCCTCTTGCAGTTGAGTTCGACGAGGCCAAAGAACGAGCGGACAGGCTCGGAGAGGTGATTCGGGGTTCCGGCGACTATCCTTTGCTCAGCGCCGGCGATATCAACCTGTATTCGTTGTTCGTTGAGCGCGCCATGAACCTGATTAAGCCGGACGGTTTTGTTGGGCTGCTCACGCCGTCGGGTATCTACGCCGACAAGACCGCGGCCCGCTTCTTCAAGTCCGTTTCCACAAACGGACGGGTGGGTGGTCTGTTCGACTTCGAGAACCGTCGTCTCGGAACCGACTTGCCACCTTTCTTTCCGGATGTGGATTCCCGCTTCAAATTCTGCGCCCTCATCTTCGGTGGGGAAGAACGACGGTTCGATGAAACCAAGTGCGCTTTCTTTCTGCATGACACAAAAGAGATCCATGACGAACATCGCTGCTTCCCTTTGACGCCGGATGACTTCACTCGCGTGAATCCAAACACAGGCACGGCGCCTGTATTTCGCACCCGCCGTGATGCCGAGATTACCCGCCTTATCTACGAACGGCACCCGGTGCTGGTGGACCGCTCAGGAGGTGAGGAGCGCAAGGTGTGGCCGGTGAAGTACATCCGTATGTTCGACATGGCCAATGACTCGCATCTCTTCCGTACTGCCGATCAACTTGCAGCCGAAGGTTTCTATCCGGTTGAGGGTAACCGCTGGAAGAAGGGTAAGGAACTGTATTTGCCGCTGTATGAGGGAAAGATGGTCCAGGCTTTCGACCATCGTGCTGCCAGCATCACCAACCGTGAAGGTAACTTGTTCCGACCAGGGCAGCCGGACAGAACCCTTGACGAAGAATACTGTGATTCGGCTTTCTCACCTTGTCCTCGTTATTGGATTAGCTTGGAGGACAGTACCGTTACCAAGAAATTCAATTGGTTTTTGGCTTTCAAAGATATTACCGCGTCAACCAACGTCCGTACCATGATTGCATCTGCCGTTCCCCAAGTTGGGTGTGGACACACGTTGCCGATCATTCTTCCTTCCGAAGACCGCTTCGATGTCGTAAGCTCAGCCTGTCTCCTTGCTAATCTCAACAGCTTCAGTTTCGACTACGTTGCTCGTCAGAAAGTTCAAGCGACCCACCTCACATGGTTCGTCGTCGAACAACTCCCCGTCATCGCGCCCGCCGACTACGACCGCCCATTCGGTGCAGCGCCCGCCCGAAACCTCGTCCGCGATCACGTGCTCCGGCTCACGTACACCGCCCACGACATGGCGCCCTTCGCCCGGGACCTCGGTTACGACGGCCCGCCCTTCGCCTGGAACGAAGAAGAACGCCGCCACCTGCGCGCCCGCCTCGACGCGCTCTACTTCCACCTCTACGGCCTGACCAAAGAAGACGCGGAATACGTGCTGGAGACCTTCCCCATCGTCCGCAAGGAAGACGAAGCCGCCTTCGGCCGCTACCGCACCCGCGACCTCATCCTCGCCTACATGAACGCCCTCTCCGCCGGCGACACCGAAACGAAAATAGCGATCTAGGCTGCCGTCGCCCGGCGTTAGGGGAAGATGACGCAGAAGTTTCTCTAGGGTAAGATGTAAGCAGTCATTTTTTAGATGTTGTTAATCAAGCTTGGACCGAGCAAACCCTTATTGCCGTCAATTGTGAGCTAATTGATGGCTTCAAGAAAAAATTAAGCCACCATCGCGTGCGTCTGGAAAGCTGACGGAACTGCTCAAGGAGCGATTAACTTTATGTCCAGCTACGAACATAAAGAACTGCTTGAACGCCTCTCGCAGCTAGACAAGGTGCCAGAAAACTCCGCCGAGTACGCAGCTTGGATCAAAGCAGATGAGCACCTCGCTTTGTTGCGGGATAACGCAGAACAAAATGAACTGATTGTTTATACTGTAAGTGACTACACTTTTATCCACACCGTCGTTGTCAGTGAAAATAGTCTCTCTCCCTTAGATCAGGACGATTTACTGCGTTGGAGTGACCCATCAAAATCCTTTGCAAGCTATGCCTACGGGGGAGGGGAAGAGGGGGTCTGTCTGGATTGAGAGAGCCGATCATCCCTCAGGTAGCCAGTTACTCAAAAGAGCACAGCAACTTGTATTTGCTCGCCACTTCGAGGGGTTGAACGAGCAAAATGCATTGTATTACGAGATACGACAGGAATATTCACATCTGACAAACATCTATTGGCGCCCGGAGCAGCATGCTTATTCCCGCTTCGATGAAAATGGAGACTTTGATCATGTTGTCTCAATCACGCCCGAGAAGAAAAAAGGGGACGTAACACTCGTATCGTTCAAGCGCGAACCCTTGGAACTGTATCTTGCTGCTTCAAACTCTGCATTGATTCGCATGTTTCACTTTGAGTTGTTGAGACGTGAAAATTTCACTGATTGGCCTCAAGAGCCCGAAAATGTGATTAGAGAGACCAACAACTTTTTTTATCGACAAAAGATCGATCCAAGGGAAGCGGCATATACTCGTGGCATTCAAATCATCCGACCGCGTCGTTCAAAGGTCGAAATATTCTCGTCTCTGAAGGGAAGTGGGTCGGGGGATAAAAGGGAAAAGCATGCTGAGTTTGTAGCGTATGATTGGCGTAACCAGTGTATCGCAAACATATCGACCGACCCATCTGCCACGACCAACTACTTTCAAACTCAGGACAACTCTCTACCGTTCGAACTCTCGCCTGCTTTTTTTCGGCCAGATGTTCTGTTGAAATACAAAGGGGATAGCGACAAGTATACGGTTGAACAGCGTGCTATACATTGTCGAGGTGCATGGACGCTACGTGACTATGATGTTAATGAGGCAGGGCAGGTGCATGTCTATATACGTGACCTTAGAGATCTTCCGTATCAGGAGCAGGTATATTGGCAAAGCTACAATGAGGAACCCAAGACAGACATTTCTGAACGGGCTTTTGTAAACCACTTCAAAGGCGAACCATGCGAGCCCGATCCTCTTGAGAATGTTCTTTTCATTATGAGGAGATGGGCTGAATCCGACTTGGCATGGTGGAAGTTGCGTGAAGAAGGGCTGCTTGAACGTGTCAATACCCCTCGTACGTCTAGCCGTGATGAATGGGCAGGAGCATTCAAGGGCCTCTCGAAGCTGATCATAGAAGGCTTTCAGGTCAAAACTATTCGCAAGAAACTTGAAGCCATGAACATTGCTTTTGAAGAAGACGAGAAGAGCTTGACATTGATAGGAAAATTGCTCGATGACAAGCAGAGACTTGACGGGCTGAAAGAAGTTCAGCTCATCCGGTCAAAAGTAGACGCGCATTCTCGTGGGAATACTGCCAGCGATTTAGCGAATAAGGCTTTGCAAGAACACGGGACGTATTCCGCTCATTTTGAAAACGTTTGTAGAGCCGTCATAGGTGAACTCAAGCTCATAGAGCAGCCTTTTCGTGAAAATTGAGATTGTGCGGTCCTTGTGAGTGCAAAAACATTGGAGTATGCTTCACGAACGCAACGTCTAGCCATGGACACAAGCTGACGTTATACTATAGCACCATCCTCATCCAGGGAGGCAGCGCCATGACGACCAAGGAGCGGGAAATGGAATCGCTGGGGATCGAGTTTGAAAAGCAGGAGGCTGGAGTAGCTGATTTGATGGAATTTTATGAAAAGGTCGAAGAAATTTACGTCCAGGCATCGGCCTCGGTTTCTGAAAGCGAGATCGTCTACTCCTCGGATTCAACGAACATGACGAGGCCCAATGCCTACCTGGGGCGAGATTCTAACTGAACTCAACAAGTCTTCTACTCCTGCCGGCACACCCGACTACGACCGCGTTCGCAGACAATACTTGCAACGACTCCGTGAGCTGACTGGGAGGGCAGTCATACTCTATGCCACTGCCTGGCTTGAGTCGCGCCCGATCCCACCTGCTGAACTACAAGTAGGACTTCCGGACATTCAAGGTCTCATGGAGGCCGTCTCCAATCTCCGTGAGCGAGATCTGGATCTCATCATACATAGTCCGGGCGGTTCCGCAGAAGCTGCCGAATCGTTGGTGGAGTACATCAGGAAGCGCTTCGATCATGTACGGGTTTTCGCGCCTGTTGCGGCCATGTCCGCAGCGACTATGATGGCGCTTTCCGCCAACGAGTTGGTTATGGGGCAGCATTCGCAACTTGGGCCGATTGATCCACAGTTTATAATTTATACGCCCGAAGGGGCGAGATCGGCACCCGCTAAAGCAATCCTCAACCAGTTTGAACTCGCCAAGCGCGAGTGCAGAACACCGGAGAATCTCGCTGCATGGATGCCAATTCTCAGGACGTACGCGCCTGGTCTTCTGACCCAATGCGAAGACTCCCAAAGGTTGGCGTCCGGCATGGTTGCCGGTTGGCTAGAACGCTATATGTTTTCTGGAGAGGAAGATGCGAAAGAGAAGTCCAAGACGGTCGCAGATTGGTTCGCCGACTACGAATCGTTTCATTCGCACGGACGGCGGGTTGGCCGTGATCAAGCTCGTGCTGTAGGTGTCAAGGTGGTGGATCTGGAAGATGATGCGCAACTTCAGGATGCGGTGCTCTCAGTCCATCATGCGACTATGCACACTTTTGCTGGTACGCCAGCACAGAAGATCATAGAAAATTATCACGGGCGTGCTTGGGTCCGAATGGGTGGTAGCTTTATCAATATACCTGCTGCCAAGCCTATCCAGACAGGCAACCGAGCCGAGCGGCGACGCCAGCAAAAAGGAAGGAAATAGCCAACTATGACAACTCGTGAACCTGAATGCGTTGCCTTGAAACGGCGCGGTGCGGAATACGTTGGGCAATTGTTATCAGGGAAGTCCAAACAGGAAGAGTTGGAGTTTTGGAGCAAGCGTACTGAAAGTTTACGTTCTCGGCAAAAGCCGAACACATCGGAATCTGGGCAAGGCATCATCTAGCGCAAGTCGCTCTACCTCAATTATCCTCAGATCGGGCTTGCATCATACCAAGCCCTCGCTATAGCCAATTGTGAGCTAGACGAATTCAAGCCGATAAAGGAAAGCGACGTGAGTCACCCCATCTATCGCGTGGTGTTTTTTGAAAGACAAGCGCCCTATACGCTTCGAGTGTGTTTCGACGATGAGACGGAGCAGGTCATAGATTTCCACACCATCTTAGAGGGCGATGTATTCGGACCACTTCGTGACGCAGCCTTATTCAGCCAAGTTCGGATTGATCCTGAAGTCCATACATTGGCCTGGCCGAACGAGGCTGATTTTGATCCGGCGACCTTGCATGACTGGCCTGAACGCTTCCCTGAACTTCAGAAAATGGCCAAACGCTGGTCTCTTGAGGAGACGAAAAATTAGCCTGTTGTGCTCTCAAAGGTTCGACGATGTTGTCTTACGCTCAACACAATCAGAATGCCCCAGGAAGAACTGTAAGGCCTTGGCCGACATATCCCGGACTTTCACCGGCCTTGTTCCCGCTCATTTAAGACCGCCGAACGCACGGCCCCTTTTACCCACAAAAATCTTGGAGGCAGAGTTGTTTTGACTGGTCTGACTGGTTATAATGATGCGCATGGCTATTACGTATTCGGCATACGATGCCAAGGCACGGTTTTCTGAGGTTCTTCGGCAGGTACGTGATGGGAAAACGGTCACGGTGTCCTATCGGGGAAAGCCCGTGGCCGAGATTCACGCGATCCGGGACGCGCCCGCGACGATCGAAGCGCGACTCGATGATCTGGAACGCCAGGGAATTGTGGTCGGCTCAGGCGAGCCCAAGAGGCCCATGGAAGCCGTAGGGCGTCGGCCAGGCGCACTGAAGCGATTTCTCGCCGAACGTGACGCATGAGCGTCGCCTACGTCGATACGTCCGCACTCGTTGCTGTCGCCTTCAACGAACGGGGTGCGGCTGCCCTCGCCGGACGACTGGACGCATGTTCGAGGCTCCTGTCCTCGAATTTGCTGGAAGCGGAACTGCGTGCCGCATTCTTGCGCGAGGGACACCGATTTGAACCACGTCTCATCTCCGGCATCGAGTGGGTCCTGCCGGATCGACCTCTGACCCACGAGTTTGAGAGGGTGCTCCAGGTTGGCTATTTGCGGGGCGCCGACTTGTGGCATCTTGCGACGGCCCTCTACCTTGCCCGGGAGCCCAGCGCAATTTCGTTCGTTACGCTCGACAACCGACAGCGGACCGTGTCCATGGCACTGGGATTCTTGGTCTGACGCCTTCCAGTCTCTTTCACCCTAACTCAGTGTTGGCTCTTTAGTTTTTCGATATAAATACCGTGAATAAACGTCGCTTTATCCATATAATTCACCTATTATTTTCATAATTAAGTGAATTTGTTACAATCCTGGCATGGCAACCTCGAAACCGGTGAAAAAACGGATTCAGGCATTAAAGGAAGAATATGACGCGTTGAAGCCGGGGAAGGAGTCGCTGTTGTCGATGATCGACGAGGTGGAAATACCTGAAAACGTCTACAATTCCAATGCCATCGAAAACTCGACACTCACCCTTGAGGAAACGGAGAAAATTCTGTTGGAACAGCAATTGGCTCGGAACGTCTCGTTGCGGGAGGTGTTCGAAGCGAAAAATCTCGCACGGGTTATAGACTATAAACGCAAGAAAGTGAAGGAGAGTGAACTGAGTAAGGACTTGATCGTACTGTTCCATCAGATGCTGATCGGCGGCATCGATGATGCGATCGCGGGTCGTTTTCGCGGCAAGGGCGAGTACGTGAGAGTGGGCGCGTATATCGCCCCGGCGCCCGAGCACGTCGAGCGCCTGATCGAGACCGCCCTGCTGGACTATTCCAGTGATCTCGGCACCTATTTTTTGGACAGGATTGCCAAGTTTCATCTGGATTTCGAGACCATCCATCCCTTTTGCGACGGGAACGGCCGCATCGGGCGCGTCATCGTCAATTTTCAATTCCTGCAACATGGCCTGCCGCGTATTATCATCCGCAACAAGGAAAAGGATGTCTACTATCGGGCGTTCACCGATTATCGGGAGAAGAAAACAACGAAGACGATGGAAGCTATCTTGTCGCTGGCGTTGTTGGAGTCGTTGCACAAGCGGCTGAGCTATTTGAAGGGAGAGAGGATCGTCAAGCTGTCGGAGTATATCAAGCAGAAGGGACTGTCAGCGCCGGCCGTCACCAACGCCGCCCGCCGGCAGACCATTCCCGCCTTTCGCGAGAAGGGTGCGTGGAAGATCGGGGAAGAATTCGTCCCATGAGTAGCAGCAAGAAAGTGAGGATAGAACCCCGTAGGTCGGATTATCCGAATGACCTTCCCCCATAAAACGGTCCACTTCGAGAGTGAGTTTTCTGGTACATGGACTCAGGCAAGTAAATTGTTCAAGATTCAAGATGAGCAGGATTATGCTTATCCGAGTTGTTTGATGTATGGATAGACGCCCACCGGTGCCCCTGTCGAGGATGTATAAATATTTTACATTAAAGTTGAAAAGAAAATTGACGTGACTTATACTCGGAGATATTCGTGTCGGTAAGGAGTTGAAGCATTGCGATCTTCACGGGAATTCTCCATGCAGGTTTGCGACCTGCACATCAGGAGATGAAGACGAAAAGGAAGACACTGGATTCCTGCTTCCCTAGGAATGGCGGAGAGGGGACAGGAATGACGGATTCGGGGTGTTTGGGGCTATTTTTATGCCAATACCAAGAAGCGAGGCAGGATAAAACCATGCTTGGAAAATTTATTCAACGACAACGCGTTGAGCGTAACATGACGCAAGCGTATCTTGCGTCAGAGCTTGGGATGTCTCGCCCCACTTATATGCACATTGAGCGGGGCGAGCGGGAGCTTACGATCATCGAAGCCCGAACGCTTGCGGGGATTTTTGATATGTCGCTTGATGATTTTTTGGCTGGTCGCGAGCCCAGACATACCGTGACGCTCACAAAACTGCCTGCACGAAAAACCGGAGATCTCCGCATTCGCGTTGAGAAAAAAAATCTCGACATATTTAAGCAGGTGCTTCTTTATGTCTTGAATAAAGTCGGCGGCAAACCGAACGTGGGTGAGGTCGTGCTTCATAAGCTGCTGTATTTCATCGATTTTGATTATTACGAAAAATTCGAGGAAAACTTAATGGGTGCGACGTATATCAAGAATCATCACGGTCCCACCTCGGTTGAATTGGGTAAGATTCTTGAAGAGATGCAAAAGGATCGAGAAATCGAGGTAGTCAATAGTCAATATTTTAAATACACTCAAAAGAAGTACCTTCCCCTCAAGCGACCAAACCTTGCGATATTGTCTGCGCGAGACGTTGAACATATTGACGGTGTGCTAGCCCGTCTATCCGATAAAAACGCCAAAGAGATGGAACTCTATTCACACGAAGATATTCCCTGGAAATCCGCGCAAGACGGTCAGCCGCTTTCGTATGAGAGCGTCTTTTATCGTGACGAGAGGTACTCCGTACGAAACTATGACGATGACCTTTAATGAACTGCCGGAATTTAAAAAAGAACGGAAGCGCCTTGCCAGGAAATACCGATCACTTTCCGAAGATCTCCGGGAGTTTCAAAATGTTGTTTCAGTTGGCCCGCTCGGGAATCAGAAGCATTTTGCCGTCATCGCACGGGGTGAGAATTTGCACATTGTCAAAGCCCGCTTATTTTGCCGATATCTGAAAGGGTCGTCCCTTCGCGTCATCTACTCGTATTTTGAGCAGGAACAACGCATTGAATTTATCGAAATTTATTATAAAGGAGACAAGGAAAACGAAGATCGTCATAGAGTGAAAGAGTATGTGACCAAGCATCAAAAATAAGGGAATTCTGTATTTAACTTGACGTCCTCTCCTTATTGTAGCCGCGCCATCTTATGGCGCTTC
>VYFB01000037.1 GCA_009842645.1 Nitrospira sp. SB0677_bin_15 | reverse complement strand
TCGAGGGAGAGGAAGGTACGGAGGGGTGGGGGGGATTTTTTTTCATAAAGAGGAGAATCATGAATATTCATGAGTTTCAAGCGAAGCAGTTGTTTGCTCAATTCGGAGTGCCGGTGCCGCGCGGAAAGGAAATCAAGACCCCGCGGGCCGCTGAAAAGTGGGCTGAGGCTCTGAATGCGCCGGTCTACGTGGTCAAAGCCCAAATCCACGCCGGGGGACGGGGGAAAGCCGGTGGCGTGAAGATCACCAAACAGCGCGAGGAGGTGCCGGCCCTGACGCGGGAACTTATCGGGAAAACCCTGGTCACGCATCAAACCGGACCCAAGGGCCGAAAAGTCCGGCGCCTGTTAATCGAGGAAGGGGCAGGAATCGACAAAGAGTTGTACCTGAGCCTGTTAGTGGACCGGGACAGCGGATGCCCCACGTTCCTTGCGAGTACCGAAGGGGGCATGGAAATCGAAGAGGTGGCAGAGAAGACTCCGGAGAAACTGTTCAGGGAAACAATCGATCCGGCCGTGGGATTCCAATCGTACAACGGCCGGAACCTGGCCTTTGCCTTGGGCCTGCCCTCCCTGGAAAAAGCCGTGGTGACGCCCTTCATCCAAATGCTCGGCAATCTGTATCGCCTGTTCATGGAAAAGAATGCGTCATTGGTCGAGATCAACCCCCTGGTGATTACCACCGACAAGCAACTCATTGCGCTCGACGGGAAAGTCACCTTTGACGACAACGCGTTGTTCAAGCATCAGGACGTCCGGGCGTTTCGTGATTTGCACGAGGAAGAACCGCTTGAAATCGAGGCGGGCGCCAACAACCTCAATTACGTGAAACTGGATGGAGACATCGGGTGCATGGTGAACGGGGCCGGGTTGGCCATGGCCACGATGGACGTGATCAAATTGGCCGGCGCCGAACCTGCCAACTTTTTGGACGTGGGCGGAGGCGCCACCAAGGAGACCGTCGCGGCCGGGTTTCGCATCCTCCTCAAGGACAGGAAAGTCAAAGGCATTTTCATCAATATCTTCGGCGGCATCGTCCGGTGTGAACGAATTGCCAACGGCGTCATCGAGGCCTCGAAAGAAGTCGGCATCACCCTGCCCGTGGTGGTTCGCCTCCAGGGGACCAATGCGGAAGAAGGACGGAAAATTCTCCTCGAATCGGGCTTGAAGGTGGACGTGGCGACGGATCTCTGGGAAGCCGCACAAAAAATCGTGGCCATGAAGCGCAAGAAAAGAAAAAAGGGCTGATGAGGAAAGAATGGACGCCTCTCCCCAATCCGTCATCCCCGACTAGATCGGGGATCCAGGGTTTTTTCTTCTTCCTGGTCCATCAAGAGTAAGACACTGGATTCCTGCTTCCGCAGGAATGACGGTTCGGGTTTTTGGTTGTTTTCGTATCAAGAATTAGGGAAGGAATAGCTCATGAGCATTTTGGTGAATAAGTCAACACGGGTGGTCGTACAGGGGATTACGGGAAAGGAAGGATCGTTCCACGCGACTCAGTGTCAGGCGTACGGCACTCATATCGTCGCAGGGGTGACGCCCGGGAAGGCCGGACAGGAAGTGGAAGGGATTCCGGTTTTTCACACGGTCCGTGATGCCGTGAAAGCAACCGAAGCCACCACGTCCCTGATTTTTGTCCCGCCTCCGTTTGCTGGGGATGCGATTCTCGAAGCAGCCAATGCGGGGATCTGGCTGGTGGTGTGCATTACGGAAGGCATACCCGTGAATGACATGGTCCGGGTGAAACGCGCACTGGTCAGTACGCAGACGCGGCTCATCGGTCCAAATTGTCCGGGGATCATCACCGCGGACGAGTGCAAAATCGGCATCATGCCCGGGTTCATTCATAAAAAAGGCAAGGTCGGCGTGATTTCCCGTAGCGGGACCCTGACCTATGAAGCCGTCAACCAGTTGACGAATTTGGGGCTTGGCGAGACGACCTGCGTGGGCATCGGTGGCGACCCCATCATCGGTACCGGGTACATCGACCTCTTGCAGATGTTCGAGCATGACGAAGAGACGCAGGCCGTGGTCATGATCGGGGAAATCGGTGGGGACGCCGAGGAAAAAGCCGCCGAGTTCATCAAACGGGAAATGACGAAGCCCGTCGTCGGCTTTATAGCCGGCATGACGGCGCCTCCCGGACGTCGTATGGGCCACGCCGGCGCGATTATCACCGGAGGCAAAGGTACGGCAAAAGAAAAAATCACCGCCCTGGAAGCCGCCGGCGTGCAAGTCGTCCGCAATCCCGCGGAGATCGGACAAACCGTCCAAGCCTCGCTCGGCGGTTGAACGGCACCGTTCAATCTTTGATACGAAAGTAGCCCAAATCGGTCTAACCCAATCCGTCATTCCCGACGTTAGTAATCGGGAATGACAGAAGGGGATTATTTTCATGCCAACTTCCGCGGAATCGTCCCGCTTTTTGCCAGAACAGTATTGACGTGATATTTTGAAAAATCGGTCGGTTTAAAGAAAGGTTCATCCATTGACGGCAGAACGGATACAAACGTTTCGCGCGGAAATCACGCGGCAAGGGTTGTCCGGGTTCATTGTCCCGCATGCCGACGAGTATCAGAATGAGTATGTGCCGGCTTGTGCCGAGCGGTTGGCGTGGTTGACGGGGTTTACGGGTTCGGCGGGGACCGCGGTGGTGCTCACCGGGCAGGCCGCCATCTTTGTGGACGGACGATACACCCTGCAAGTCCGGTCACAAGTCGATCTGCAGGTATGGACCCCACGGCATCTCATGGATGAACCAGTACATTCGTGGTTGCCGACCGTGCTCCGGCGGGGAGACAAACTGGGCTATGATCCGTGGCTGCATACGCCCCGGGAAGTCGAACAATTGGCGGAGGGCTGCTCCAAAGCCGGTGCCGTATTGACGCCATGTGAACCGAATCCTATTGATGCCATATGGGAGGGCCGGCCCGTGCCTCCCGCTGCCAAGGTGGTGCCCCATGAACTCACCTATACGGGAAAACCCTCGGAAGACAAACGACACGAACTTGCTGCGAAATTGAAAAGTGAGAATGTTGGCGTGGCCGTGTTGACGGCGCCGGATTCCATTGCTTGGCTGTTGAACGTGCGCGGCGGCGACGTGGAGCATACGCCATTACCTCTTGGCTTCGCCCTGTTGTATCAGGACGGCACGGCGTCGCTCTTTCTTGATCCGGCCAAGGTTTCCGGCGTTCTGACTTCGCATTTGGGACCAGCCGTGCGGATTCGTCCCGTCTCCGACTTTCACGAGACGTTGGATCAATTGGGCAAGGCAGGCGAGCGCGTACTGTGTGATTCGAATCGCACGGCGAGTTGGGTTACCGAACGCCTGGCTCGATCCGGAGCCCGGGTCATCGAAGGGGAAGACCCGTGCCTGTTGCCCAAGGCCTGCAAGAATGCAGTTGAGATCAACGGGGCACGGGAAGCGCACAAAAGAGATGGAGCCGCGGTGTGTGAGTTTCTCGCTTGGCTGAGCCGGGAAGCACAGATGGGACAACTCTCCGAACTCGACGCGCAGGCGTACCTGGATGCCTGCCGCCGCCGGCAACCGCTCTGGCAGGACGCGAGTTTTCCCACGATTTCCGCGGCCGGTCCCAATGGGGCCATCATACATTACCGGGCAGCCGATGAATCACGTCAAAGGCTTGAGCCGGGTACGTTGTACCTGGTGGATTCAGGAGGACAGTATCTGGACGGCACGACCGACGTCACCAGGACGATTGCCATCGGGTCTTCGGCAGCCGAGCATCGGGACCGGTATACCCGTGTTCTTAAAGGACATATTGCCTTGGCCCTGGCCACCTTTCCGATGGGAACGACCGGCGCGCAACTCGATACGCTGGCCCGCCGGCCGCTTTGGGAAGTGGGGTTGGATTACGATCATGGGACCGGGCACGGGGTCGGGAGTTACCTGGGAGTCCACGAAGGGCCTCAGCGCATCTCGAAAGGGGGGCATACGGTGGCGTTGCAACCCGGAATGATTCTTTCAAACGAACCTGGTTATTACAAAAGCAGAGAATACGGGATTCGGTTGGAAAACCTCGTGGTCGTGGTCCCTGCGAAGATGGCTGGCGGAGGAGGTCGGGAATGGTTCGCGTTCGAGACGATCACCCTGGTGCCGTTTGATGCATCGTTGATCGACAGGTCGTTGTTGAATGCCGCGGAACGGGAGTGGGTCAACGATTACCATGCCCGCGTGCGTGCGGTCATCGGGCCGCTGATCGATTCGTCCACGGCCGCATGGTTGGAGCAGGCGACGGAACGAATCACCTAAATCCTCTGTTCCCCCTCACCCCAGCCCTCTCCCTATTTCCCGCTTAATGCAGGAAATGAGAGAGGGAGTTAGGGAGCAGGCCCTCTCTCACGCGGGGGGCGTAGATAAATTTTCGGAACCTCTGATTCAGTGTGATAGCGGGATGCAGGGCAAGGCGTCCCGGAGCGAA
>VYFB01000140.1:15466-28197 GCA_009842645.1 Nitrospira sp. SB0677_bin_15 | reverse complement strand
GTTCGCCGGGACCGCGCGCACTTACACGGTGGGCTGGCGCTTGACGCCGGAGGCCGCGAGTCCCCTGGCCATCTCCTTCGGGTTCCAGGCGGGACGCCGGGAGAGCGCCATGGCCCAGCCGGAGCACACGGTCGGGATCGAGGTTCAGGCCACCTGGTAGGGGCGAACGGCGGTCGCCCAAGGTGGCTGGCGGTGCCCGCGTATTGCCCCTTACGCCATTTTCATTAATTCGGCGATGGCGCTGCTCACGCCTTCGAAAATCTGGTGCGGTTTGGCCGTTCCGTACATATAGGCAGGAGTCGTGATTACTTTATTGGATGAGTCAACCACGAACTTTTCAACCGCGCAATTGGTGTGTTTCGCCCCGGTCTTTTCAACCTCAGAAGCCGTTCCTTGATCCTCGCCGATCGTGACGTTCACCCCCTTATCTCCGAACGCCAGGGCCATGATGGCCGGAGCAATACAAATCGCAGCGATAGGTTTTCTCCCCTCGTGAAATTCCTTCACGATACGCAGGACCTGCGGATCGATTTGGCCCCCACTCCCCTTTTGCGCAAAATCGCACAAATGAAGTGCCGCCCCATACCCTCCGGGAAACGCCAGCGCGTCGAAGTCCTGCGCCTTGAGTTTTTCCAGGGGCTGAATGTCCCCTCGGGCAATCCTGGCCGCCTCCTGCATCGCGTTTCTCGTTTGCCCGGTGGCCTGTTGAGTCAGGTGATTCGTCTCGGCCGCCTCCTTATCCGGGGCGAAACATTGATATTCCGCGCCCTGTTGCCCGATCGCCACCAATGTACTGATCGCTTCGGTGATCTCCGCTCCATCCAAGAATCCGCAGCCCGATAAAATAACAGCGACTTTTTTCATAACACCCTCCCTCAGTGCTGTTGCGTATACGCATGATGAATCTTCTTAAGGAACCTCTGATCCCCGATTAGATCCCCGATTAAAAACGTCGGGGACAGGCGTCGAGGACAGGTTTACTGCACTATCGGGCGCAGGGCTGCGTTGTGTCCTCGCTCAACCCTCACCTATCTCGTTTGATAAGCCTCGGATTTCGCTCCGGGACGCCTTGCCCTGCATCCCGCTATCACAATAAAGCAGATGTTCCTTAATTGACAATCTCTTTGATTCCCCTCCTTTGCCTGTCCTGAGCGGAGCCGAAGGATAAGGAGGGGAGGGGCGAGGGGGAAAGCGAAGTCAACGCCTGTCCGGGCCTAGGGGTTTTGCGATCATGAGTAGGGCGGCCAGGAGGGTCAGGTTGCTTATGAGAGCCACCATCATGGCCAGGCCTGTCAGCAAACCGAAATAGATGGTGGGGATAAAATTGGAAAACGCCAGGATACTGAACCCCACGGTAATCGTGATCGCCGTATAATAGATAGCGCGGCCGATGCTCCCGTGGCACGCCACGATGGTATCCCTGTACGATTGGTGTTTCACAAATTCCACCTGAAACCGGTGAATGTAGTGAATGGCGTGATCAACGGCAATCCCCACCGTAATCGCCGCAATGGTAATGGTCATAATGTCCAGGGGGATCCCCCACCAGCCCATCAAACCGAGAACCGCACAGGCCGCCAACAGATTCGGCAAAATCGCCACGATCGACAGTGAAATCCTGCGAAACAGCATCACGAACATCAGAAGAATGCTCACAAACACCGTACTCATCGTCAGGATCTGCGAGCGGTAGAGACTGTGCAGCAGGTGACTGTAGAGGAGCGCCATTCCGGTGGGATGCACGGTTGCCTCGGGAAATCCCATTTCGTCGACCAGGTACCGTTGAATACGTTCAATCAATTCTTTTCGTTTAAGCGTCGGAGCGGACTCGATCAGGCGCATGGTCAGACGTGTTTGGTTGCCATCGGGAGACAGGTACGGATCGAGCATCGCTTTTTTCACGTCCTCGGGCATGTATTTTCTGATCAAGGCTAATTTATAATCATCCGGCATCCGGCCGTCATTCATCTGCTTCAACACCTTCGCACCGGTGGCAAGTGACAAGACTTTGCCCACTTCCGGTAAGGATTCAAGGTAATCATGAATCGTTTCAATCTGCGTCAACCTGTATCCATTGAACCAATAGGAAGGTTGGCCGATCGCCACGGAACGTATAGTGTCTACCGCTGAAGAAAGAACGTCGGTCGCCACAGAGAGTACGGCGTCTACCGCCGACGAAAGAACGTCGGCCTCCGCCTCTTCCTCGTCGAACGGATCTTCAAAGGGATCGTCGAAGGAATCGTCCGTCTCTTCAGGAGAAGCGTCAATGACAAAATCCAACGGAATGGTTCCTCCCAACTTGCTGTCAATTAACTCCATGCCCTGATAAATTTCCGTCGTGCTTTTGAAATGATCGATAAACCTGTTTTCCACCTCCAGTTGTCCGATGCCCATTCCACCCAACACGGCCAACAGCAAGGAACCCGCTATAATCGGCTTGGCATGCTTGAGCGTAAAGTCCCCCACCGCCATGGTAAATGCCTTGGTGGCATCCCTTCGCAGACTCACCTTCTCCGGCTTGAGCAGCACCAGCACCGCAGGGAAATAGAGGAAATTCAGCGCGAACGCCAGGGAAATGCCGATCGTCATCATCCAGCCAAAATCAATGACGGGCCGGATATCACTGACGATCAGGGAACAAAACGCCACGATTGTCGTAATGGCCGTGTAGAAGCAGGGTTTCGTCATGTCCTTCATCGTGTGGAAGACCAACGTTTTCTGATCCAGCATCGAAGCGTCCTCATTCAGAATCCGGTAACGTACGATGAGATGGATGGTTAAGGACATCGTGATAATGAGCAACAACGACACGAAATTGGATGAAATCACCGTCACCGGCCAATCCATGAATCCCAGGTAGCCGACCATCACGACAACGGAAATCAGGCAACAGGACATGGGCAACAGCACCCAGCGCACCGCCCGAAAAAAGTACACCAGTGCCAGGAATAAGAACACGAGGATGCCGGCGCCGAACGTGACAATGTCGTATTCGATGAAACTGATCATGTCGGCGACGACCATGCGCGCCCCGCCCAGATACAATTGGGCCTTGTCACGATACTTATCGAGAATGGCGCGGACGACTTCGGTATCCTCGCTTTCGGACTCGATCATCACGGCATGCAATGCGTGAAAGGTCTGCTCGACCGACTGCAACGCTGCGGCTTCTTCCGCCGTGAGCCCCGGGCCGGCTTCCTTTTCTCTCAACCTGTTCCGCTTGTTCAGGAGTTCATTGTAGGTTGCGTCTTCCTTAAAGATGACTTGTAACGCCGTCGTTCGGCCGTCCGTACTGATCAGGTTATTGCGATAGATGGGACTGTCCTGTAATTCTTTCCTGGCCAGTTCCATGTCGATACCCGGAGATTCCAGCGTCCGTATCCCCTCCCCGTCTCTCAAATCCGTCAGTGACGTTCCATGCACAAGTGGGACGTCCAGGATCGAGTGGATCGACCCGACCGAATCGATCCGGACCAGTTCATCACGGAGTTTTGCCAGGTGGGCCAGCGAGGAAGAAACGAACAAATCCTCGTGCGGCGTATAGACGACGATGAGAAAATCATCCGAGCCGTAGATTTCCCGGCTGGCCCGGTAATATTTCAGCGCTTCGTCGTGCTCCAGGATAATCGACTCGGAGGATGCATCGAGCTTGAAATCCGGAACGTAAGACGCGAAAAACGCCACAGGGAAAAACACCAGCCCCAATGCCACAACTGGCCGATCGATCACGATCGTTTTATACAATCGGAGCAGGAGTGAACTCACCGTACGGCTCTCGCTATAAAGAAAGACTCCGTGCCGTCACAAACCCGGCTTCAAAGGTCGAAGTCATTGGTATGAAAAGAACCCCCTTCTGTCATTCCCGACCTGATCGGGAATCCGGAGTCTTTCCCCTCACCCCAGCCCTCTCCCTCAAGGGGCGAGGGAGTAAAAGCAAAACAACGACACTGGATCCTCGATTAAAGATGTCGAGGATGACAGAGTGGAGATACCGTAAATTAACACGTGAGGCGACGCAAGGAGAAAAATGAAACAGTCGCATCGAATGGCCGAAACAGGGTACAATACGCTGATATTTTTACTCTTCGACAAACGACACAGAACGAGGACGAGCATGAACGGGACGACAGACAACAATAAGAACGTCGCCACACTCGGAGGCGGATGTTTCTGGTGCATCGAAGCCGTGTTCCAGCACGTGCGGGGCGTGACAACCGCGGAATCAGGCTACATGGGCGGCAAACACCCCAACCCCTCTTACGAAGCCGTTTGTACCGGCGCGACCGGTCATGCCGAAGTCGTGCAGGTCACGTTCGACCCTGCCGTCGTGACCTACCGTGACGTGCTGCAAATTTTTTTTGCCGTACACGACCCCACGACGCTCAACCGTCAAGGCAACGACGTCGGCACGCAATACCGCTCCGTCATTTTTTACCATTCCCCTGAACAAGCCGCCACGGCCAAACAACTCATCGTCGCCCTTACCGCAGACAACGTCTTTTCTTCCCCCATCGTGACAGAAGTCTCACCCGCCCAACTCTTCTACCCGGCGGAGGACTATCACCAGGAATACTTTATGCGAAACCCCAACCAACCCTACTGCGCCTACCTCATCGCCCCTAAACTCGCCAAATTCCGCCAGCAATTCACCGCAAAGCTGAAGCCCACGTCCTGATCGAGGCTCCAAGGTCTTTGCCTCCTTCTGTCATCCTCGACTTTTCTTTCTGTCATTTTTGCCTTTTCCTTCCGTCATTCTTGCGAACGCGAGAATCCAGGGGCTTTCCCCTCACCCTGGCCCTCTCCCGCAAGGGGCGAGGGAGTAAAGGACCCTGGATTCCTCCCCGACATTCGTAATCGGGGATCCAGCTTTTTCTGTCGGGAATGACACCTGTGGCTATTGTAAGGAAGGGCGAAGGGGAAGAAATTACTGAACACATAGAGCAATATCCCCTCTTCCCATACACACCCATTATTCGGTACTATTCGCATTGCAGTTACCGGTTTCCCAGGTTCACCCTGATCCCTGTCAGGAGGATTCATAATGAGATACGTTTCAGGAATACTCGTCTGTTTACTACTTTTGGCGGTCACAACCGAAAGCATGGCACGCCGAAGCCACATCACAAACGAACAAAAGGCCCAATTAGCCAAGGTCAACACGATATACCTCAACGTCCTTGCGCTGACGGAGAACGGGCGAGTCACGCCGGACAACCTGCTGACCACGGCAAAAACGCGATTGGAAGCCATTGGATACAAAGTTGTCACCGACCGGAAAGAGCCTCATGACGTGGAGTTCCGGATCAAGTGCGAAGAGCGAAAACGGTGGACGGGCACCACGCGCTCCGGCGGAGACGCGGAATTAGCCGACGCCCCTGCCCGACTGTGGAAGGGACCGGCGTGTCTCTTCAATTATCGACTCGAAGGCCGGGACCTGGGTTGGTATAAGGAAACCCGGACTGATTTCGTAGACGCCTATGCCGCAGCACAAAAGGCCAAAGCCAAAAGCTCCGGACAATACGCCTTGGAACAATTAAACCTGAAACTACAGGATTTCGATTTTCCCGTCATGATCGCCACGGAATGGAGACATACTGACCGCTTGGCTCAACTCCTGGAAAATCCGGATACGGATAAACGCCGCAAATTGCGGATTCTCTCCACGCTTTCTCGGGTGCAATCCAAACAGGCCTTTCCCCATTTGGTGAAATTGGCGAGGGACGAAAACGCCGAATACGCCGAAGAAGCGATTATCGCCTTGGCCGGACTCGGCAGATCGGCAACGCCCATACTCACGGATATCTTTGTCACGACACAAAATTCGAAGATTCAAGCTGCTGCGGCCAAAGGATTGGGCTTGGTCGGCGCTCACACCGGAGACCCCGACATCACTCCACCGTTGCTCGATTATCTCAACAAAAATCTTGAAGACATGGACGAATCCTCGGACATCGACTTTCCCGTGCTCACCGAAGTCGTCTGGTCGATAGCCAAGCTCCGAAATGATAAATCCATCGAACCGATTGAACAGCTCAACATCAAGATCTGGCTTATCCGGGACACGTCGGATGAAATGAGAAAACTGCGGGAAGCCGCCAACGTCGCCACCAAGATGGTGGATCTCGATTATCAGATCATGTAGCCTCGTCTCTTCCCCTCCTTTGCTTGTCCTGAGTTTATCCTGAGCGAAGCGAAGGACCGGCGAAGGATCAGGAGGGGTGCAGGGGAGGAGAAGAGGGCGTCGTTTCTATCTACGCTGTTACTCTACTCGCATTCGCCGTCTCCGTTCCATCCGGTCCGGTCCAGGCCACCGATGCCGAGCGTGAACTCTCTCGGCTCCAAGGACAAGCAGAGGACGCGATGGCTCAGGGCGACCCCCAGGGCGCGGCCAACAGCATTGGCAGGGCTGCCTTGCTGGCGTCGCAACTCGGTAAACAAGAGACCCTGAAAACGGATCAACTGCCCTACCGGATCATGGCTGATCTGTTTCGAGCACAGGAACAGGTGTATCAGGCCATGGCCTTGTTTCAACAGAGCGGAGAGCGCGTTCCCGTCTCGTCGGGTATCTGCTCATTACTTTCCCTGGGGAAGCAACGTGCCGCCCGGGCACAGGAGAACAATTCCATCACCGGAACGGGCACGGAAGTTCATGACCGCCTTCATCAACAAACCATGGAATGGCTCGACATCGTTGGGGAATTGCAAGAGGAATGGGCTTGCCGGTAGCGTCAGGATCTTCGCCGCTCAGGCAGACCGCTTCCGTTCGTCAAAATATTCCCGCGTCACCTTAAACACCATCGGCGCTAACAACAACAAACCCACCAGGTTGGGGATAGCCATCAGGCCGTTCAGGGTATCTGACAAATTCCAAACGAACGCCACCTTCACGTTGGCAAAACTCAAAGCGGCAATCACCCACAATACACGGTAGACGATCAAGCTGTTTTCGCTGAACAGGTATTGCCAGCACCGCTCACCATAATAGGACCAGCCGAGAATCGTGGTGAACGCAAAGACAGCCAACGCAATGGTCACGATGTATTGTCCGCCGGCCATGGAAGTGTGAAAAGCCGTGGACGTGAGCGCCGCGCCGGTCAGGCCCGCACCATCGTCACCCATGATGGTCCAGGCGCCGGATGTCAAAATCACGAGCGACGTCATGGTGCAGACGATAATGGTATCGATAAAGGTGCCCAGCATCGCAACAATACCCTGCCGGACGGGGTTAGTCGTCTTGGCCGCGGCATGCGCGATGGCTGCGGAACCTAACCCGGATTCATTGGAAAACACCCCGCGGGCCACCCCGAAACGAATGGCCGCAGCCACGGCCGCCCCGGCAAAGCCGCCCGTCGCCGCCGCGGGAGTAAACGCATGTTTGAAAATCAAGGCAATGGCTTGCGGCACTTCGGTGATATTGATGAAGATGACCAGCAGTGCAGACCCAATGTAGAGCACAATCATGGCCGGTACCAGTTTGCCGGCCACTTCGCCTATTCTTCTGATACCACCGATGAGGACAAAACCCACCAGTGTAGCCACAATGATTCCCGTCACGAACTCGGGGACGCTGAAACTCTTCCCCAGAGCAACCGCCATTGAATTCACTTGTACTGCATTACCAATACCAAAAGCGGCCACGGCCCCGAACGCGGCAAACACCAGCCCCAACCATTTGCCCAACTCCGGAGCAAATGCCCCCACACCATTACGCAAGTAGTACATCGGCCCTCCCACGTATCTGCCTTCTTCATCCACCTCACGATAGGTCACGGCACAGACGGCTTCTGCGTACTTGGTGGCCATGCCAAACAACGCAATGAGCCACATGTAAAAGATGGCACCAGGTCCGCCAAGAGCAATGGCCGTGGCGACGCCGACAATATTTCCGGTCCCGACCGTGGCGGATAAGGCCGTCATCAGCGCGTTGAAGGGCTTGACTTCTCCTTTATCGCCGGGATCGGTTTTTTCGAAAAGCAGCTTGAAACCGTAACCCACTTTTCGCCACGGCATGAATACCAGGCCAAGGGTCAGTAAAACCCCCGTAAAACCCAACATGCCGAGCATAGGGGGACCCCATGCAAACGCATTGACTTGATTGATGAACGCGTTGAACTGTTCCATGACGTCCTCCTGATGCCTGCGACGGAGGGTTGGCAGGCAATACAGAAGACAGAAGTTTGCTTGCAACGACGGTAAAAACTGGCGCATTCTAGCAAGAATTCAGCTACTCGGCTAGTTATAGGGCGGAACCGCATGGCGTTATCCGGCAATAACGAAATCCGACGGCAATACCAATTATCCGGAAAAAGGAGAGGAAACCGTGGCAGAGGTCAAAATTGAAGATGGGATACTCAAGGTCACTGAACTGGACGTCCAGGATCCTAAAATCGTAAAAATCCTGGAGGAATATCCACCCAACCGGTGGTGTGAAATCACGCGCCGCGCCATTAAAATCGGGCTCGGATACTTGCAGGGCGGAGCCCAGGACTAGCATACCGCTACGCAATGTGAAGTCCTCATCGAATCGGTCATTGGTGTGAAAATAACCAATGTACTCCGAATCCGTCATTCCGGGCTTGACCCGGAATCCAGCGTCGTGCTCTTCACGAACGAAGAAAAAAGCAGAGACTCTGGATTCCCGTTGACTACTGCGGGAATGACCGAAGGGAGGACTGCGGACGGAAGGCCGAAATCCAGCAACATGTCACGACAACTCGAAACGGCACTGACCACACATGACCACAGGCAACTCGTAGAACGAGGTATTTCCCTCAAGACGCTCGAAAGCCAACTCGCCACGTTCCAACGCGGGATACCCTTTACAAATCTGAAAAGGGCTTGCCGGTTGAACGATGGGATTCGCAGTCTCGATTCCCTGGATACCCCTGCCGTGATACAAAATTTTGAACGGGCTAGAACCACGGGTCGTACCATGAAGTTTGTGCCTGCTTCCGGCGTCGGCACGCGCATGTTCAAGTTCCTGGAGACGGCTCGTCTCCGGAGAACGTCCAACGCTCCTACACCCACGGAGGAACTGAACCAATTTTTTTCCAATCTTCCGAAATTCGCCTTTTATCATGACCTGAAGAACGTACTGTCGAGTCAAGGACAGCAACTCGACCGACTCCTTGCCAAGAACAATTATCATCCCGTCATCGATGCCCTTCTGGACTCATTGAACTATGCCAGGCTGCCAAAAGGCTTAATGGCATTTCACAGATATACCGGCACAACCAGAACCCCGATCGAAGAACATCTGGTAGAGGCCGCGGATTACGTCAAGGACGACGCAGGACGTGCCCGCGTTCATTTCACGGTTTCGCCGGACCATCAACTTGTCGTCCAACAACGTATCGAGAAAGCCCGTCACGCACTCGGCCCGGATCACGTCTCGTGGGTCGTCGGCTGCTCCGCTCAAAAACCCTCGACGGATACCGTGGCCGTGACCATGGGCAACGACCTCTTCCGCGATTCCGACGACAATCTCCTGTTTCGACCTGCAGGACACGGCGCGTTACTCTCGAATCTTCAGGAACTTCACGGCGACGTGGTGTTCATCAAAAACATCGACAACGTCGTGCCCGATCATTTAAAAGAAACAGGCTCTCACTATAAAAGAATACTTGGAGGGCTCCTCGTCGGGTTGCAGGACACGTTATTTTCATTCTTAACGCAACTCGAATCCGGCGCGACGTCATCAACTCTCCTCGAACGGATAACGGAATGGGCCAACCAGTCGCTCACCCTTACCGTACCTAATAGGTGGCACGCGCGTACCGTTTCACAAAAAGCACAGTGGCTGTTCACGTGGCTGAACCGGCCCATCCGAGTCTGCGGCATGGTTCCAAACGTCAACCACCCGGGCGGCGGACCATTTTGGGTCGAACAGGAGAACGGCACTACCTCATTGCAGATCGTGGAAACCTCCCAAGTCGATCCTGATTCTCCAACTCAACGGAAGATCTTCGCATCGTCAACCCACTTCAACCCGGTGGATATGGTGTGCGGCGTCCGGGACTATCAAGGCAACCCTTTTAACCTTGACGGGTTCGTCGATCCCGATACGGGGTTCATTGCTCAAAAATCCTACAAAGGCCGAGAGTTGAAGGCCCTGGAGTTGCCTGGCTTGTGGAACGGAGGGATGGCCAAATGGCATTCCGTCTTTGTCGAGATACCACGTGAGACGTTTAATCCGGTCAAGACCGTCTTGGACCTGCTCTCGTCCGAACACCAACCGCCGGAACGTCCCTGAAGAAGAAATGGAACCTCTAATCCGAATCTTGCACCGGCATCCGGACCTGCGCATAATGCACGCATCATCGTCAATTGACCCATTATGAGGACCCATCCATGGCAGAACAGATTGAAACGTTATTGAAAACGTCGACCGTCTATCACCCGACGCAAAAAACCCTTGAGCAGGCTCATATCAAAGACTATGAAGCCGCCTATAAGGAGTCCATCGCCGATCCTGAAAAATTTTGGGACGGCGTGGCCAAGGACCTGGAATGGTTCGCTCCGTGGAACACGGTGCTGGAGTGGAATTATCCTTGGGCAAAATGGTTTTTGGGAGGGCGCTGCAACATTTCTTATAACTGTTTGGATCGTCACGTGAATTCATGGCGACGGAACAAGGTCGCGGTCATCTGGGTGGGCGAGCACGACGAAGAACGGATCTTCACCTATGCTGAGTTGTACCGCCAGGTCAACCGCTGCGCCAATGCCCTCAAAACTCTCGGGATGAATACGGGTGATCGCGTCACAATTTATCTTCCGAAAATTCCGGAACAAATCGTGGCCATGCTGGCCTGTGCGCGCCTCGGGCTGATTCATTCCGTGGTCTATTCGGGCTTCAGCGCGCCCGCGCTGGAATCCCGCATCAATGACGCGGAAGCCCGGCTCGTTATCACCGCGGATTATGGATATGATCGCGGCAAACACGTGCCGCTCAAAACGGTGGTGGATGAGGCGATTGCCAACTGCCCGACCGTGGAAAAAACAATTGTCGTGCGACGGGAACAACCCGGCATCGACTTGAACGACGGCAAGGAACTCGATTGGGAGCAGTGGCTGGACGGACAATCAACGACCTGTGAAGCCGAACAGCTTGACACCGAAACCCCGCTCTATTTTCTCTACACCTCGGGAACCACGGGCAAACCCAAGGGCGTGGTCCACGTGCACGGCGGGTACATGGTGGGAACCTATATCACCGCAAAATACGTGTTCGACCTGAAAGATGAAGACGTGTATTTTTGCGTGGCCGACCCGGGCTGGGTCACGGGTCACAGTTACATCGTGTACGGCCCACTCCTCAATGGCGCAACCATACTCACGGCTGAAGGCAAACCCGACTATCCCAATCCTGGCCGGTGGTGGAATCTCATCGAAAAACACGGCGTCTCGATTTTCTATACCACTCCAACGGCCATCCGCCTCCTCATGAAATACGGTGAAGACTGGCCCGGGAAATATGATCTCTCGACCCTGCGCGTCCTGGGGTCCGTCGGCGAACCCATCAACCCCGAAGCCTGGGAATGGTTTCACCGCGTGACCGGCGGAGACAAACCGATTATGGATACCTGGTGGCAAACGGAAACCGGAGCCATCATGGTGACACCTCTCCCCTGTGTCCCCCTGAAGCCGGGGTCGGCCACTCGTCCTTTCTTAGGAATCGAAGCAGACGTTGTGGATAAGAGCGGCAAGAGTATCGGGGCCGGCGGAGGGTTCGCCGTCATAAAAAAACCGTGGCCTTCCATGATGCGAACCATCCACAAGGACCCTGACCGGTACGTGGGGTACTGGAACAACATTCCGGGTTGTTACACCGCAGGCGACGTGTGCCATAAAGATGAAGACGGCTATTTCTGGTTTATGGGGCGGGCCGATGACGTGGTCAAAGTCGCAGGCAATCGTATCGGGACCGCTGAAGTAGAAAGCGCGCTGGTCAGTCACAACGCGGTAGTGGAAGCGGCGGTCATCGGTAAACCGCATAAAACCGCAGGGGAGATGATCAAAGCCTTCGTCATCCTGAAACAGGGTCAAAGCGAAAGCGAGGAACTCCTCACAACGCTCAAATCCCACGTCCGGACTGAATTGGGAAAAATCGCGGTTCCTCGAGAAATAGAAGTCGTAACCTCGCTTCCCAAGACCCGGTCAGGCAAAATCATGCGTCGCGTCTTGAAAGCCAAGGAACTCGGGCAGGACCCCGGAGATATTTCAACGTTGGAAGAATGAGAGAGAACAGAGACGTCTTTACTACTGGAGCACAAAATGCCCGCGTCGATTTTGCTTCCAGCAACCCGGTTCGGATTCCGCACAAAACGGTCTTTCTTTCCCATAGCTGACGATGTGAATTCTGGACTCTTCGATTTCCAGATCCACCAGATAATCCTTGACAGCCTGGGCACGCCGCTTCCCTAATTCCAAGTTGTACTCCACCGTCCCGCGTTCATCACAATGGCCTTCAATCAGCACGCCGGAGTCTCTATAAATACTCTTGAGGAGTTCAGCATTTTTCTCCAACACGGGTACGGCATCCGGACGAATCCCATATTCATCAAGATCAAAAAAGACATCTGTCAAACCTGAATCAACTGCTCGAGCCGGCGCTGGTGGCTCAGGTTCAGGCTCAGGCTCTTCCGGAACGAAATCGGAAGGCTCCAGTTTGGCGATATCGGGTTCAGGTGCCGGGGGCGCCGGTGCCGGTTCGGGTTCAGGTGCCGGAGGCG
>VYFB01000140.1:0-15366 GCA_009842645.1 Nitrospira sp. SB0677_bin_15 | reverse complement strand
TCGGGTTCAGGTGCCGGGGGCGCCGGTGCCGGTTCGGGTTCAGGTGCCGGAGGCGCCGGTTCCGGTTCAGGCACAGGAGGAGGCTCAGGCGCTGGGAGTGGCTCAGGTGCCGGCTTGGTTGCCGGAGGCGCCGGCTTCGGTTCGGGTTTGGGCGCCGGGGGCACGGGTTCCGGTTCAGGTGCCGGGGGAACTTCAGCCTTGGCACGCAAATCTTCGGTGCTCATGATTTCGGCATGTCTGGATCCTTCACATGCCGATAACGTCACCAGAAGGCTCATGCCGATAACCAAGGCAACCCAACCCTTGACCGTTCCCATGTTGAAATCTCCTTTCATCACGCTTTACTTATCGGCACAAATTTATAGAGCCTCCCGAAACTGTCGGTTTTTCATGTCTCTGCACTTATTGAAACAGGGATAAGTAACAACTGGAAGAAAAGAACGTTTTATTTCAAGAATGGGAAACATACTCATTAAAAGATAATACGACGGACTTGTCAACAGAAAATCTGGTACTATTTATTAATTTTCCGGATTCAGGAGTCATCTTGACGAAAACCTGTCCTCCCAGTATGCTTTTCCATCCTGCCGTACTTGGTATCCGAAGACTCGACCAGGCTGACGTTACATCCTGGGAAGTACCTGATTGTCCCCTTCTGTGGCTTCATGATTTCCGTACAGCACGTTTCAAAACACTATGGACGCCACACGGCCCTTGACGATGTCACGTTTCACGTCAAGAAGGGCGAGATTCTGGCTTTCCTGGGTCCCAATGGGGCTGGGAAAACCACCACGATGCGCATTTTAACCTGTTTTATGCCGCAAAGTGAAGGCTCAGCGACGATTGCAGGGTTCGATTGTCTGGACCAGCCGACGGACGTCAAACGACACATCGGCTACTTGCCCGAAATGCCTCCTCTCTACCCGGAACTCACCGTTGACGAATATTTGACGTTCGTGGGCCGATTAAAGCGATTAACGCCACAACGCCTGGCTTTACGGAAGTCCTACGTGATTGACCAGGCAGGACTGGGCCACGTGCACCACCGCGTCATCGGCCACCTGTCAAAAGGATACCGCCAGCGGGTCGGTCTGGCACAGGCTCTCATCCACGATCCTCCCGTGCTGATTCTGGACGAGCCCACCGTCGGGCTCGATCCCAAACAAATCATCGAGATACGTGAACTGATCAAGAGTCTTGCCGGATCACACACCATCATTCTGAGCACCCATATTCTCCCCGAGGCCATGGCCACCTGTGACCGCGTCGTGATTATTCACGAGGGGCGCATCGTTGCGGAAGATGCTCCTGATCGACTTTCCAGTCGGTTGCGCCAATCCGAGAAAATGAGTCTCACGGTCAAACAGCCGCAACCCGATTGGTTGGAACGTCTCGTGATGCTTCCCGGCGTCCTCGACGTCCTGCCGGCTTCCACCCCCAATACCTGTATCATTGAGTGTGAACTGGGGCAGGACCTCCGCGAAAAACTCTCCCAATTTGTCGTCAGCCAGGGGTACGGACTCCTCGAACTCAAACCCCTCTCCCTCTCCCTGGAAGAAGTCTTTCTCCAACTCACGCACCACGAGGAAGACGCAGGGCCGGGTGAATCCGGCCATCCCGATTCAAGTGAGCAACCACCTGCATGACGCCGTTCCAAACCATCCTCGCAAAAGAATTGCGTTGTTTTTTCGTCTCACCCATTTTATACGTCGTTGGGGCGGTTTTTCTTTTCATTTCCGGTTTGATTGCTCACCTGATGACGGTGAACGCCGGCCAACAAGCCGTTCGATTTTTGCAGGTCCAAAACACCTACGCCCAACTGAATTTGAATGAGTTGGTGTTCCGTTCACTGTTTTACAGTTTGGATTTCGTCCTCATGTTTCTCCTCCCGATTCTGACGATGCGGTTGTTCGCGGAAGAACGGAAGCTGCACACGTTTGAGCTCCTGCTCACTTCGCCTATCGGGATTCATGAACTGATTTCTGCCAAATACATCAGCGTGCTGGTCATCTATCTGGGCTTGCTCTCCCTGACGAGCCTGACACCCATCATCCTGTCCTTGTACGCCAGCTTTCATTGGCACCCTATTCTGACCGGCTACGCGGCACTGGCGTTCCAGGGCGGCTTGTTCCTGGCCTGCGGTCTTCTGGCCTCCGCCACGACCGAAAATCAGGTGATCGCGGCGTTTTTGAGTTTCGGGATGATCCTGCTGATCTGGCTACTCGGTGCGCTGGGTTCGTTATTGGGCGACACGACAATCGGAACCATCCTGTCCTACGTATCGTTCAGCGAACATTATGACCGGCTCGTTCGCGGCCTTCTGGAAGCGAAAGACGTTGCGTACTACCTGTCCGGCATCGTGCTGACGTTATTCATTGCGCATCGCGTCGTCGATTCACACCGATGGTCATAAAACACCTCTTACCCATCCTCGGGATTCTGGGAGTCGGCACGGGAATCGGCGGCCTGCTCCTTACCCAAACCGCGGCCCAAAGCACGGTCTTCTTATTGGAAGGGATTGCGTTAGTGTGTCTCGTGATCTATTTTGCCGGGAACTGGACGCGACTCAAAACCTTTTCCGGCTCGCGGTCGACGCGACTCGGATTCAACGGCATTCTGGCCATCCTGCTTATGGCCGGCATCCTGACCATCATCAATTTTCTGGTGATCCGGCACGGCGGCCGGTGGGACTTGTCCGAAACCCGGAACTTCTCATTGGCTCCACAAACCCTGCAAGTGCTTGGGCAACTCGGACAAGACGTCCGAGTGTTGGTGTTTGCGCATGAACGAAGTCCGGGATTTCGGATGTATCGTGACCTGCTGGAAGGCTACGCCTATTCAAGCCCTCGAATTTCCGTCACCTACGTCGATCCTGAGAAAGAACCGGGCTTGGCTCGCAAATATGAAATTTCCAAAATCGACACAGCCGTCTTTGAAAGCGGCGAACGGACCGTCCACGTTCCGAAACCCAGCGAATCGAACCTGACAAGCGCCTTAATCCGGGTGACGACCGCAGACGCCAAGCGCCTTGTTTTTTTAGAAGGACACGGCGAGCGCCGGATCACGAACCAGGAACGTGGCGGGCTGTCATTGGCCAAGCAAAGCCTCGAAGCACAAGGATACCGGATCACCCATGGTTCAATCCGGAAAGACCTGGCATTGCTCGACGATACCGCGGTCCTCATTATTCCCGGTCCTCGCGAGTCCATTGGACCGGAAGAATTGACACGCATCGCACACTTCACGGCCAAGGGCGGACGGGTTCTGCTCCTCCTCGACCCGCAGGTGACAAATGGTCTCGAAGAATGGATTGCACAATGGGGCCTGGCGCTTGGACCGGGGATCGTTGTCGATCCCGAAGACCGTGTGGCCCAAGGCAGCCCGACGGCTTTACTCGTCCGTCGATTCACCAACCATCCTATTACCAAGGGCTTTACCTCTCCGGTCCTGCTGCCCGTACTGCAACCGGTTTCGTTTGGGCAAACTCCGGATACCAACCTGGCGTTTACGTCTCTTTTGCAATCGTCGGAAGAGAGTTGGGCCGAAACGAATTTTGTGGAAACCAATCCGGAATTTGACGAAGGCACCGATGAGAAAGGTCCGTTTGCACTTGCCGGCGCGTTGAGCCGGAAACGCACCGGCTTGGAGCCGGCTCCGGCGATGGTAGTCATCGGCAATTCGGCTTTTGCCAGCAACACCTATTTGCAGTTTCCGGGGAACACCGATTTCCTGTCCAATGCCGTTGCCTGGTTGGCGCATGAAGACACGCTGATTTCAGTCAGCCCCAAAGAATCCGCCTTCGCGCCGTTTATTCCGAATCCCACCCAGGAACACATGCTGTTCGCCGTACAGGTCTTTTCGGTGCCGTTCCTGATGCTCTTGTCGGGCCTGACGGTGTGGCGACGGCGCAGCCGCCTCTGAGCATTTCCATGACACCGTTCCGGACCACGCTCCTCCTGGCGATCATCTTTGTGGTGCTGGGAGTCTACGTCTATACCATCGAAGTTCCAACCATGAAACAGGACGTGCTCCAGGAAACCGAGGCACGGCGGCTCCTGCCTTTCGACTACCGCGACGTGACGCACCTGGCGTATACCACGCGCACCGAACGAATCCTGATGAATCGTGACGAACGCAACCGTTGGCGGATCATCGAACCCGTGGAAGCCCGAGGCGACGCGCGTGCAATTGAAAGCGTGTTGCGCGCCCTGGAAATCGGCAAAATCTCCCGTGTCATTCAAAGGAAAGGGCAGGAGCAAGAGGCAACCGCCGAACAATACGGATTGCGATCTCCCTACGTCATCATCGACCTGACCACGCCGGAATATACCGAATCGTTAGCCTTGGGTCATACGGGGCCCTTATCCTCCACCCTCTATGCGCAACGGAGATCGGACCAGAACGTTCTGCTGACCACGCTCATGGTTGAGGATTTTCGGGCAAAAACCCTGGGCACTTTTCGTCTGAAAGACGTTCTCTTCTTCGACGGGACACGTGCTGAACGCATCCAACTGCAAACAACCGGACAGACCATCACACTCCAGCGTGGAGCCGGATTCCATGGACCGGTTTCCGAGTGGAATTTCACGTCTCCGGTGAACGCCCCTGCCGATAAAACCGCTGTCGGCATTCTCTTGATGACGCTCGAAGATCTGAAGGCAACGGGCTTTATCGATTCACAAGCCGAAAAAGAAGCACTCCTCATGAAACTCGAAGCCCCCTACTTGACGGCAACCGTTCATACCAAACAACGCGGCCATCACGTGGCCTTCTTCAAACCTGTTGATCCCAGTGAAGAAGCGTACGCCGTCACGACCTCGAACGATCCCATCTACCGGATACCGGCCCACGTACTTCAAGATCTGCCGCGTGAAACGTTTCACTTGCAGGACAAACGCTTATTCGGCATGGAAATGAGGGAAGTCGCACTTTTGACCGTCACAATCAATGACTCGCAATACACCCTGATTCAACAGCACGAGGAATGGTATCTCGAAGGAAAGGAAGCGGAGTCGATCGACCAGCAGCAAGTCACATTGTTCGTCAGCCGTGTCGTGGATCTTCCGGCGGAACTGCCCGTCAGTGCAACCAACGATGAGCCCGATCAATACGGCCTGACGTCGCCTACTATCGAAATCGCAGGCATCGACCAAAAAGGCCGGCCCCGCGGACGTTTGGCATTGGGAATGCGTGAGAAAGGCTTGGTCTATGCCACGGGAGCCGGCTTGCCCGGCATTTATCAGGTCCGCTCCTTGATACTGGGTCAGGTTCCGACTCCCGGAACCCTGCTAAGGCAATAACGGCTACGGGAGCAGAGGTTCCTACGAAGGATTAGGGGCCATGAAGACCAGCACGCGCAGTCTGCTGCCGGAATGATTGGTGACGGCGTGTTCTTCACCCGCGGGGGCCAACGTCCCCTGCCCAGGTCCCAGGACCTGTTCCTCGTTGCCGACGCGAAAGGTGCCCTGTCCCTCCAGCACCATGTAGATTTTGTCTTCGTTGGCATGAACGTGCCCTTTCTGCACTTGATCCGGTTCAAAACAGTAAACGTCGCAAAAGAATCGCGGCGTTTCAAACACGTTCTGTTTTTTCATTTTTTCACTGGAAAAAACTTGAAAATCAGCCAAACTGATGACTTTCATTCTTCTTGAACCTCCCTTGGCCGAACACGCCTCGTAAAATCGTCGACTCGACTATTCTATCAAAAGCACGTGATGTTCCCAAGCACGCCAGGGACAGGCTCTTTCCGTCATTCCGGTACGTGGTCACTAATCTCCTGGCCTCCCCTTACAAAGGGGAGGAAAACCACGTGAACCAGACCCGGCCAAAAGAGGTGAACTCAGAGGTCTTCTTTCCACATTTCGTCACGCTATGGTACATTAATTAGAGACGGCTCATGCAAAAATCTTCGCCCCACGTGGAGTACGCTTTTTCATGAATCAACGATCTGTCAAAGAATCTGCCGAATATTGCCTCACGGTCGTGCTCTGCGCCACGCTTCTCTGCTTCGTAACAACACAGGCATTCGCCGAGGAACAACGAGACGAAACGATTGACGCGATCGCCGAACTTGCGGAAGCCGAGTGGCTGGACGGCAACCCCAGTCAGGCGTTACACGTCATGGGTCCTGGGCTTCAAGCGCATCCTGATGACTTCAGGCTGTTGAAATTACGAGCGGACGTTCTAGCCACGGCGTCCCGTCGCCACCAGGAAGCCGTCGAAGCCTATGACGTGATACTCGACGAGCACCCGGAATCCCTGGAAGTCCGCTGGGCCAAATGGAGCGTGTTGCTCCGGGCGGGACAACAGGATCAGGCCATAGCCGAATTTCAACGAATCGCGCAACTGGACGTGAACAATCCTATTGTCGCACTCAGGCTGGCACAGGAACTCCGAAAAGTCGATCGTCTGGAGGAATCCCTGGAGTGGTATAAAAAAGCCGTAGCCATGATCCCGGACATGGTGGGGTGGCGGTTGGCACTTGCCCGGGCCAAACTGGACGTCCTGGATGGCCGCGGGGCCCGTGACGAAGTCGAGTACGTGCTGCGAATCATCGAACCCGGTTCTCCCGAAGAAGCGGCCGCCCACGGCCTGCGGTCGGTGATCTATGGGGCCACCAAAGAGCGGGGCCGGCGCTTCGAGCCCATCCTGAGTCCCGGCGGGACCGCATCGGAGCGCAAAGCATGGTCCGCCATTCGCGCGGACGCATGGAGGCTCTTCGACGCGGGCCGCTATGAGGAAGTCGAGCCGATCTATCGCAAACTCCTGGCCCTCAAACCCGACGATTACGCCGCGACACATGAACTCGGGATGACCCTATTGGCTCTCGAGCGGTGCGATGAAGCGATTCAAGTCTTTGAAAGCATGTCCGGGATGAACCCATCTGACGAAGTCTACGCAGACGCATTTTTCCGGATCGGCCGCTGCCTGATGAAGATGGAAAAATGGATTGAAGCCCTCGCCTATTTTGAAATCCTTTATGACGCAGCCCTCGAATTCGATGAACAGACCAAGGAAGTTCCGCCCAAGGCCGACCTCAGAGTGCTGAACACGGAAACCATCGCCACGTGGGTCAAACGGGTGAAGGAACACATTCCCGCGGATGAGATACCGAAACAGAATCCGTTGCTTCCCGCTGTCGATCCCAACGCCCCGGCCCCGATGACTGAAGAGGAGCTGTATCACAAAATAGCGACGGAACGGCTGAATCCCGCACAACAGATCTACACGAGGGCATCCCTGATGGGACGGGATTCGGATTTCAGCATGTTTCGCTACGTCATTCCGGCCAACCACGTCATGCGTGACGATCGACCCACCGGCACCCATGAGTTTATCCCGATTGAGCCGCACGACACGTTTCCGAATACTCAGGAAGAAATTTATCTCATGTTCGGGCTCGTGACCGCGTCCCATGACGAGATGCCGCTCAGCGTGGAATGTTTTCTCGAGACGCCAAAATCGAACGCGAACCAGATACCGTTGGCCCGTGACCAGGTCATCATGAACATGGGCGACCAGACCGGATACTTCATCATCACCCAGCCTGAATCAGGATGGACATCCGGACTCCACCGGTGCGGGTTATACGTCGGCAGTGAGCTATCGGCCTACACGCATTCGGACGAAATCCGGTTCCGCATCATCCCCGAAACTTCGTGACCCAAACAGCCGCGTTGTTGTTTAGGTGCAAGCTCGCATTCTTTCGCTTGCCGGGACAAAACGCAATCTGGTACTTCTCATCAAGCAGACCTTCGCCCTCGTGAAATGATCGAACCGGCATAACGGGTTGTTCGTGTTCAGCTCATTCGTTGACAGAATAGACTGAACTGGGAGAACCTCCCCTCGCCCCTCCTTACAAAGGAGGGGAACCCCCTCTCCCCTATTTCCTGCATTAAGCGGGAAATAGGGGAGAGGGCTGGGGTGAGTTCAATTAACCACGCCGTTTCCCCAGTCATATGCTACTCCCTCTCCCCTTTTTGTGGGAGAGGGCTGGGGTGAGGGGAAATTGGCAACGAATGACTGGACACAGACACGGATGAACGAAATGTGGAAAAAGCACGTCGTGGGCGTCGTTGCTTTCCTGATGGCGTGGGGAGCCTGTGTCAATGCCTCCGCCGGTGAAGGTGAAGCCACGCGGGTCGTCACCGAACTTCAGGAATCGATCGTGACCATTATGAAAAAAGGACGTGATCTCGGCTACACGGGTCGTTATCAAAGCATCTCTCCTACGGTTGAGAAAACCCACGACCTCGACACGATTGCCCGGCTGGCCGTCGGAAGACATTGGAAAGGACTCGAGGCGAGCCAACGCTCGGCCTTTATCGAGACGTTCAAAGACCTGAGCATTTCCATGTATGCGGGACGGTTCAAGGACTATGGCGGAGAACAATTTACCATTCTTTCAGAAACGTCCTTGAAAAGAGGTAATCGCAAACTGGTGGCCAGCCACTTTGTGAAATCCGGCGGCGAGAAAATCTCGTTTAACTACGTCCTGCATCAGGTTCATGGCCAATGGAAAATCATCAGCGTCAGCGTCAACGGTGTCAGCGACCTGGCTTTGAAACGCACCGAATACGGGGGCATTCTGCGAAAGGACGGGTTCCCGACCCTCATCGAACGCCTGAAATCCCAAATCGACAAGAACGCAAATGGACTCTAAGCGTCCCAAATCTCCGGCAACGTGATCAGAAGCATTGGAGATGTTCACTCATTCGTTATTTGTTTCTGTCATGTTTTTCTCTTTGCATTTATCTGTCATTCCCGACATCTTTAATCGGGAATCCGGAGTCTTGGTTTTGCGTGTACTCACTCCGCTTCTTGAGGAAGAAGACTGAGGTGAGGGGGTTCCGGCGTCTTGGTCTTTTACTTTTGTCTGTGAAGACAAAAGGCACTGGATTCCCGGTCGGGGTCGGGAATGACAAAAGTAGCTATTTTTGCATCAATGACGAAGGCCATTGGCAAGATACGTGCGAATGCCGCCGTGCTGGGTGTGGCCGTCTGCTGGTTGATATTCACCGTGCTGACGGGATGCTCCTCGACGCAGTCCGCCGGTCCGGAGGGGTCGAATCAAGATCCATTCGAATCCGTCAATCGACGGATTGACAGGGTCAATGCCGTCGTCGACCGCACCATCGCCAAACCGGTAACCGAAACCTACATCGCTTACGTCCCACAGCCCGTCCGGAACAGCGTCTCCAATTTCTTCGATAACGTGGTGTACCCCAACGTCATCCTGAATGACTTCCTCCAGGGCAAGGGAACCCAGGGATTCGAGGACTTGGTCCGGTTTCTCGTGAACACGACGTTCGGATTCCTGGGAATTTGGGACATGGCAACGCCTCTCGGGCTCGAAGCCCACGATGAAGATTTCGGACAAACCCTGGGCGTGTGGGGGATGGACGAGAGTACCTATTTGGTGCTGCCGTTTATCGGACCCAGCACCGTGCGAGATCTTCCGAATTTGGGTGTCAGTGTCGTCACGAACATCCTGTTCTATGTGCCCAACCCCTACGTAGTACCCGTCGCCCTCTTGGGCTTTATCGACTACCGGGCCGGACTGGACGAAGCTGTTACGCTTCGGGACAGCACGGCCGTCGAACCGTACCTCTTTACGCGAGAAGCATACCGGCACCATCGCAGATTCCTGATCTACGACGGAAATCCCCCTATTGACGAAAACTTCCTGCTTGACGATCCCTTGGACGATCTTAACGTGGAAGCCCCGTAGAAAACTCCCTCTCCCATTGAGGGAGAGGGCTGGGGTGAGGGGGAGCGTCATTCCCGTGAGTCTTTAGCGAGGATCCGGAGTCTTTGCTTTTCCTTACATTCGTGAGAAGAACGACACTGGATTCCCGATTAAAGATGTCGGGAATGACGGATTGGGAGATGTCGGGGATGACAGCAAGGTGTGTGAGGAATGCATTATCTCCGCTCCCATTCGGCCAGGAGCGCCGGAAGGATTACCAGGGCGGAGACCAGGGCCAGGATCAGCACTACCACCAGCAGGATGCCAAGACTGGCCATGCCCGGATGAGGCGAGAACCCAAGCGCGCCAAAGGACGCCATCGTGGTCAGGGCGCTGAAGAGCACGGCTTGGGACGTGCTGCTCCCCAGGACCCGGACGATGGAACGCGAGCCGGCTTCCCGTCTCCGCAGGATCAGGTAGATGCCGAAAGCGATCCCCAGCCCAAGCACCAGGGGCAGGGCGACCACGTTGGCCAGATTCAGGGGAACGTCCAGCGCCAGGCACGTCGCCACCGTAAACAGCAACGTCAGGAGCAGCGGCAAAAGGACGAAAAAGGTTTCGCCCATGCGTCGCAAGACCACCAACAGTAGCAGGGCGGACAGCACGACAGCCAGGACGGTCGCTTGCACGCAGGCGTCGATGACGGTTTGTCCGCCTTCCAGAATGCTCACGGGCGACCCGATCGCCCCGGGCACGTGTTGCCGTACGCTGTTTACGAACCGGCGGAGCGCCCGGTTCTCCTCGACGTTCTCCGCGGGAAAGACCTCCACCCTGGTCCGGCCGTCTTGCGCCGAATAGTGACTCACCAGACTTCGCGGCAACGTCGCCAGCGTGATCTCACCCGGCGACAGCAATGTTCGCAATCGTTCGAGCCATTGCGGGAAGTCACCCAGCAACCGCGCGCGGAGGTCCGGTACGAATCGGGTCGATCCGCGCGCATCGTCCAACAGGCCGTCGATCTCCTGCCCAAGGGTCTCCAGGTTCCGGACCAGTTCACCCTGCCGGTTAGCAACTGCCTGCGCGTCGAGTGCGGCGCGAAGTTCCTTCATGGCCTGCACTTCTTCGTCGTCGCCGGGCGTCTCGGCGGCAGCCTGCGGAATGAGGACAGGCTCCAACACCAGCGCCATCTCGTCGATGATAGCCAACTTTTCTTCCTGATCACCGGGCACGAAACTGGACAGCGTGAGAACCCGGTCGACTTCCGGCACCGTCCGGATTCGATCCGCCAAGGCATCGGCGACAGGGAGATTCTCGGCCAACACCTGAATGACGTAGGGCGAGGTGTCCGGGTCTTCCAGCAATTCCTGAAAAGTGGACACGCTTTCGGTGGACGGGTCCCGAAGGTGCAAGGCGTTGAAATCAAATGGCAACCGTGGCACCGCGGCGGCCGCGACGATCACCATGGGGATCATGAGACCGAGGATCACCCGCCGGTAGCGGATGACCGCACCCGGCGCCGGATCTTCCCCGTGACGTTCTGCCGTGGCGGCCACGAAACCCGCCGTGCGGGAACGGACAATCGGGAACACGGTCAGGAATGCAGGGAAAAACGTCAGGTTGGCAAAGAGGGCGATAAACATGCCGGCCCCGGCAATGAGCCCCATTTCCGCAAACCCTCGATACGACGTGGGAAGGAAGGAGAAAAAACTCAGAGCCGCGGCAACTGCCGCAAGTGTCAAGGGTCCGCCGACACCAGCGACCGCACGTCGTAAAGCCACCTCATGATCGCCGACGCGGGCAAATTCTTCACGATACCGCAGCCCGAACTGAATCCCGAAATCCACGCCGAGCCCGATGAACAACACCGGCACGGACGCGGTAATGAAATTCAGCGAGCCGATGGCCGTCACGACGAAGAAAGCCGTCCACAAAAGGCCCACCAGGAGCGCGCACAGCATCGCTCCCACGAGCCGCAGGGAGCGGAACCCGGCGATCAGCACGAACGACACCAGGCACAGCGACACTCCGGCAGCCAAGCCGGCCCCGCGGGCAACCGTTTCCCGCTCTTCGGCTTCGATCGGAATAGGACCCGTCAGCCGGATACGCACGCCGAACCGTTGTTCAAGCGCGGTCCCGTGCCGGTGCAGGAAGTCCAGCGGACCCTCGGCCGCCTCCAGACTCGAATAGTCCAGTCGCGATTTCGCCAACAGGAACCCGCGGGACGGATCGCCTTTACCCGTCACGCCTTCGAGCATGGTCTGCTTCCAGGACGAGGTTGGAGGCGCCCCGAGCCGTTGCGCTTCGATGGTCTCGCTCAAGAGGGCAAACGCATCGCTCAAAACCTTCTGCTGCTCAGGCGTGGGCTCCTCTTCCAAGGCCAGGGTGAGGATGGAAAAGAACCCGCGCAGGCTGGGGTCCTGCACGAGCGTCCCCAGAAACGGAGACCATTCAGCAAGACGTTCGTCCAATCGCCAGAGTTCCGCCACGTCAAAATACAGCAGGCTGTACTTGTCGAAAAACTCGTCCTGTTGAGGTTGATACACCGATTCGAACAACGAAGGACGTTGTTCCAGAAGCCCGGCCAATTCATGAACCGCATCGCGCCTGTGCTCCGCGGAACCCTGATCCACGACGATCAGAATCAGGTCGTCGAGTTGCGGAAACGCGGTGTAGAAGTCCCGTTGCAATTGGATGAAAGGCAGGTCCGGATCCAATAAATGGACGGGGTCCGTATCAAGTTTCAGGTTCTTCGCAGTATACACGGCGGACAGACCCGTGGCAGCAAGGACTCCGATCACGACCCACGTAGCCGCCCGCCGGCAGGCATCCACCAACCGGACCAGGAAGACCTGATAAGCCTGCCCCAGTCGATCAAGCATGTACGCTCACGATGAGAATGAATCCAAGGGAATCGTTACAACCTCAACTGTCTGAGCCGTAACGCATTGGCGATGACGGACACCGAACTGAACGTCATGGCGACGCTGGCGATGATGGGGCTCAGGAGAAGCCCCAAGAATGGATAGAGAACACCCGCGGCAATAGGCACTCCCAGCGAATTATACACAAATGCAAAGAAAAGATTTTGCCGGATATTTTTCATCATGGCTTTGCTTAAGGTCCGGGCGCGAACCACGCCTCGCAGGTCGCCTTTCACCAGAGTCATATCCGCGCTTTCCATAGCCACGTCTGTACCCGTTCCCATGGCAATCCCCACGTCGGCTTCGGCAAGAGCCGGAGCATCGTTGATGCCGTCTCCGGCCATGGCCACCACGTGTGTTTGCTTTTGCCATTGCTTGACGACCTGCTGTTTGTGTTCGGGAAGCACCTCGGCCTGAACGTGCTGCAGGCCCAGTTGCCGCCCCACGGCTTCGGCGGTCTGTCGATGATCGCCCGTGACCATGACGACCTTGAGACCTTCGCGTTTCAGAACGTCCACCGCCTCGGCCGTCGCGGGTTTGATCGGATCGATGACCCCGATCAAGCCGGCAGGCTGCGCATCCACCGTCACGAACACCACGGTTTGGCCTTCTTGCCGAAGAGCCTCGCCTTGCCGGTTGAGTTCGAGCAATTCTTTCGACGGCACACCCATGTCCCGTTCCAGAAACAGTCGATTGCCCAACGCCACGATTTTGCCGTCGATGTTGCCTTCCACCCCCTGCCCGGTTTGTGAACGAAATTCTTTGACCTCGCTGAAGCGGAGTCCTCGTGCCTCTGCCCCGGAAACAATGGCCGCAGCCAAAGGATGTTCGCTGACTCGCTCGACGCTGGCCGCTAATTGGAGCAAGGCCGCCTCATTCCACCCTGACGTGGGAATGATCGACCGTAAGACGGGTTTCCCCTCCGTTAACGTACCCGTCTTGTCCACCACCAACACGTTCACTTTTTCCAACCGTTCAAGGGCTTCGGCATTCTTAATGAGCACACCCGCGGTCGCGCCTCGTCCCATGCCGACCATAATCGACGTGGGCGTGGCCAACCCGAGGGCACAGGGGCAGGCGATGATCAACACGGCCACGGCGTTGACCAGGGCATACGCCAGGCGAGGCTCCGGCCCGATACTGGCCCACGTGCCAAACGTCACGATCGCCCCCAACACCACGACCGGAACAAAATACCCGGCCACAACGTCGGCCACTCGCTGGATGGGCGCATGACTGCGTTGCGCCTCGCTCACCATGCTGACGATCTGCGCCAGCATGGTTTTCTGGCCGACGCGCCTGGCTTCCATCAGCACGGTGCCGGTTCCATTGATCGTGCCCCCGATCACCCAATCCCCCTGACGTTTTTCAACCGGAATAGCTTCACCCGTGACCATGGATTCATCCACCGAGGTCGAGCCTTCGAGGACCTCCCCATCCACGGCGATCTTTTCTCCGGGACGAACCCGGAGACGCTGACCGGCACAGACCCGGTCCAACGGAATCTCCTCTTCCCGGTTGTCGTTCCACACGATCCTTGCCGTCTTGGGCGCCAACTCGAGAAGAGCTTTGAGCGCCCCCGTGGTCCGACGCCGTGCCCGAAGTTCCAAAACCTGGCCCAAAGCCACCAGGACGATGATGACCGCTGCGGCTTCGAAGTACACGGGGACGTCACCAGCCGTGTTGCGAAAGGCTTCCGGGAACAGGCCGGGCGCAATCGTTGCCAGGGCGCTCGAGAGATAGGCCGCTCCGGTGCCCATGGCGATGAGAGTAAACATGTTCAGACGGCGATTGACGACGGAGGCCCACCCGCGCTGAAAGAACGGCCACCCTACCCAGCCCACCACGGGCGTGACCAGGACAAATTGCAGCCAATTGGACCATCGCGGAGCAAGGACGTCTTGCAAGGGCTGGCCGGGAATCACGTGGGCCATGGCCAGCACCAGCACGGGCAACGCCAGAACCAGCCCGATCCAAAACCGGCGGGTCATGTCCACCAGTTCGGGATTGGCCTCGTCGTTCACCGTCACCGTCCGCGGCTCAAGCGCCATGCCGCAAGACGGGCAGGCTGCGGGTGTTTCCGACGCCACGTCGGGACACATCGGGCAGATATAGCCGGTCCCCGGCGAGGCCGGCACATCTTCCATAGCCCGCAGGTACTTGCCGCTCAAATACCCGTCCGGATCGCTCCGAAACCGTTCCTCGCACCGGGGATGGCAGAAATAATACGTCGTTCCTTCATGGTTGTACGTGCCCGCGGCGGACAGTGGGTCCACCATCATTCCACACACCGGATCCTGGACCGGGGGCACACTAGCCATCATGAGTTCACGGCGTTTGGGCTTTTTCACTGATGGGTCGGGCGGCATCGCGATGGTTCCCTCCGAACGGATAGATCACCCCTGAGAGCCTTCTCTAGTACGATCATACCTGTTCCCAAAATTTGTGTCATCCCCGTATGTGTTCAGTCATTCGTTGACAGTTTTCGCTTTTTCCTTCACCTCCTTTGCTGGTCCTGAGCGTAGCGAAGGATCAGGAGTTGCAAGGGCGTCTGTCAGACGGAACAGTCCCCTATACAAAGCCGGTACAGAGATGATATAAAACAATCTACTTGAATGGACATTCTACTATAGGATAGGATTCGGAAACGCGAGGTAAAAATGTGGGAATTATGGATTTAATTTGGCAAGATTGTTAGCAGCCGTAGGTCGGGTTAGCCGAACAGGCGTAACCCGACATCGCAGGCCCTCGTCGGAT
>VYFB01000076.1 GCA_009842645.1 Nitrospira sp. SB0677_bin_15 | reverse complement strand
GGTTTGTACAATATAATACGCTTTCATTCAGTGTATGGGATTCATCGAATGCCGTCTCTGTCCCCGAGAGTTTTTGAAATTGCCGTAGCGACTGCTGAAATGCCCTTGACAGCATATACCTTTTAAGTCATATTTAAGTCATGGCATGGGAAGTTGGTTTCGATCCGGCCTTCGACTTGGAATTCGATGCGCTGCCCACCGCAGTGCAGGATGAGTTACTTGCACAGGCGAAGCTTCTTGAGGCATTCGGTCCGGCTCTGGCCCGCCCGTGGGTGGATACCCTGAAGGGATCGCGGCACGCCAACATGAAAGAACTTCGTTTTCAGGCCGATGACGGGGTGTGGCGAGTCGCCTTTGCCTTTGATCCCCGGCGGAAGGCCATCCTGCTTGTGACTGGCGACAAATCAGGCGTCAAAGAAAGACATTTTTACAAACGGCTGATCGAGAAGGCGGATAAGAGGTTTGATACGCATCTCGACCTGCTGAGAAACGAAAGGAGATCAGGATGACGACCCTGAGGGAAAGAATGACCGGACTCCCCACGGCGCGTCGGAAGAAAGTGGAGAAGCGGGCGAAGGCGCTGATTGCCGAAGAGATGTCTTTACAAGACCTGCGCAAAGCGCGGAAACAGACGCAGGTGCGCGTGGCAAAGGCACTCGGGATCAAACAGGAAAACGTATCGCGTCTTGAACAACGTAGCGACCTGCTGTTGTCCACGCTGAGTGGCTACGTGGAAGCGATGGGCGGAAAATTGAGCTTGGTAGCAGAATTCCCAGACCGTCCGCCCGTTGCGCTGACCGGCATTGCCGCCTTGGATAAGGAAGGTCTCCGGTAGAATCACAGCCCGCGCGCGCGACTGGTCGTTACTGGTAGCCCTGGCGTTGGTAACATTTCAGGGCTTTGAGAAACGCGCGGTTCGCCAGGTTGGCGGCTTTTGCCATAAAGTACCGCTCAACCGTGTTGCAATAGCCGTTCTCCTCGGGTCGCTTGCACGGTTTCAATGGTCCGTCCGGATTGCCGGAGACGTCGCGGGCAATGAAGTCGGCGCTTTTTTCCACCCGGACCTGGTGTTGAATTTCTTTCTGAAGAAAGGTGATTTGCTCCTTGATCCCGTCGGCCCGTTGGATGGCTTGGGGGATGGACGCTTGCAGGACCGAGCGCATCGTCCGTTTGAATTCCTTGACGTGTACGCCTTCGAGTAGCGCGTCCATTTCTTCGCTCAGGTGAGACAGGTTTTCAGGACACGTGTCTGCGGCCTGCGCCGCCGGCAAAAACAGGGCGAGGGCCACAACCCCCAAGCACGTCGTCATCGCAAATAATCGTGTCATGGCTGGTTCAGTCAACCTTCACTCTGCTAGAGTATACCTGTTATCGTTTTTCATCAATTGGCATGAAAATAGCCACTTTTGTCATCCCCGACCCCGCTCCGTCATTCCTGCGAAAGCAGGAATCCAGGGTCTTTTGTCTTCACGGACGAAGAACAAAATAAAGGAACCTCTGATTCAGTGCACTATCGGGCGCATGGCTGCGTTGTGTCCTCGCTCAACCCTCACCTATCTCTCTGATAAGCTTCGGGTTTCGCTCCGGGACGCCTTGCCCTGCATCCCGCTATCACACTGAATCAGAGGTTCCTAAAGACTCCGGATTCCTCCCCGACCCCCGATTACAGACGTCGAGGGCAGGCTATTCTTAATCGGGGATCCAGTTTATATGGTCGGGAATGACGGAAAAGAAAACCAAGCATGACAGAAGGGTGCAAGGGGTCCCATTTTCATCTCTTGATGTGCAGACGGTAAGCCTGCATGAGAGATTCGCGTGACAGGTTCCCATGGAACTCAGAGAAATTCCGTGTAAAACGATTCTGAATCCTACGGGTGGGTTTTTGGGTCAGGGGTTTACCCATACCATCAACCTGTATCGGGGGTGTGCGCTCGGGAATACGCTGTGCGGGTTGTACTGCTATGCCCAGTGGAATCCCTATCACGTGCGGGGGCGGACGTGGGGACGGTTCCTGGACGTTAAGGAGGGAGCCGTACAAGCCTATTGTGCGCAATATGACCGGCTGAAGAGCCCCGGGGAACCCAAGCCCATCAGGATTTTCATGTCCAGCGTCACTGAGCCGTATCCGCCGCAGGAACGGACCCTGCGACGTACACGGAAGTTGTTGGAAGCCATGGTCGAACGCCCGCCGGATCTCCTGGCCATTCAATCGCATACACCGCTGGTCGTCGAGGACCTTTCGCTTCTGCGGGAACTTCAGCAGCAATGCGACGTGCGCATCCACGTAACGGTGGAAACGGATAAACCGAACCTGCCGGCTTCTTTCCCGAAGCAAGCCTATTCGCCCCGTTCCCGGATTCAGGCCCTGCACGCCCTGCGCGCCGCGGGTTTGGACGCGGTGGCCACGGTGAGTCCATTGTTGCCGCTGGATGACCCTGAACGCTTTGCCAATGAACTTGAGCAGGCCTGTACGCGGGTCATTCTGGATCATTACCTGCTCGGGGATGGGAGTAGCGAGGGGCAACGGACGAACCGGACGTCGTTCCCGCGGTTGTTACGGGAAGCGGGCTACGCCGAATGGACGACGTTAAAGAAATTTCACGAAATCGTGGACGTGTTTCGTACTGCGTTCGGAGGTCCTGAGCGGGTGGGTGTGAGCCGGGAGGGGTTCAATGCCGGGGGCAACAAGGTGTATGATCTAAAACAAGTCGTGAGTGGAGGAATCAGGCCATGAGAAAAAACGGAAAATCGGAGGGACACGCAGGTTCGGAAGGACACGTAGGTCCTCCCCTACTGATTTTGGTGCTTCTGGTTGTTCTGACTCCTGCCCCGGCAATAGCCCAAACCGAACCCCATCCCTTGGATACGTTCCTGACGGACATACTGAACTTTACCAAGCCTACGGGTATCCGCGGCACCGTTCAGTATATTGACTTCGACGGGCCGGTTCTCTGGTTGAATTGGCATCAACGCTCCGGTGACCCGTCATTCGAAATGGGATGGCACCCGGTTCCCGGTGAAGCCATGTTGGCGGTGCATCCTCATGACTTGGATTCCATCGTGGATTTGCGGACCTTGAGAAAAGGGACTGCCGTGGAATTGATCATTCAACTTGATTCGGATGGTAAACGCCGGATTCTGTCCTTTCGCCGGATGTCTGAGCCGCGCGACGTGCCTTTGTGAACGACGCAGTCCGGGTCGGACATCTTGCCCAAGAGGGATGCATTGAAGGGCAAGATGCGGTATGATGTAAGTCTTTCCGCTACCACCGATTTTTGGGCCTTCAACAAAGGAGGTGTCAGGATGTTCATGCAAGCGTACACGAACCAAACCTATGCCTTGTTGAGAATCTTCGCGGGCCTGACGTTTGTCTTTCATGGCACACAGAAACTCTTTGCCTTTCCCGCGCCCATGCAACATGAAGTGCCGGCGTTTGTCATCTATATCGCCGGTCCCATTGAATTGATCGGCGGCCTGCTGGTCGCGGTGGGGCTGTTCACGAGGTGGGCGGCTTTCTTGAGCAGCGGGCTGATGGCCGCGGGATATTGGATGGTGCATGGGACTCAGGCCTTTTTCCCGATTGTCAATCAGGGAGACCTGGCCATCATGTATTGCTTCGCCTTCCTGTTCATCTCGGCACAAGGGTCGGGGATTTGGAGCGTGGATGACGCGCGAGGGGCCGCGTAACACGACCAAGGATTTTAATTGGGGCAGGCCCCTGTGCCTGCCCTCCACATCATGGACAACCACAGGGGGTTGTCCCTATAGTCGTTGTAGGGGACGGCCCCTGTGCCGTCCCGCCCTGCCCCGCTCGCCGTTGTCGAATCCCGTAACCCCCATCCCCTCAAAAACCTGATCCATCGCCATGTCCGTTGCCGGAACGGGCGTGCTGTTGATATGGTTCAAATTGATATTTGAAATATGAATTAGAATTTGGCAAGTTTAGGTTGTGATGAGAAAACGTACTCGAGCAAAACTGATTGACGCGGCGTTGGAAATCTTTGGTGAACGGGGCTATCACCATGCCACCATCCAACAGATTGTCCGGCGAGCAGGTACCAACGTGGCGGCCGTCAATTACTATTTTGGCGACAAAGCTCAATTCTACGGCGAGGTGGTCTCCCATGCCCTGACTTTGGATCAGGATGCGGAACACATGGATTTGGGGGATGAGCCTCCGGAAGATCAACTGCGAACCTTTGTGTTCTGGTTCGTGCATCACGTTGTGGGCATACACAAACCTTCTTCATCACTGGAGAAAATCCACGTCCAGGAGATGGTGAATCCCAGTCCGATCCTGGATACGCTCGTGGAGACGTTCATTCGCCCGAATCACATGAAATTGCGCGCCATTGTGTCGGCGTTACTACCGGACGACGCGACCGAGCAGGTTATTCGGCATCATTGCTTCAGCGTGATCGGGCAGTGTTTGCACTACAAATTCGCGCGGCCGGTGATGGATCGTCTGTATGACGATATCGAATTCACCGAGGACTACGTCAACGCGCTGGCCGAGCATATTACCAACGTGAGTCTGGCCGGCATGCGTACCGTCCCCGGTGAACGGATGATGGCGGCGCGGATCGGGAGAGCGCGTCAATCATGAGAGTCCGTGTCCTGCTGCTAAGCCTCTGGACGTTCATCGTGGGCGGATGCGCGCTGGGGCCGGATTATGAACGACCGCCGGTCATGCAACCGGACAGCTTTCGGATGCAGCAGGGTGAATCCCTTGAAGAGGTATCGTTAGCCGACCTGGGTTGGTGGGAACTCTTTCAGGATGAGAACCTCCAGGCCCTCATCCGCAAGGCATTGGTGGAAAATAAGGACGTGAGAATAGCCGTCGCCCGAGTGCGGGAAGCCCGTGCCCAACTCGCGGCTACGGGTGCCGATCAATTCCCACGGATTGACGGCAACGGCAGCATTCAGCGTAATCAACCGGCCGGGGCCCAAGTCCGGCAGTTCGGATTCCCTGGTGGCGCGTTCACGCCCCCCGCCACGAATCAATTCAGGGCCACGATGGATTTATCTTTTGAACTCGACTTCTGGGGAAGACTGCGTCGCGCCACGGAAGCAGCTCAAGCCGACCTGCTGGCCAGGGAATCGACGCGGCGGACGGTCGTCCTGACGCTGGTCAGTGATCTGGCCACGGCCTATTTCGAGCTTCAGGAATTGGATGCTGAACTGGAAGCGGCCAGGCGCACGCTCAAGACCCGACAGGAAGCTCTCGATCTGATCCGGTTGCGAAAACTCGTGGGGCAGCGGTCCACGCTGGATATTCGTCGCGCGGAACAGGAAGTGGCCCGAGCCCGGGCCGTGATCCCGGACCTCGAACGGCAAATCGGACAAAAGGAACATCAACTCAGCCTTCTCATGGGACGGAACCCGGCCCGCATCTTGCGCGGGGTTTCGTTGCGCGATCAACCGCTGCCGCCTGAGGTGCCTGCGGGATTGCCGTCGGCGTTGCTGGAGCGGCGTCCGGATATTGTGGAAGCCGAACAAAAATTGGTCGCGGCCAATGCCCGGATCGGCGTCGCCAAGGCGGCGTTTTTCCCGCAGATCAGTTTAACGGGCAATTTCGGCGCGCAGAGCCTGCAATTTTCCGAACTCTTTGTTGGTGCTTCCCGGGTCTGGCAGTTTGGCCCCACGCTAACCGTGCCGCTTTTCGATGCGGGGCGAAATCTGGCCAACCTGGAAGTGAGTCAAGCCCAACGGGAACAGGCGGTCATTGCCTATGAAAAAACCATTCAACAAGCCTTTCGGGAAGTGGAAGACGCCCTCCTTGCTCATCAAAAAATTCGAGAGATCCGGACGGAACGTGAACGGACGGTCGGCCTCTCACGTGAGGCCGTGGAGTTGGCCCAGCTCGAATACCTGAACGGGCAAGCCTCGTACCTGGAGGTCCTGACGGCTCAGCGCGAAGCGTTGAACGCGGAAACGGCTTTGGCGCAAACGCAACGCAATCACCTTCTCGCCGTGGTGCAATTATATAAATCCCTTGGGGGAGGATGGACTGCCCAACCCGTGTCGCCGGATCTCGCCATGCGGGAGGCACCAGAATGACGGACTCTGTCGATTCAGTGGATAAAAAATCGAAGATACTGAAGATTGTCCTGCCCCTGCTCATCATCGGGTTGGCCGTCCTGGGGGCACAGGCGTTGATGACTCTGGGTCCGACCGTGCCCAAGGTCTCAAAAGAGGTGAAACCGACTTTTGTCGAAGTTCTCACTGCACGGGTCCGGGATGAGCAGACGGTCATCGCCGCGTACGGGACCGTGCAGAGGCATCAGCGGTTGATCGTGCAACCGGAAATCAGCGGCCGGGTGGTGAAGCTCAATCCGCGGTTGGTCATCGGGGAAACCCTGAACAAGGGTGCCGTCTTGTTACAGATCGACCCGCGCGATTATCAGGTCGCGGTGAATGAGCAACGGGCCTCCTTGGCGAAAGCGGAGTTTGATTTGAAGGTGGAACTCGGCAATCAAGCCGTGGCCAAGCGCGAATGGAGCCTGTTGAACCCGTCTGCCGGCGAAGTCAATACCTTGAGCCGGCAACTGGCTCTCCGCCGTCCGCATCTCAAGGAAAAACGCATGGCGCTAGCCGCGGCGAAGAGCCGGTTGCACCGGGCGCAGTTGGACTTGAAACGAACGATCCTGCGAACCCCCTTCAATGCGTTGGTGCTGAATGAATCCGTCGAGGTCGGTCAACTCATCAACTCGCAAAGTTCCGTGGCGACGTTGGTCGGCACCGACGAATTTCGAGTGCAGGTGAGCGTGCCCATCCAGCAGGTGGAAGGCATTACCTTTCCCGGTGCCGGTCACCCTCAAGGGTCGTCCGTCCGGGTGATTCGTGAACGCGGTGGCGGCGAACCGGTGGTGCGGCAGGGCACGGTCGTCGAATTGCTGGGCGACGTGACGGAGAACGGCCGGATGGCGCAGGTTCTGGTTTCGATTGTCGATCCCCTGGAGTTGGCCAAACCCGCCCGGGTACGCCGTCCATTGTTATTGGGCGAATACGTCCGCGTGGAAATCCAGGGTCCCGAGTTACACGACGTGATTGTCCTGCCGCGAGAGGCGATCAGGGAAGGCTCTCGCGTCTGGGTCAAGAATGCCGAGAATCAGTTGGACGTTCGGCCGGTTGACATCGTCCTTTCCCGAAAGGATGCCGTTCTGATCGGCCAGGGGCTCCGGGACGGAGAAGAGGTTATTATGAGTCAAGTTCCGGCGGCGATTCCCGGCCTCCCGTTGCAAACCGTTGAGGAACTTCACTCTCCGGAATCCCATGAGCCCGAACGGGCGTCGACCGTCTCCACCGAGTAGCCCCGTCCATGGCCTCTCCTGATCAAATCTCCCCGCGTTCCGGTCCGATCGCCTGGATGACCCACCACACGGTGGCCGCCAACCTCGTCATGCTGATTTTTATTCTCGGCGGATTACTCATCAGCACCAACGTCAAGCAGGAAGTTTTTCCGGAGTTCAAAGTCGATATGATTCGTGTCTTCGTGGCCTATCCCGGGGCCAGTCCGGAAGAAGTCGAGCAAGGGATCATCCTATCCGTTGAAGACGTGGTGCGGGGGCTGGACGGAGTAAAAGAGGTCACCTCCACGGCTTCGGAAGGCCGGGCCAAGGTGGAGATCGAATTGATTGACGGGGTCAACGCCGATAACGTCCTGCAGGACGTTGTGAACGAGATCGACAGTATTCAGTCGTTTCCGGAATTGGCGGAAAAACCCATGATCAGTCTGGCAGAAGTTCGGAACCAGGTCCTGATGGTCCTGGTACACGGTAACCAGGAAGAGCAGACGCTGCGTGAGGTTGCCGAACGCGTGCGCGATGACTTGTTGCAACGACCGGGGATCACGCTTGTGGAACTGGGCGCGATTCGTCCCCGGGAAATTGCCGTTGAAGTACCCCAACGGCATCTTCGGGCCTACGGTCTGACCCTGAACCGGATTGGCAAAGAGATCGGGGAAGCAGCCATTGAACTGCCCGGGGGAGGGGTCAAGACCGCCAGTGGCGAAGTGTTATTGCGGACGCAGGAGCGGCGCGATTTTGGCCGGGAATTTGCGGAGATTCCCATCGCCTCAACGCCGGACGGCGCAATCATTACCGTGGGTGACATTGCGACGATCACCGATGGATTTGAGGACGTTGACGAAGAAGCCTTTTACAATGGTCAACGAACGGTCCAGGTCAAAGTGTTTCGGGTTGGTCAGGAAACGCCGCAATCCATCTCCGAAAACGTGTACGCATATTTGGAGGAATTGCGCCCGGAATTGCCGGAGGGCATTGGGTTGGCGGTCTGGAATGACCGGTCCGAGATTTATCGCGACCGGATGTACCTGTTATTGAAGAATGCCTTTCTGGGCTTGATTCTGGTGTTGTTGCTCCTGGGTTTGTTTTTGGACATCAAGCTCGCGTTTTGGGTCACGGTCGGCCTGCCCGTCTCCATCATCGGATCGTTTCTCTTCATCCCCCTGACCGGTGCCTCCATCAACATGATTTCCCTGTTTGCGTTCATCATCACGCTGGGCATCATCGTGGACGACGCGGTGGTGGCGGGAGAGATTATCTACCAGAAGCGGGAGCAGGGGCTGCCGTTGCTCAACGCGGCGATTGTCGGGGCCCGGGAGATTGCCGGTCCCATCACGTTTGCCGTGTTGACCAACATTGCCGCGTTCCTGCCAATGTTTTTCGTGCCCGGCGATCTCGGCAATTTTTTGCGGCAGGTTCCCTCTGTAGTGGTGGCGGTGTTTGTCGTGTCGCTGATCGAGTCCTTGTTCGTGTTGCCGGCCCATTTGGGCCATACGCGAGAATTGTCAGGCTTCTGGAAGACGCTCGACCGGCCTCGACGGTGGTTCAGCCAAGCCATGCAAACCTTTATCCGGGAGCGCTATCAACCGTTTCTCCGAACTGCCATTGACAACCGCTATGTGACGGTAGCGTTGGGGGTGGCTTTGTTGATCCTGGCGGCGGGTATGATCGGCGGCGGGCATATCGCCTTTACCTTTCTACCGGCTATTGATTCTGAAATCATCACGGCGCAAGCCAACCTTCCGTATGGGGCACCCATGGAACAATCCCGGAGAGTCCTGGATTACCTCTTGGAGTCCGCACGTGCTGCGCTCGCGCAGCGCGGAGGCGAGACCGCGTTGATCGGCGTATATGGCCACATCGGTTCGGCCTTGATGGGAAGGGGACCGCAGGCTCCGACGAGTGCACGTGGCAGTCACATGGTCGGGGTACAGGTTTTTCTGGTGCCTGCGGACCGACGGGATTTCAGCGGAGCGGATTTTGCCAATACCTGGCGGTCATCCATCGGGGCAATCCCGGGGTTGGAATCTCTGACCTTTCAAGCTGAAATTGGTCCGACCGGTGACGCGGCGATCGACATCCAACTCTCTCATCGTTCCAGGGCGACACTGGAAACGGCGGCACAGGAATTGGCGGAGATGCTGTCGCAATACGCGGGGGTGACGGATATCGACGACGGCGTGTCGTTGGGCAAACCGCAATTGAGCTTTCGCATTAAGCCCGAGGCTTACAGCCTGGGCCTCAACGCGACGGATTTGGCCAGGCAGGTGCGCGGGGCCTTTTACGGCGTGGAAGCGCTTCGTCAACAGCGCGGACGCGACGAAGTGAAGGTCATGGTGCGGCTGCCCGAATCAGAACGCCGGTCCTCTTTCACCATCGAACAATTGGTCCTGCTCACCGGGCAAGGCGGGGAAATTGCACTGGCCGAGGCTGCGGAAATTGAATCGGGACGGGCCTATACGGAAATCAAGCGACGCGAAGGGCGTCGAATCACGGCGGTCACGGCTGACGTCGATAGTCAAATTGCCAATGCCAACAACATCATCGGGGAAGTTCTTGCCAATGACATGGAAACCTTGCGAACGAAATATCCTGGCCTCACGTATTCCCTGGAAGGCGAGCAATCGTCCCAACGGGAATCGCTTGCTGCCATGGCCGACGGGTTTGTCCTGGTTCTGTTGTTGATCTACGGGTTGCTGGCCATTCCGTTCAGGAGTTACGTGCAACCGCTGATCGTGATGCTGGGGATTCCGTTCAGTTTCATCGGCGCGTTGATCGGGCACCTGCTCCTGGGCTATGGGCTCAGCCTCGTCAGTTTGTTTGGCGTCGTGGCGTTGGCCGGCGTGGTGGTGAATGATTCGTTGGTCCTGGTCGTCGGGACGAATCGTATCCGCGAGGAGCAGGACGTTCCCCTCTCCGAGGCAGTGATTCAAAGTGCCATGAACCGGTTTCGGCCCATTGTGCTGACGTCATTGACCACGTTCTTTGGCTTGGCTCCGATGATATTCGAGACGGCCATGCAGGCGCGGTTTCTCATTCCTATGGCCATTTCGCTGGGCTTCGGCATCCTGTTCGGGACAGTGATTATTTTGACGATTCTGCCGTCGGTGTATCTGATTGTAGAAGACGTGTTACGCAGAAACCGTCCCGCCCCGGTCGACTCGTTGCCGTCGCCGGACCATCAGGAAGCGGGTCCGGTGTAACGGAACCCTGTTTCCTCCGCTTGAATCGGGGAGTGGCAGACTCATGCACGAAGTTGAGCTTGCCCGGCATACGGCGCTATAATTGTTGACGTTGGTATGAAAATAGCCGCTTTTGTCATTCCTGCCCACGCTCCGTCATTCCTGCGAAAGCAGGAATCCAGTGTCGTTTATTTTCACGGACGAAGAACAAAGCAAAGACGCTGGATTCCTCCCCGACCTCTTTAATCGGGGATCAGGGGTTCCTAATGAACCTCTGATTTATTGTGATAGTGGGATGCAGGGCAAGGCGCCCCGGAGCGAAACCCGAAGCTATCTCAGAGAGATAGGTGAGGGTTGAGCGAGGACACAACGCAGCCCTGCGCCCGATAGTGCAGTAAATCAGAGGTTTCCTAATATTTCCGGAAGTCTTGCGATGATACAGCCGGCCGCCAAATCCTTACGGAAAATCGCGGTGATCGGGCGAGGAACCGCAGGTTCCCTTGCTGCCGCCAACGTGGCGCGACTTCACCCGGACGAGGACCACGAGCTGCACCACGTCTATGACTCGCGCATCCCCGTCATCGGCGTCGGCGAAGGCAGTTGGCCGAGTCTCGTGCAGGATTTGCACAAACTGACCCGTTTGCCCCATGAAAACGTCCAGCAGCGCCTGAACGGAACGCGCAAGTACGGCATTGCCTACGAGGGATGGGGTCATCGCAAGCAGAACTTCATCCACTACTTCACGCCGCAACAGGTGGCCTACGCCTACCACCTGTCCGCCGACTATCTGGTGGATTTGTTGCAAGAAAGCACCCGCGCCCGACATATCGACGCCAAGGTGCTCAGCATCACGAGGGTGGAGGATGGTGCGCGAGTGGAATTCGAGGGACGAGCGGCGGAACACTACGACCTGGTCTTCGATGCCCGCGGATTCCCCCGGGAGTTACAGCCCGAACGGCACATCGATGTTCCCTGCATCCCCACCAATACCGCGATCATCCGTCGCTGTCCGGCAATCATTAAGGCAGAGCGGGATGGACCCGTTGTGCAACCGACCTATACCCGCGCGGTGGCTCGTCCCCACGGGTGGGTATTCGTGATCCCGCTCACGGCGCACACGTCCTACGGCTACATTTTCAATCGCGACGTCTCAAGCCAAGCGGAAGTCGAAGCCGACTTCGACGCGCTGCTTGAAGCCGATGAGGTGTCGGAATTCGAGCAACGCGCCGTCATTTCGTTCCCTAATTTCGTCCACCGTCAGATCTACGATGGGGCTGTGGCGCGCATTGGCAACGCAGCCGGCTTCTTTGAGCCCCTGGAAGCAACGGCGATCGTGATCGCCCAGTTGCAGATCGGGATGGTGCTGCACGTGCGTCTTAATCGGCCGGTCGAGCACCGGGAGCGCGACGCGCCGGTGGTGAATCGATTTCTCATCAACTACATGCTTTGCAGCGGCCTGTTCGTGGGCTGGCATTACTGCTGCGGCTCCCGGTACGACAGCGAATTCTGGCGGTACGCTCGCGACCGCGCCTGGCCGAAATACCGGGCGGCGGCGGACCCCCGGGCGGTGGATTGCGACGCGCTAAGCAAGTTCGACAAGATGATCGGACTGGTCAACCAGACGGTCATCGACAAGGAGGATTGGTTGCGGGCGTGTGCGGTGTTCCCTCTCAGCAGTTATGCCCAGATCGCCCAGGGTCTCGGATGTTACCCGGGCATGACGAATGGCCATTGAGATGTATTCGCCGTCAGCAAATGCACGTTCGTCCGGGACCCGCAAAGAGGAAGAGGGCTTCAATGAAGAAATCCTGGAACGTCGCTGATTGTCTTGTCTCGCGAGCCGGCGAGGACGATGACTTTCGGGAACGTCTTCTCGCCAAACCTAAAGAGACCATCGAAGAAGAATTTGGCGTGACGATGACCAAAGACCATCAAATTCACGTGCATGAAGAAACCTATAGCACGACGCACGTGGTCCTTCCGCCGCGCAGCAAATTCACCGAGGCGGAACGGGAGGAGGCGAAAACCGGCGCGGCATCGCTCGCGTTTCTTCTCAAAACGATGCACGCCCCCGCGCCGCCCCTTCGCCCTCCCGTTGTCGATCGGGAGAAAGCCGCAAAGCACGCGCCGCCCACCGATGAGCTTGCCAAAGCGGGGAGAGCAAGCATCCGTCGCGGTCTCGTTTTCTTGGAATCCACCATAGATGAACATGGGGCGTGGCACTGCATCCGGTTCAACGTCGCTGATCCGGACATACCACGGCATTTCGAAAAACCTCCCTTCGTCTCGGCTTTCTGCGTTCTTGCCCTGGAATGTTGCGAGGAAGCGCGGGCCAAAGCTATCTGTACCGCGACCAGGACGTATCTTGTCGACACCATCGAATATCCCGGATTGTGGCGCTATTATCGTCATCTGCCCCAGGATCTCGACAGCACCACACTCTGTTCACTTGTGCTTGGCATTCACCCCTGGATTGTACTGGGGAGGAACGTCCCGCACATATTAGCGAATCGCGACGAGGAAGGTCGCTTTATGACCTGGGTTCTGGAGGACGACGAACCCGACGTGGTGTCGCGCTTTCGTCTCGAAGCCGACCCCGTCGTCAATGCGAACGTCATTGCCTATCTCGGCGACTGCCCTGAAACCAGGGATGCCCAACGATGGCTGGAAGCCTTGATTACCGATGCCAAGCTCAAGGGCTCGTCCAAATGGTATCCCGACGAGGTCGCGATCTACTATGCAACCGCCCGTGCCATGGTGCGCGCACGGCCCGCGCTAGATCGACTGCGCCCGATACTGGCGGATCGTATCCTGGGCTTGCGTGACGATCAGGGAGATTTCGGCAACGTCCTGCAAACCGCTCAGGCCGTGTCGGCGCTCGATAATGTTGGATGCCTCGATCGCATCGACGCGAAACGCCAGGTGGAAAGGTTCACCAGTTCGCAACGCGAGGACGGCAGTTGGCCGGAACTTCTCGCGTTCGGTGACCAAACGTTAAAGTGGGGCACGGTCGGGCGGATAGGGCATGGCTCCGAAGCCGTGACCTCCGCGTTTTGTATCGAAGCCCTCGAGCGTCTCGTCGTGAGATTGCGTGCCTGAACCGTGCAACGTGATGAAGTGATGGGCTGAGAAAATGGATTTCCGCGTAAGGGTTCGAGTCCAATAACCGTAAAGGAGTGACTATGCTGCAGAGTCCAGCGGCGGGCGGTAGCTCCGGCCCGAGCAACGCCGACACCACTCGGCAGATAGAGCCGTCCATACTGACCGCCCTTCCACATTATCTGTCATTAGCTGTGTTTCCGTTGATTCTTGTGGCGGCGCTCTATGGAGGCTGGTGGTTGGTGCCGCCACTTGCCTTTATGAGTCTTGCGTGGTCGTTTGACCGGGTGCTGGGTCGAGACGGACGCAGTATGGATCCGTCGAGAACGTCGGAACACCGTCTGTTCTGGCACAATCTGCCGGTCTGGTCCTGGGCGTTTCTGTGGCCGCCGACGCTGATTTTCGGGATGTGGCAAATCCTCATCGTGAATCAATTCGCAATCTGGGAATCAGTGTTCCTGGCGATCATATTAACCACGGAAGCACAAGCGGTATTCGTCGTCGGTCACGAACTGATTCACCGGCGCTCAACCTGGGAACGCCGGATCGGCGAATTCCTGCTTGCCTCTGCCTCCTATCCGCAATATGCCACGGAGCACGTCTATATTCACCATGCCATGGTGGGCACGCCGTCTGACGTGGGGTCCGCTCCAAAGGGGGAAAGTTTCTGGAGATATTTCCCCAGGGAAGTTGCCAGTAACCTCGTCCATTCCTGGCAGGTTGCCGGAGAACGTCTGGCGCGGCGCGGTCTGACCCGGTGGCATTACAGCAATCCGTTCTGGCGCTACGGCACGGGTCTCGCGTTCTGGTACGGGCTGGTGTTCTGGATGGGCGGGATTTGGGCGGTTCCGGTCTTTGCCTTCCTCGGTCTCTCCTGCGTCTTTTCGATGAAGATGAGCAACTACTTTCAACACTACGGCCTGCGCCGGGTCCGTTTGCCGAACGGTCGTTGGGAAAAGGTGATGCCGCGCCATTCCTGGGACGCCGACTGGAAGTTCACCAATTGGTTGCTGTTCAATATGCAGCGTCATGCGGATCATCATGCGGTGGCATCCCGCCAGTACCCGCTACTCCAGGTCAGTAACCTTGATGAATCGCCGGAATTGCCCGGAACCTACGCCGATATGATGAACATCGTGCTGCGGCCCAAGCGCTGGTTTGCGAAGATGGACCCGCTTGTCGATCAATGGCGCAAGCATTTCTATCCGGAGATTGATGACTGGAGCGTGTACGACAGCCCAATTCCCTCGGCGAGACCTGAGGCCTTTGACGCGATCGTCGAAATCTTCGGCGCTGCCCCCCGGCTTGCCAAATGGATCAAACGCCATCCGGAATTGCTCGATAACCTGCAGGACCGGGAATTCACCGACCTCGACCTGCCGAAAGGATTCGGACCGGACCAGAAATCCGAAGCCATCGCGCGGCGCGGTCTTGCGCGACTCCATTGGACGCGTGAAATGGACGTGCAGGCGATGAAAGATCTGATCGCGGAACTTCCGGCGGTCAATGCGAAAGAGACCGCTGAAATCGTGCGCAATTGGTCGAACGACAAGGCCTTTCAGATCGGGATGCACGTGGTGCGCGGAAATCTGTCACCGGCTGAGGCACAACACGCGCTATCCAATCTCGCGGACGCCTCAATCTCGGCCGTCCTGACCGCCGCCGTCGGTGACTTCGTTGACCGGCACGGGCCGTTGCGCGGAGGCGGCGTCGCTGCGATAGCCTTGAGGGATCTCGCCAGCCGGGAAGTACATCCCGGCGTGGCCATCGAGATCCTGTTCGTCTATGACGGCTTCCAAGCAGGCGGATACGAGCAGTTGTGCAAGCGCTTTATCGAGACCCTGATCAGCCTCGCGGAGGACAGCCTGTTGTTTTCGCCGATCCCGCGTGAGTCGAATGCCTGTCCCGCCCTGCCGCTCTCCGACGTGGCCGATAATTGCGGGACCGTGGCAGTCAATGGGGTCCCTGCCTTGACGAGGGTGCGTTGCGTGTTCGAAGCCGGCGACGCCGGGATCGCGACCCGGTTCGCCGAAGTACGGCGCGAAGTGTTGTCCGAATGTGCAACGAACGAGTCGTTGATCGCGAATTTGTGCAAGCCGGCGTCAAACGGGGCCGAAACAGGCGTGTCTGCCTATGTGGGCATGCGTGGCGGGCTCGAGGATATCGAGAGGACCGCGCGATTCCTGCAGCTAACAAAGGGGGAAGCCGGGCTCCAAGATTCGGCCCCGACCGCGGCGACGGTGCTCCGTGAATGCGAACCGCTGGCGCAGGCCGCGGCCTTGTGGCGCGATTTACAGGGAATCCTGCGGCTCATCGGCGAAGAGGAATTCGACGCGGCAACGGCGAGACCGAAGATCAAGTCTCTTGTCGCCGGTGCGTGCGGGCATGAAGATTTCGATGCGCTGACCGCGGCGGTTGCCGAAACCGCGTCCCGCGCCGCCGCGGAAATCGAGACCCTTGTTGCGCGCGCTTGACGATGCCGGTTGATCCAGCACAGAAGCGCCAGGTGGGAGCCCGGACAAACGCGCAGTCCCGGCGCGGGATCCTGGTGAGAACCACTCCTGCCGACGAGGGCCTCGTTGAGCGTCCCGCGCTGGCCCCGCACCTGCGATACCACGTCATCAGCGACCAGCAGACGTTGCTGGTTTCCGAAACGTTCAACACGCTGCTGCACGGCGGCCTGTATGGCGATCTGCTGCCGCTTCTCGACGGCCGGCGCGGGCGGGACGAGATCGTCACCGCCCTCGACGGCCGCCAACCTGCCGCCGATCTGGACGCGGCCGTTGTTTCGCTATCGGCGAAGGGCTATATCGTATCCGGCAGACACGATATGGACCAAAGCCGGGCAGCCTACTGGTCCTCCCTTGGCGCCTCGCCGTGCTGGGCCGAACAACGGCTGGCGGCATCGCGCATCGCCGTGAACGGTGACGACGGCAGGCTGGTTCGACACCTGGAAGCGTCCGGCGCCTGCGTGGGGATTGACGACCCCACGCTCACCGTGATCGTGTGCGATGACTACCTTGAAGAACGCCTTGCCGAAGTGAATCAGCGCCAGCTCGAGGCGGGAGCACTGTGGATGCTGGCGCGGCCGCGCGGCATCGAACCGCTCTTCGGGCCGGTCTTTCGAGGGGATCGGGAAGGACCCTGCTGGACCTGCCTCGCCAGCCGCCTGCGCAACCACCAGGAAGTGCATAGTTTCCTGCGCCACGTGGCCGGCGAGGATGCCGCCTTCAAAGCGTTCGCTGCGGAACCGGCGTTGCTCGAAGCGCTCTACGGACTGATCGCGGCAGAGATTGTCAAATGGCTGGTGCTGGACGTGGCGGCCCCTATCCACGAACAGGTGATCGCGATGAACGTCGGCACATGCGTGAGTTCGCATCATCGCGTCATGCGCCGGCCGCAGTGCCCGGCCTGCGGCGACGAAGCGCTGTACCGGCCGGATCGGCCGCCGGTCGCGCTGTACCTGCAATCGAGTCCCAAAATCCATTGCAGTAGCGGCGGTGCGCGCACGGTAGCCCCGGAAGCCACGCTGGCGAAGTATCGCCACCTGGTCAGCCCGATCAGCGGTGTCGTCACCTGGCTCAAGCGCACGACCGATGAATCCGATTCCTGGCTGCACGTCTATTGGGCGGGCAGCAATCTCGGCATGAGAAGCCGTAGCTTGAGTTCGCTCAGGCGGAGTCTGCGCAGCAAGAGCGCCGGCAAGGGCAGTACACGGGAGCAATCCGAGGTCAGCGCGCTCTGCGAGGCCATCGAGCGCTATTCAGGCGCCTTGCACGGGGATGAAATCCGCGTGCGCAGGCGACTGGTCGATTTTGCCGAAGGTGACGAGGCGATCCATCCCAACGAAGCGCAACTGTTCAGCGACAATCAGTTTGACAACGCGGAAGGCCTCAACGCGAAAGGCCATCCGTACAACGTCGTGCCTCCACGCTTGGATCCCGGCGCTGAAATCGACTGGACGCCCGTGTGGTCGCTCACGCAGCAGCGGCATCGTTATTTGCCGACGTCGATGCTCTACGGCACGTCAGCCGAACAGCGCGGTCCCACCGACCTGATCGCCGATTCCAACGGCTGCGCCGCGGGAAACACCCTGGAGGAGGCCATCCTGCAAGGGTTCTATGAACTGGTCGAGCGCGATGCTTTTGCCATCTGGTGGTATAACGCGCTGAGGGCGTCCGGGGTCGATCTTGCCGGCTTCGACGACGAATTCCTTGCATCGGCCGCGGACTATTACGGCCGCTACGAGCGCGACCTGTGGATGCTGGATATCACCTCCGATATGGGCATTCCGTCGTTCGTGGCGCTCTCGCGCAGGCCGGACGCGGAAACCGAGGACATCATATACGGTGCCGGTGCCCATGCCGACGCGCGCATAGCGGCCCTGCGCGCGATCTGCGAGTTGAACCAGTGCCTGACCTGGTTGCCTCGTCCCGGAGGAGGCAACGGCCGGCCCATGATCGACGATCCGCTGTCGCTACGGTGGTGGAAGACGGCTCGACTGGCCGATTGTTCATGGTTGTCGCCGGCGTCGGACGCGCCGCTCAGGCGCGCATCGCAGTATCCGGTGCTTGAATCCACGGACACGCGCGACGACGTGGAGCGGTGCCGGGCGTTGGTTGAAGCCAAGGGCATGGAGTTTCTGGTGCTGGACCAGACCCGGCCGGACGTTGGCATGCCGGTTGTGCGGGTCATCGTGCCCGGCATGCGCCACTTTTGGGAACGATTCGCCCCGGGGCGCCTGTACGACGTGCCGGTCCGCATGGGCTATCGCACGCGACCGGTGGAGGAAGCCGATTTGAATGCCGCACCAGTGATCGCTTGAGGAGACAAGATGGATATTTTCGAGGCCATAGCGCTGACCCAGGATCGTCTCGTTGAAGAAGGTGCCTCCATGGGTGAATTGCTCGGGCACTTCAGAAACAGAATTTCTCCGGTTCTGGTTGGAGAGCGGCAATGGGACCGAATCCTGGAACGTGCGCGGCAACTTCCAATCACCATGGGCGCCCAGCCTTTCGGCTTTGAGCTGCCTCTGCACACGAACCGGCCGGAGGCGGATTTCGGCGTGTCGCTGGCAAGCGGAAACCGTTCGGGTGATTTTTTCGAAGAGCAGGCGCGGAGGGACGAGACGGATCAGACCGCGACAGCGGTCAGCCGGTTGTGCAGGGAAATGAAGGCCCATGACTCACCGCTACGAGCGATTGTGGGGCGCAAGATGATGCTGGAATATGACATCGGTTCCGCGTCGGGCGGCAAGAATTCGCTGCCGGGAATGTTCCTTCGGCCCAACGAACGCACCTTACACGGCGGAGCCGGCCTCCGGAATGACGTCGGCATTGTGGTTGACGCGCTCGTGTCTTGCGTCGGCTGGGAACGGATTGTCGCCGAACGGGAGAATGTCGAACGGGTGTACCTGGCTCAGCCTGAAGAGACGCGCCTCGATTCGTTCGGCGTGTTCCCTTCTCGCTCGCGTACCATCCGCTTGGCGGTTATGGGCTTCAAAACGCAGCGGGAAATTTGTTCTTTTCTGGAAAACCTGGGTTGGCCGGGTGAAATCTCGGCCGTCGAAGCGGTGATTTCACGCTTCAAGGAACGCGCGAATATCGTAAGAACCGGGGCGAATGTCGACGTGCAGGCGGATGGTCTGGGTCCGACGCTCGGCCTGACGCTGGTCGTCAAGCAAAGGTATACGGACGAGTCCCGTGTGTGGATCGACGGCCTGACCGATTGGCACCCCATGCTGGAGGCCCTGAGTCATGAGGATTTCGTCGCTGGGGAGAAAATCAAGGCGCTGACCGGCTGGGCTTCGAAACCCACAACGCTGTTTGCCAAGACCGGACGTTTTGTCATGCTGAGTGGCATTCACCACGTCAAGCTGGTCATATCCGGAAATCGACTCAACCAGGCCAAGGCTTATGTGTACATGGTGCTTTCCGGAGCGCCCCTCTCTTGAGTTCCAATCCAACGGGTCAAAAATACCCCCCAGCTCACGGTGAACGGGGGAGACCTTTTACCTTTTGGATCTTGCAGATGCGAGGCATCCGCACACCAATTGGCTGTTCCGGATTACCAGCAGCAGCAAAGGCCGGCGGAGATCGCTTCGAGCTGCTCCTCGGTAATGTTGGGATCCGGTGGCAATGAGAGATGCACCGTCTGCATGTCGCTCTCATGGACCTTGATCGTCATGGATTCAGGCATCGTCACGCCCAATTCCTGACAGATAGTCGCTTTTGGGTCCGCAAGAAGCTGTTGCTTGAAATCCGCATTCAAAGCAGACTTGTCAACGATTTGCTGAAGCATGTCCTGTCCACTTCTCATGACTATCCTCCTTAAGCTATAAAATGCACTATTTCACAAGTTTTGTAAAAACAAATGCATTGTTAAGTTTTCTGAATTATATTTACTAATCTATCAATTGTCAAGTCTGGCGTCTGGCCGTCGTGCATCCCGCCGTTTTTTGCACGCGTCGTTCAGGCACGGGCTGTGGGTATTGGTCAGGTCCTTTACACGCAAGAAAGTCAGTTCATGACGAAGGGAACCGATGGAGGAGCGGTCCCGTTATCTTGCCGCCTGATGAGTGGGAATTATTTGAGGAACCTCTGATTTAATGCACTATCGGGCGCAGGGCTGCGTTGTGTCCTCGCTCAACCCTCACCTATCTCGTTTGATAAGCCTCGGGTTTCGCTCCGGGACGCCTTGCCCTGCATCCCGCTATCACACTAAAGCAGAGGTTCCTTGACATGAAATGCAGTCGCGAAGTAATTTTCCGTAAAAGCTACACTACTTTTCGAATCACCTCACACAATCTGGATTTGTGCACAAATCTGAACAGCTTCGCATTTTGAAGGTTCTTGCGGAGCACATCGCCAACGATACGACTGCCGATGCGGGCGGCGTCATGCGTGTGCCGATGTCGGATTTCACGTGTCCGCAACTCTTCGCGCAAGAGCAGGATGTTTTTTTTCGGAACACACCCTTGTGCATGGGGCTTTCGTCCGACCTGCCCGAACCGAATACATACTGGTCGGACAATACAACAGGTATCCCGATACTGATGGTTCGGGATGGCGAAGGACGTTTTCGGGCGTATGCAAACGTCTGTAGACATCGAGGAGGCCGGGTCGTCCCCGAAGGACGCGGCTCCGGAGATCGATTTACATGTCCCTACCACGCGTGGACATATGGAATCGATGGCAGTTTGTTGGCGATTAACCAGAATCGTCGTTTCGGGGACGTGTCGAGCAGGGATTTACCGCTTATCGCATTACCTTCTGCAGAAATGTATGGGACCTTGTGGGTACGCCCGACTCAAGGCGGTCCCATAGATGAGGACGAGTGTCTGGCTGGACTTCAAGGCGACCTGATGCACTGGAAGTTATCGGATTATCCTTTTGCTGGCACGCAAGCCATCGATGCGCGGATGAACTGGAAATTGGGCATTCATTCCTTCGGTGAGCTATATCACATTAATACACTCCACGCGAAAACAGCAGCCAAGGAAGTGCTGGGGAACTTGCAGACATTCGACAGTTTTGAAAAAAACCTGCGCATGGTCACCGCCAATCAGAGATTCAACCTCATGCGAATGCTGATACCGGATCTGGACCGTTGGCCGTACAAGCAGATAACATCTACTGGATATTTCTTGTACCCTAACGTCATTATAGCGGTGGGTTCAATGGGTGTAGATGTCTCTCGTATTTTTCCTCTCGAAGGCTCATCTTCGAGGTCGCGGACGATTCATACGTGGTACATTGACCCCAACATACAAAAACACTTCATCGATTCTGCGATGTCGTACGAGGTGGGACTTGAAAAATTCAGAGAGGCCGTCGAAAAGGAGGACTATCCAATGATGGAGGACGTCCAAGTAAGCGCCGAGCGTGGGATTCAATCGCAGATTGTGTTCGGGCGAAACGAACCGTCACTGCAACATATTCACAATGCGCACAGAATGGGACTCGGCCGCGATTTGCTGCCGGTTGAGGATCTGTAGCCAATATCGGGTTGTCCGGGTAACCCGTTCAAATCTTGCTTCGTCACCGATCCCATCGGTGCCTGATTAGAGGTGAACCTATTTTCTGCCCCTGCGCATCGAGTCTAAATAAGACAAGCTCGCCTCTGCAGCCGCGATTCCGCTTTTCATGGCTCCATTCAGGGATGGCAAGCGCGTGTAGTCGCCGGCAAGGAACAGGCCACGTGCGTATCCGTTCAGTCGCCTAAGCATGTCATGCACATCCCTGAGCATGCCGGCAGGTGAGAGACATAGCGCCTCGGGCCAGCGGTAGACCCTGGCAAAGAGGGGATGTTGAGGCATGCCGGGGAAAAAACGGCGCATCTCTTCAATCACCCGCTGTACGATGTCGTCATCGTCTAAGGCGAAGAGCGCTCTTGCATGTTCGCCAATGACCACGGCATGAACGAGGGTCTTGCCCGGAGGGGCCGCATCTGGAGCCAGGGCAACCAAATTGGTAACCATGGTCAGAAAGGTTGGAGAACCGGGTGGAAACAGTGCAGCGTGAGACCCATCGGCCAGAATGTTCTCATCCAGCCCGAATGCCAAATTGCAGCACGAGCTGTAACTGACACGTTCAAGCACGGTCCGCACGTCCTGCGGTAATTCCGGAATGATTTGCGCGGCAGTCGTAGCGGTGGTGGCGCAAATAACCGCATCGGCTTCGATCACTTCTCCAGTGGCCATGGCGACTCCTCTCACCTCCCCGTCTTCAAGGATGATTCGCTTGACGGGCGAGGAAACTTGGATGAAACTCTCGCAAACCTCGGCCAAGGCTTTAACAAGGGCGGCAATTCCTTGCCTGGGTAAATAGCTGCGCGTCGCAGGATTGATAGTCCACAGCCACAGTAACGCCATGCCATAGGCGGCCCCCACCTGTTCGGAAGTCCCGGCGGTAAAGCAGTTGAGGTCCAATTCTCCCGCCTGTTTCAGGTATCGGCCAAGGGAATTGGCGCGAGTGAAATCGGCGAAGCTATCCCCCGTGTCCAGGTCCAACATGCGAGTATGATCTTCAAAATCCAGGTCCTTGGCGCGCTTCTTGAGGATCGCGAACAGGCGCATGAATTCCCAATTTCCCGCCAGCGAGTGCTGTGGTGAAAAGAGCATGGTGTGAAGGGTCGTCAATGTCTGTTTCAGCGAACCACCCACGTACAGGCCCCAGAACCGGCCGCCGCCGTAGCTTTGGCCGCCCTTCTTTTTGGGGCTTTGAAAGAGTTCCACGCCCAGTTCACGCGCGAGGTCTCTAGTGGTTGCGAAGGATTCATGGATGACGCTTGCACCGCTGTACACGCGAAAGCCATCGATCTCCTCGCAAAACATGCGTCCGCCGATCTTGTCGGAGGCCTCCAATACCCGAATGCTGCTGTTGATCTCCTTGAGACTGGCAGCGAGTCTCCGGGTTGCAGCGAGACCGGCCGCTCCCGCTCCGACAACTAGAATTTCCAATCCCTTTGAACGTCGGACTCGGTTGCGAGTCGGATCAGTCTCACGAGTAGCCATAGGATATTTTTCCCGCCCCACCCAAAATTGAAGTGCTAACCAATATGACATTCGATTGCGCCCGAATCAAACTCAACTGAGATTGCCACGCGCGCGCACGCCGGCGCCAACGCAGAGATGACCGAGCGCGGGGAGGATCGCATCCCGAACCTTCCTGGAGCAATACGTGAGGGAACAGGTAAACAGGGGTATGGCGTTTCATGACGTCATGATGGGCCGCTGCAGGTAACTCTTTGACTATCAGCGCGTCAGATAATGAACGAGAATTTTAATGAGCATTTGAATTAGGCACTCGTGTTTGCCAAAATCAAAACGTCATGAGGAAAACTGCTCGCGAAAAACTGATCCCTGCGGCAATTCCCCGGCTGTCGTTGCAAACCGTTGATGAACTCCCATCGCCTGTGAAGGCTTCTTCGGGATCCGACGATCACGGTAGCGCGACGACGGTATCCACCGAATAGCCCGGTCTATGGCGTCCCCTGACGAAACCTCCTCGAGTTCCGGTCCGATTGCCTGGATGACCCACCACACGGTGGCGGCCAACCTCGTCATGCTGATTTTCATCATCGGCGGATTGATCATCGGCACGGACCTCAAGCAGGAAGTCTTTCCGGAGTTCACCTCCGATCGCATTCGTGTCACCGTGCCCTATCCCGGCGCCAGCCCGGAAGAAGTCGAGCAGGGGATTATCCTATCCGTTGAAGACGTGGTGCGGGGGCTGGACGGGGTAAAGGACGTCACCGCCACGGCCGCCGAGGGGATGGCCTTCATGAAAATCGAGTTGGTGAAGGGGGGCAATGCCGACAACGTCCTGCAGGACGTCGTGAACGAGATCGACGGCATTCAGTCCTTTCCGGAATTGGCTGAGGAACCCATTATCAGTCTGGCGGAAATCCGCAGTCAGGTCGTGACCGTCCTGGTGCACGGCGACCAGGAAGAGCAAATCCTGCGCGACGTGGCCGACCGCGTGCGGGATGACTTGTTGCAACGGCCCGGCGTTACGCTCGTGGAACTGGGCTCGGCCCGTCCCCGGGAAATTGCCGTTGAAGTGCCTCAACGGCACCTGCGCGCCTATGGCCTGACCCTGAACCGGATTGCCCGGGAGATCGGGGAGGCGGCCATTGAACTGCCGGGGGGAGGGATGAAGGCTCCCGGCGGCGAAGTGCTGTTGCGGACGCAGGAGCGGCGTGATTTCGGCAGGGAATACGCGGACGTTCCCCTGGTGTCCACCCCGGACGGCGCGATCGTCAGGGTCGGCGACCTGGCCACGATCACCGATGGGTTTGAGGACACCGATGAGGAGGCCTATTTCAACGGACAACGGGCCGTCCAGGTCAAGGTGTTCCGGGTCGGCAAGGAAACGCCCCAATCCGTCTCCGATGACGTGCATGCGTATTTGGAGGGATTGCGGCCGGAATTGCCCGACGGCATCGGCGTGGCGGCCTGGGATGATTGGGCCGTGATCTATCGTGACCGGATGTCCCTGTTGTTGAAAAATGCGTTTCTGGGCTTGATCCTGGTCCTGCTGTTTTTGGGATTGTTCCTGGACCTCAGGCTCGCGTTTTGGGTCACGGCCGGCCTCCCCACCGCGATCATCGGCTCGTTTCTCTTCATTCCGTTCACCGGCGCCTCCATCAACATGATTTCCCTGTTTGCGTTCATCATCACGCTGGGCATCATCGTGGACGACGCGGTGGTCGCGGGCGAGATCATCTATCAGAAGCGGGAGCAGGGACTGCCGTTTCTCGATGCGGCCATTGCCGGGGCCCGGGAGATTGCCATGCCCGTCACCTTTGCCGTACTGACCAATATCGCCGCGTTCCTGCCCCTGTTTTTCGTGCCCGGCGAGATGGGAATCATCATACGACAGGTGCCCTCGATCGTAGTGGCTGTCTTCGTGGTGTCGCTGATCGAAGCGTTGTTCGTGCTGCCGGCGCACTTGGCCCATACGCGGCCATCATCGGAAGTCTGGAAGACGCTCGATCGCCCGCGGCAGTGGTTCAGCCAGGCGATGCACACCTTCATCCGGGAACGATATCAACCGTTTCTCCGAATCGCGAGCGCCAATCGCTGGTTGACGGTGGCGGTGGGAGTGGCCCTGTTGATCCTGGCGGTGGGCATGGTCGCCGGCGGGCATGTCGCCTTCAGTTTTCTGCCGGCGATTGATTCCGAAAACATCACGGTGCAAGCCGTCATGCCGTATGGGGTGCCCATGGAACAATCCCGGAGAGTCCTGGGCCACCTCCTGGAGTCGGCAAACGCCGCGCTCGCGCAACACGGAGGCGAAGCCGTGCGGCGTGGTATGTATGCCCAAATCGGCGCGCCGTTGGCGCAGCGGGGAACGGCAGACCCGTCGGCGGGTTCGGTCGGGAGCCACATGGTCGGGGCGCAGATTTTATTGGTGCCGGCGGATCAACGGGATTTCAGCGGAGCGGATTTTGCGAAGTCGTGGCGGTCGGCCATCGGGTCGGTTCCGGGGGTGGAGTCGCTGATCTTCAGATTCGAAATGGGGGTGAGCAACGACACGCCGATCGACATCCAGCTCGCGCATAGTTCCCGGAAAATTCTGGAAGCAGCCGCGCGGGAATTGGCGGAGAAGCTGTCGCAGTACGCGGGGGTGCTGGATATCGACGACGGCGTGTCGTTGGGCAAACCGCAACTGAATTTTCGCATCAAGCGGGAGGCCCGCAGCTTGGGCCTCAATGCCACGGATCTGGCCCAACAGGTGCGCGGGGCCTTTTACGGCGTGGAGGCGCTGCGTCAACAGCGGGGACGCGATGAAGTGAAGGTCATGGTGCGGCTGCCCGAATCCGAACGCCAGTCCGCGTTTACGGTCGAAAACTTGATCCTGCGCACCAGGCAGGGCGGAGAAATTCACCTGGCTGAGGCCGCGGAGATTGAGGCGGGACGGGCCTATACGGAAATCAAGCGGCGCAAGGGCCACCGGATCGTGGCGGTCACGGCTGAGGTCGACGAACAAATCGCCAATGCCAACGGCATCATCGGGGCAGTGTCCGCCAATGAACTGGTCGCGTTGCAGAAGAAATATCCGGGGCTGCGGTATTCCCTGGAAGGCGAGCAGGAGTTGCAACGCGAATCGCTGCGAACTCTAGCCGCCGGGTTTGCCCTGACGCTGTTGCTGATTTATGCGTTGCTGGCCATTCCCTTCAGGAGTTACGTGCAACCGCTGATCGTGATGCTGGGGATTCCGTTCAGTTTCATCGGCGCGTTGATCGGGCACCTGCTCCTGGGCTATGGGATCAGCCTTATCAGTTTGTTCGGTCTCGTGGCCCTGGCCGGCGTGGTGGTCAATGATTCATTGGTCCTGGTCGTGGCCACGAATCGCATCTATGATGAGCAGGGCGTTTCCTTCTCAGAAGCCATCGTTCAAGGAGCGACGAGCCGGTTTCGTCCCATTGTGCTGACGTCGTTGACCACGTTTTTCGGGTTGGCTCCGATGATGTTCGAGACGGCGTTGCAGGCCCGGTTTCTCATCCCCATGGCCATCTCGCTGGGCTTTGGCATCCTGTTCGGCACGGTGGTTATTTTGGTCATTGTGCCATGCGTCTATCTCATGGTCTCGCCCCTGTTGCGCAGGGAACATCCGGCTATGGCTGACTCGTTGACGCCACCGGAACATCCGGAAGCGGGTCCGGTGTAACGCTTTGCGGGTGCCGCCGGTCCAGGCACGATCCTTGTTGGTGTTCGGTCATTTCCTTCGACTTCACTTCGTTACGCTCAGGATGAACGGGTAGGGATACTCCGTCATCCTTGACTCTCCCCTTGCGTCATTCCCGACATTTTTAATCGGGAATCCAGGGTCTTTGTTTTTTCCTGTCTTCGTAAAGAAAAAGACCCTGGATCCCCGATCGGAGTCGGGGATGACAGAGGGGGAGGGTCGGGGAGGGTCGGAGACGACAGCAATCCTCTCCCCCCTGATAAGGGTGTAGGGGCGGACCTGCGTGTGTCCGCCCTCCCTGTTGACAGGGGGAGCCGTTCGGCTCCCGTCAGGTTAAAAGAACCACTGTGCGCGGAAGAACACGGAGCGTGGCATGTTGGCGTGGGACACGCCGAGTCCGACACTCTGTTCGCCGGTGTTGATAAATTCATGCTGGTCGAAGAGGTTGACTACGTCCACGGCCAGCAACAGCTTCTGTTTCTTGGCAAAGGGGAACACTTGATTCAGGGAGAGATTGTAGGTGGTAACCGAATCTTCAGTCCCCGAGTTCGTTTTTTGTCCCTCTCTCGCTCTTCGCAGACCTGACCCAAAGAGCATCTGTGCGGTGATCGTGGTGTTGGTGAAGGGACGATACGTGACCACCGCGGAACTGGTGATGGTTTGTGAATGGTCGGTAAATATGCCATCACGTGTCGCGAGGTCTCGCAACTCAGGCGTGTGCAGCAAAAAGTGCCCCGATTGGAGGTCCCACGCCTTGGATTGCCCCCACGCCACGTTGGCACGGGCCGAGAGCGTGCGCGTGAGTTTTGTTTTCAGGGAGAAGTCGATCCCCCGCGCCCAGCCCCGGTCATACGCAAAATACCCCAGCATCGGCGTCGTATTGAATTGGTGGGCGTCGGTCATGTTGCGGTTGACTTTGTAGTAGCCCGTCAACTGGATCACGGTGCTTCTCCCAATCGCATGGGTCGAGCCGATTTCAAAATAATGCGACCGTTCCGGCTTGGTCCTGACATTGGTCGAGTCATCGGGTTCCGCGGTGGTGCCTTCAATATTGAGGGCTAGAAGCGGCAGGGCCTCCAGACTGGGCGGAGTAAACAAGCGACCGTAAAAGGCGCGGAAGGCATGCCGTTTGGTGGGCGCATAGGTCACCCCGATGCGAGGACTGGCCTGGAAGGCCTCCACGTACCCGTGGATGTTGTCCAGTCGCAGGCCGAGGTTGATGGTCCATTGGTCATTGGGCGTGTATTGATCCTGGATCCAGAATTCTTCCCGGTACCCGGTAACCCGCCGGTTGGCCCTGCGGTTGATGACCCCGCCCGTGGGCTCACCGTGGCCATGGTCATCATGGTCATCATGCATGTCGTGGTCGTCATGATCATCATGCCCGTCGTGGTCATCATGATCATCATGCATGTCATGGTCGTCATGATCATCATGCATGTCAT
>VYFB01000132.1 GCA_009842645.1 Nitrospira sp. SB0677_bin_15 | reverse complement strand
ATATAAAATGATCTAATAAATTAAGTTTTTCATATGAATCTCTCCACTGAAATGAAAGTAGACCGGCTCGCCGAGACTGTATGGGAAATTCCCAAGACGGAAAAGTCCGGCATGCTGGTTCCGGCCAGAATTTATGGAACGAAAAAAATTCTTGAGGCAATGGACGCCGGTGTATTTGAACAAGTCACGAACGTGGCATGTTTGCCGGGCATTCAACGGTATGCCTTGTGTATGCCGGATGGACATTGGGGCTATGGGTTTCCCATTGGAGGCGTCGCGGCCTTCGACGTTCAAAACGGCATTATTTCTCCGGGAGGTGTGGGCTATGATATCAATTGTGGAATGCGGCTGCTTCGCACGAATTTAACGCTGGCTGACGTGAAGCCGAGATTGGATGCCTTGATGACGGAATTGTTTCGTACGGTGCCTGCAGGCGTCGGGGCAAACGGTTTCGTGAAGCTGTCCCGACGAACCTTCCGGAACGTGATGCGAAAGGGGGCAAAGTGGGGCGTGGAGCAAGGATATGGATGGGAAAGTGATCTTATCCATACGGAAGAGCAGGGCTGCTTGACCGGAGCCGACCCTGAACACGTTTCCGAACGTGCTTGTCAACGAGGCATGGGGCAATTGGGAACATTGGGCTCAGGCAATCACTATCTTGAAATCCAGGTGGTCAGAAATGACCGTATTTTTGACAGGTCTGTGGCTGAACGATTCGGCATTCATGGGCATGACCAGATCGTGGTCATGATGCACTGTGGATCTCGAGGTCTCGGACATCAGATTGGTACGGACTACGTCCGTATCTTTCAAAAGGCGATGAAACGCTATGGCATCTCCGTTAAGGATCAACAATTGGCTTGTGCGCCATATCAATCACCGGAAGGGGAAGAATATTTTTCGGCCATGAACTGTGCGGCGAATACGGCCTTTGCCAACCGGCAGGTCATTGCCCATCAAATTCGCGAAGCCTTTTGTCGAGTGTTCAGGGAATCTCCCGAAAGGCTCGGTATGCGGCAGGTCTATGACGTTGCCCACAATATCGCCAAAGTCGAACGGTATGAAAAGCAAAATCTCCTGGTCCATCGTAAGGGCGCCACTCGGGCGTTTGGCCCAGGGAGCCCCGATGTTCCGGATCCATTCAGAACGGTGGGCCAGCCTGTGATCTGCGGGGGCTCCATGGAGACCGGATCGTACTTGCTGGTGGGAACGGTGCAAGCCAATACGGAATCCTTTGGATCGACGATGCACGGTGCCGGCCGGACGATGTCGCGGACTCAAGCCAAGCGAACCGTGCGTGGGGCGACTCTTCAGCAAAATATGGCCCAACGGGGCATCATGGTGAAAGCAGTTTCGATGTCGGGATTGGCCGAAGAAGCTGGAATCGCGTATAAAAATATTTCCGACGTGGTGGAATCAGTGGAGACTGCAGGGATCACCAGAAAAGTAGCCGAATTATTACCGATAGGAAACATCAAGGGATAAGGTCTCCGGTGCTTTGAGCAACAGACTAAAGGAGCCTCTGATTTATTGTGATAGCGGGATGCAGGGCAAGGCGTCCCGCAGCGAAACCCGAGGCTTATCAGAGAGATAGGTGAGGGTTGAGCGAGGACACAACGCAGCCCTGCGCCCGATAGCGCAGTAAAGCGGAGGTTCCTAAAGGTTTTTTAACGTGATTCCCACAGTAGAATGGAAAGAGGGGCACGTGTGGCTCCTTGATCAGAGCCGGTTGCCTGGCCATACCGAGTTGCTTGAGTGTACGGACGTGGCTGCCGTGGCATCTGCCATTCAAGAGTTGAAGGTGCGTGGTGCGCCGGCTATTGGCGTGACTGCCGCCATGGGGGTTGCGTTGGGAGCGCAATCCGTTTTTGAAACCGATGTCCCGGTATTTGAACGGAAAATTTTGGCTATTTGCGATCAATTAGCCGCAACTCGGCCCACGGCCGTCAATCTTTTTTGGGCTCTGACGCGAATGAAGGCCGTTGTACGCGAAAATCATGCTTGCACGGTAGCCGAGATCCAGTCCAGGCTTGTGCAGGAAGCCTTGACAATCCAACAAGAAGACGTTGCCACGTGTAAGGCCATGGGCCAACAAGGAGCCTGCCTCATCAAAGACGGACAGAACGTCTTAACGCACTGTAATGCCGGGGCACTGGCAACTGCCGGATACGGCACGGCCCTGGGAGTGATCAGGGCGGCGTCAGAGCAGGGGAAACAGGTACACGTCTTTGCGAATGAGACTCGGCCCGTTCTTCAGGGCGCCCGATTAACGGCGTGGGAATTGATGGAAGACGGCATTCCCGTGACGCTGATCACGGATAGCATGGCAGCCGTTGTCATGCGGCAAGGCAAAATCGACTTGTGCATAGTCGGTGCCGACCGCATTGCCGCCAACGGAGACGTAGCGAATAAAATCGGGACTTATGGCGTTGCGGTTCTTGCCAAGGCACATGACATCCCCTTTTACGTAGCAGCCCCTTCTTCGACCATCGACGTGTCAACGCCCTCCGGTTCTGCTATTCCTATTGAAGAACGTCCCGGTCATGAAGTGACCACTATTAATGGAACAGCATGTATTGCCCCGAAAGACGTAGACGTCTTCAACCCGGCCTTTGACGTGACGCCTGCGAAATACGTCACCGGAATCATTACGGAGCAAGGGGTCGTGTCTCCGGAGCAGATTGCAGACACGTTTAAGGAACCTCTGATTTAATGCACTATCGGGCGCAGGGCTGCGTTGTGTCCTCACTCAACCCTCACCTATCTCCATGATAAGCTTCGGGTTTCGCTCCGGGACGCCTTGCCCTGCATCCCGCTATCACAATAAATTAGAGGTTCCTTAAGAGCTGGATGAACTGGCTGAGACCAGGATGAAACATGAACGATGAAATTTCGCGTCAACCGCAGTCCGGTTGCCTGATTTATGATTCTCATTGCCGTCTTTGCGTGGCAGTGAAGAGAAAATTGGAGCAACGTTCCACACACGTTCAGTATCTTCCCTATGACAGTCAGGATGCTGCTGAATATCTGGGAAACCGCTATCAGTCTGACTCCCGGCCTCCCATGGCCTATTGGATCGATGAAAAAGGGATCGTTATCGGTGGACTGGAAGCATTTTTTCCGTTCCTGTACGGCCTCACGAGCGGAAAACTCCTCTTATTTTTCTGGCGGTTTCGCTTGTGCCGCCAGGCCATGACTGCCGGCTATGAATTCGTAGCGAAATATCGCTATCGGTGGTTTGGTGCGAACAAAGAACCCTAGCCAGGTATTTGTCAAATCCAGTCTCAGGAGGTTTCCTCAGGAAGACGAAACTTGAGGGCATCCCCTTGAACTTCGACCTTTTCCAGAAATTCTTCAAAACATTCAGTGAGTACTTCCCCGATCAGTTTTTCCAGATCCTTTTCGGAGAAAAATACTTCATGATCCGTTCCACCGACACCGACTGCAATTCGAACGGTACTTTCGTCGGCTGCGTTATGGACGGTGAAAGCCATGATCGTGTCGACTTCGAGGTAGGTAGCCAACGATTTATCGGTTACCTCGACCTTGAATTTTTGGATGGTCGGCTCAATTCTTACATTAGCAGAACCAGCGCCATTAACCTGTATAGCAGAAAATCCTGCCTGGTTCAGGAAATCGACGAAGGAATTTGTGACACGTTGACTCAGCGTGCCGTCCATCACGTCAAAATAGGTTTTGCCGCCTCCGCCACGGACTCGCGTGCCCAAGTGCTCTGATTGTTGCCGTTTATCATCGAAAGGAGAGACTGCGACCGTAAGGGGCGACTCTTTGGACTCAACGGCGGATTCGAGGTGCTGGATACGTAATTTGGTAATTTGTCCGGGGCCTTGACATCCGAAAATGAACAGAACGGCCAAGAGAAATCCAGTGAGACACCATGGTTTCATGAGGCGACACTCCTTTTTTTGTGTGATTCGATAAGTGGTGTTGCACATCTCATGAGTAACTTCTACAAAACAATCTCGGCACCATTAGCCCACGAGAAGTTTGCCCATAACACTATGACAAGCTGACAAGAAAATACAAGGGTTATCTTGAGGAACCTCTGATTTACTGCACTATCGGGCGCAGGGTTGCGTTGTGTCCTCACTCAACCCTCACCTATCTCCATGATAAGCATCGGGTTTCGCTCCGGGACGCCTTGCCCTGCATCCCGCTATCACAATAAATCAGAGGCTCCTTGAGCAGAAAACCATATTTGACTTTCACGCCGGCTCCTTGCCACTATGAAACCAGTTTCTTTTAACCCCTCTTTTCCCTCATGTGGAATCAAAATTTTCTCTTCCGGGCTCATGAAGCCGTCCCATTACCCGAAACGGAGAATGACGTGTTTCATGAAACGGACCCGGCGCTGGACAGTTCGGGATTGACCATGGACAAGTATATTTCGGTCTGGGTCCAAGGGGAGGGGGAAAACGATCACCCCATAGGGTACACTAACGTTTACGTACGTACTGCCACGCTCGACCCCGTCAAAAAAGTCGGATTTTTGCAGCCCCTGCAAGGCCGTTCCCACCAGATTAGACAAATGCTCTCTCCGGAACAGAAAGCATTTCTGAAAGATTGGCTCAAAAACGTGAATCCCGCGGCTTGGGAAGAAGCCGACGAGCATTTTCAAAGAATTTTTGAATAGGCGGTTTGCCGGGAAAACCAATCCAGAGGTTCCCTAAGTTCTTCGATTCGCTCCTTTCCCTTATATGGATATACACGTTGACGTCGTTATCGTCGGTGCCGGAGGCGGAGGAGCAATTCTGGGTCTTCTGCTTGCCAGAAAAGGGATCAGGACCCTCGTTCTCGAACAGGCCTCAGGGCCTCCCCGCGGGATACGTGGAGAAATTCTCCAACCGAATGGGCAGAAAATTTTAGATGATCTGGGCCTGTTAGATCAATTGCCGCAACACGCGGTGCAGCCCGTCCGGCATTTTCATTTTCGGCAAATTAGAGGGAGCCGGTTGTGTTCGATCGATTATGATGAATTGCCTCCACCCTATAATCGCGCCCTCGTCACCTTACCACATGTCGCGCATCGGACGGTGCTCGAAGCCTTGGAGAAGGCGAATCCCGGAGGACTGTGGTGTAACGCTTCGTTTACCAATGTCTTGAAAAGAGACGCAACCATCATAGGGGTGGAAGCGAACGTGCAAGGCAAGCCTGTGCGTATCTCTGCGAAATTGGTCGTCGGGGCCGATGGGCCGGCATCCAAGGTTCGTGAAACGTTGAAGATCCCCACCAGGTTATACCGCTACCGTGACAGCTATCTCGTGGCTATCCTGGACTGCCCCGACAAATTGGAGGAAGCCCAGTATTTCCTTGGGAGAAAAGAGATTCTAGGTTTATTCCCTGCTGCAAAGGAGAAACTCTATCTCGTCTACCTGATCGACGCCCAATCCCGTGATGCGCTACACGCAGCCGGAGTGGCGCCCCTTCAACAACGCTGGTCCGCTATCTATCCTGAGCTATCAGCCACGTTTCATGGCTTCACGAGCTGGGAGCAAACAACGGTGATGCCCACGGGGCGAACCAGGGCGCGAACGTGGGTCGGCGATGGGGTCGTGCTGATTGGGGATGCCGCCCATGGGATGAATCCTCATGCGTCTCAAGGACGTATGCAAGCTATGGTCGATGCCACGGTGTTGGCAGATCTTGTTCCTGCGTGCCTGGCGGAAGACAATTTTCAAGCATGGCGCTTGAAAACGTTTGAAACACAGCGTCGTCCCAAAGTCGAAATGCTGCAACGACTTGCCGATGAAGAAGCCTTTTTTTGGAATACGGGGAACCCTGTGCTCGCGTGGCTGCGTAACCGCGTCTTTTCCACCATCGACCGAAACCGGCGGCTCAAATACCAAGTTCTGACTGCAACCGCCGGACTTCGTGAGACTCCACCCTTCGGGTTCTTGGATCGCGTTCTGGCCCTGGGATTCGTGCCTGATCCTCGCGCCGACCAACAACCACCCCATGCGCTTTCGTGAGATCAAATTTCACGACGTACTATGGATGAGGTCCTAAGCATGTCCGCCAATCCACCCTGGATGCAACTTCAGGAAGAGACACATGCTCCGCTCCGCGGCTTTCTCCGTTCCATCAAAAAACAAAAGGACCTGCAATTCGAAGCGATTCTCGTTTATGGCAGTGCGGCGCGTGGTGAGTTCCTGCCGGGATATTCCAACATCAATGTCCTGATTGTCCTCGAACATATCACGCAACCCGTGCTTCAAGAGTGGAGCGGCATCCACAAACAATGGGCCAGGGAAAAGTTCGTCGCCCCGTTGTTTCTCACGCACAAGGACCTTCAACAATCATCGGACGTGTTTCCATTGGAATTTCTGGGCATCAAGGAACATCACGTCCTCCTGGAAGGGCGTGATCCGTTCCCGGAACTGCACGTCAATATCGCCAATCTGTTTCTCCAATGCAGACAGGAAGTCCATGCCAACCTCTTGCGTGTCCGCCAGAATTACGTCGAAGGATGGGGCAAGACCGAAGCCATTCAAACTCTGTTACCTCTATCGTTAACCTCGCTGCTCCCGTGTCTCCGCGGCCTGTATCGCCTGCTGGACCGTCCGGCGAACATGAAATCTCAGGACGTGTTGGATGAACTGAAAACCGCGTTGGACGTGGACCCTTCGGTGTTCCTTGAAGTCTGGCGCCTGAAACGCGGCCTCAGTACGCCAGGCAAACATGAACTGCCCAAGCTGTTGGAACGATACCTAACAGGCTTGGGGAAATTGGTGGACCGGGTAGATGCGATGAAACAGGAGGAGCGGTTTCAATGAGCAGAGTCCGGCGTTTCGTTATGTGTGGAACCTGATGTTCCCACAACGAATCTATAGACATATCCGGCGGCGACGAGTATTGTGAGTGATACGTTTGACACTATCCGGGCGTTGATTGCTGGTCACAGCATACGTGCCAGATCCCGAAAAATGGGAAGCCGGGTTCAAACGGAGACGCCAATGAGTAAAAGAAAAAGGACGAAGCTTATTCACGAAGGAAACTACGTTGCAGAAGTTGAAGTAGAGCTATTACAAGAGCCCGACGGATGGGCACCTTACCTTTCTCTTGAGGACGCACATCGGCTCGACGATGTACGAGAGGCTCTTCGTCGAGGTGACGTTAAGGCCGCTGCAAAATCTTCGCGAGTGTTCAGTCTCACGCCCGTTTCTACGTAAGACCACATAACAGTCATTCGAGCGGACATCGCTTAATTCTGTGTTAGGCAGCATGGCTCATCTATGAATCTGTGGATTTCATCAATAGTAACAATGGGAGCGCTAGCGCTAGGCTTTGCCGTATGGTTTGGTCCCAAGTTGATTGCGACTTGGCTATTCAAAAATGTTGAACACAAGTTCAATGAAAAACTTGAAGCCGTTCGTGCCGACTTCCGTAAAAAAGAGGAAGAGTTCAGAGATCTTCGTAGTGGAGCCATGACAGCCATGGCAAGTCGACAAATCGCGTTAGAAAACCGCCGGCTTGAAGCTGTAGATCAACTGTGGTCTTCTATGATAGCCCTATCAGGTGCAAGAAATATTTCCTCACTCATGGCGAGCGTGAATTTTGATACTGCTGCGGAGGAAGCGACAAGGAACCCTAAGGTCCGTGAAGCGTTCGCGATGATGGATTCTGCATTTGATTACAAAAAACTTGACCTTAGTGGTGCAGAGAAGGCACGGCCGTTTGTTTCACCGATGGCCTGGGCGCTGTTCTCTGCGTATCGGGCTATTGCAATGCAAGCTGTCGTGAAACTTCAGATCATCAAGACTGGCATCGGTGCAGACCTTCTTAAGAAAGACGCAGTGTAAAACTTGGTTAAAGTTGCGCTGCCTCATCGATCAGAATTCATTGACAAATTTGGTGATGCCGGATATCACTGCCTACTGGACGAGCTTGAGGAAGCCTTGCTCTCAGCCCTGCATAAAATGCTCGCCGGAGAAGAGACAGACCAAGCCAACCTTGACCGAGCAAGCAATATTCTTAGGCTTTCAAGGGAGCTTACGACAAGTTAGTCGAAAGTACCGCCTAACATTGGGGTTTAGCGGACGGCCGATACAGGGCCACTTTGAGAGGTTGTCGTGATTCAGGCCAAATTCAGTCTCGAAGAATCGCACATCCAATTTCTCGCGCGATGCAAGCAGTATGGATTTAAAGATCAAAGTGACGTTGTACGCATTGCCCTAGATCGCTTGCGAACCGAATTATCTAAAGAGTGTCTCCGTGAATCGGCCGATCAGTATGCCGAAGCGTACGAGAAAGATGGTGAAACGCAAGAATGGACCAATGCCGCGCTGTCGGGGTGGCCTTCGGAATCCGGCGGCAACTAAGGTCTGACCCTGAGGCATCAGGCACTTCGCTATGCGTAGAGCCTGGTGATCCGTAACGTTAAAGGTTTTGGGTTAATATTGCGCATGACGGATTAGGTTCAATTCCGTATAATGAAGCGGAATTGCTTCTTCATTAATGGTTATATGATCTAACAAAATGCAATACTGGGCAAATCATTTGATTTCAGACTCAAACTATAATCAGGGAGATCAGACTGATGGATGATCTTCTAACCATAGCCCAAATCGAAGCGCAGTTTTCCTCAGAATGGGTTCTCGTCGAAGACCCACAGGTTAATGACGCCTTGGAAGTGCAAAGCGGCAAGGTGCGTTGGCACAGCAAGGACCGGGAGGAGGTTTATCGTCAAGCCGTGACCTTGCGACCTAAACGGTTCGCCGTTCTGTACACGGGAAGGATGCCCGAAGACACGGCGATCGTTCTATGAGTTTCTCCTTCGACCCTCAACAGGGTTTGATCTTTGTCTCAGCAGAATTGTGGGGACCCAACGGTAGTGCCGTCCTTCGCCTCGCACTCGACACTGGAGCGACGTTCACGGTGGTGAACATAGGGATGCTGGTTGCCCTCGGTTACGACCCAGCATTGATAACCGACCGTATTCAAGTGACTACAGGCAGTGGCGTCGAATTTGTGCCACGCGTCACACTCGACAGGATTATGGCTCTGGGGCAAAAGCGTACTGAGTTTCCAGTCCTGGGGCACACCCTGCCACCGAGCACCGGCGTTGATGGTCTTCTCGGGCTCGACTTCTTTCGTGGCGGGAATTTGACTATTGATTTTCATGCCGGACAAGTGATGTTAGCCTAATTTTGAGACTAGAGTTCTTTAAGAGGGCAATCATAGAAGGTGGAACGATAACTTGGCCAATTGGAGCAGGCATTGCTCCCGAGACGCTGTATGAAAAAATTGCTGGCTGACAAGGCAATATGGCGTGCCGTACCTGTGCTTTTTCTGTTTGTTCTGTTTGCATGGGCATCTTCCGGCTTTGCCGTCGCCGCCAGGGGAGAAAAAACCCCTGCTTTCCCGACGCCGCTGGGCTATGTCAGCGATTATGCGGAGTTGATTGACGCCGACTGGCAAAGCCGAATCCGTGCAGTCTGCAAAGAACTGGAAAATCGGACCGGAGTCGAAATGATCGTCGTGACGATTTCGACAGCCAGCCCTCACTCGCATGCACGGGAGTATGCGGAGGGGTTGTATAAGGAATGGCATATCGGCTCGGCGCAACAGGAGCGGGGAATGTTGTTGCTGGCTTCATTGAAGGAGCGACAAGCCGTGGTTGTTCTGGGCCGGAGTTTGCTCTCGGCGGTCGGGAAGCCAAAGCTGGATGAATTGTCCACGCAGCACCTCATTCCCATGTTCAAAAATGCCCGGTACGGAGAATCCCTGTATCGTGCGGCCGTCGGATTGGCTTCGGCTTCGGGCAATGCGATTCAGGCAATCACAGAACCCAAACGCTCGTCGAGTGCGGGGTTTTGGATGAATGTCGCCGTGGCACTAGCCATGCTGTTTGCCCTCTGGCGGTTTACCCGGCCGGAACGGCGACATCCGTTTCAACGCTGGAGACGGGGTGGATATTGGAGCACCGGCCAGGGTGGATTCGGAGGAAACTTCGGAGGGTTCGGCGGGAGTACGAGAGGGCAGGGGTTATCGTAACGCTTGGCTCTGTACCTGTGCTTTAGCTTTACCCCGGATCAAGTCCGGGGCAAGCCTCATGCTCCCCTCACCCCAGCCCTCTCCCTCAAGGGGCGAGGGAGTTATATCTGTAAACAAGCGTCACGCTTACAGCGGCTTGTGGTTTGCAAAGGTGATGGTCCGCGTGACCGTGGCGCCTTTTTCATAGGAAATGATGCGGCGGGTTGCAGGCAGATCCGCGTTTCCCACCCTGGTATGAGAATCCGAGAAACTTTCCACGTTGGCTAGTGAACCATCCTTGGGCGAATAGTAATACACAGTATAACGGGTTGTGAGATATTTCTGATCCTGCGTCAACGTGCTATCTTCGACGTTGATCGTAAAGGCGACGTGCGGCATCTTCCGGTTGATCTGGGTAATGCGGTCATCTTTGATACGATAACTGGAACCCATGGAATCCCCCAGACTGATTCTCGGTCCCTGAGGATGATTTTCCTCACCCGCGAACGACAAATTGTATTTTCCATCGGATTCCTCGAAACTTCGCGGCCCCCGATGCGTGGCGATCATGGAAATTTGACCTTGAGCCCATTTTTGAAGTTCCTCGTTCGGCAGAGACACTTCGACTTCCTTTGAGGACTTCACCGTGACTTTCCCGGTGGTTTCCTCGCCATTCACGTTGATGCGCAGATCGGCTTCGAATCCTCCGAAGTTCTCGGGCCATCGTGACGTTTTCTCAAACGCCCGTCGCAACAATTCACGAGCCCTGGAGTCATCGGCGATTTCAGCATTGCCTTCTTCACGAGTATACGTTTCCATACTTCTGACGCTCCTTCCTGAAAAAACCGGATGTGGATAAGTAGAACATAATTGTATCGTATCATAGAAAATTCATCGGAACAGGACAACTGTTGGTCACCGCCAAACGGTAAGGAACAACGATCGTTGTTCCCTGCAACGGTTTTCCCTTATGATACAAATTTGTGGTCACGGACACATCCTTCGTCCAGGTCATTCACCACAAATCAATTCGCATGAAAACAAAGGAATCGTTTGATGAAAAGAGTGCGTAAGCAGGCCAGGAAACGTCCGTCCATGACTGAGCGGGCCGACCCTCATGCGCTGTACCAGAAAAGTGTCCAAAGTCCGGATTTCGACGTTCCGTTTTTTGCCGAATATTTTGAGAATTATACGGGCCGTCCCTTGCGTTCGTTGCGTGAAGATTTCTGCGGCACGGCCGCGTTGTCTACGTATTTTGTGACGCAACACCCCGGGAATCACGCCATCGGCATCGATCTGGATTGGCCGACGCTCAATTGGGGCATCAAACATAACGTGTCGCCCTTGCCCGTGGATCAGCAAAACCGCCTGACGCTCATCCACGGCAACGTGTTGGACGCTCATCCTTCGCACGTGCAATTGGCCATGGCATTGAACTTCAGCTACATGGTCTTTAAGGATCGTCCCACGCTCCTGCAATATTTCAAAAGAGCAAAAGAATCTCTTCAGCCTGGCGGCATATTTCTCTTGGACATTTGGGGGGGGAGCGAAAGCCAGGTTTTACAGGAAGAGCCTCGTGACATCGACAACCCCGATGATGACGGCATTGGCGATTTTACCTTCATTTGGGATCAGGACGCTTTTGACCCTGCCACGTACTACTGTACGATGCGCATGCATTTTACCTTTCAGGATGGGAGTGAAATGCGCAATGCCTTTGTCTATGACTGGCGTATGTGGACCATGCCCGAAGTCATGGAATTACTGAATGAAGCCGGATTCCGGGACGTACATTTTCTGTGGGAAGGTACTGACAAAAAAACCAACGAAGGGACAGGCACCTATCACCGCGCGGAAAACGGGGAACCCGATACGGCATGGGTCACGTATATCATTGGCGTCAATCATAAATAGTATAAATTTATTTAAAAAACTCAATATTTATAAAAATTTATAAATTAAATATTAATTTTAAATTCAATTATTATGATGCAGGAATCCACGAACATTACGCTGGAAGTAGTTCAGCGACATGGCCTGACAGAAGAGGAATATGGGCAGATCCTCCAACACTTGGGCCGGGAACCGAATCTGACGGAGCTCGGGATCTTTTCCGTAATGTGGAGTGAACATTGCTCGTATAAGAGTTCAAGGGTCCATTTGAAGCGATTTCCCACCGAGGGCGAGCGGGTAGTCCAGGGTCCGGGAGAGAATGCCGGGGCTGTGGATATCGGCGACGGACTCTCCGCGGTCTTTAAAATGGAGTCCCATAATCATCCGTCGTTTATCGAACCGTTCCAGGGCGCGGCCACCGGGGTTGGTGGGATTTTACGCGACATTTTCACGATGGGCGCCAGGCCCATTGCCTTGCTGGATTCCCTCCGGTTCGGCGAACTGGACCTGCCCAAGAATCGTCATCTCTTAAAAGGCGTGGTTTCCGGTATTTCCTGGTACGGGAACTGCATCGGCGTCCCCACGGTCGGCGGCGAAATCACCTTTAACGATATTTACGCCAAAAACCCCCTCGTGAACGTCTTTTGCTTAGGCATTGTCAAAACCGATGAGCTGCTTCTGGGCCGAGCCGGTGGTATCGGCAATCCGGTCTTGTACATCGGCGCGAAAACAGGTCGAGACGGCATCCATGGGGCCACCATGGCTTCGGACAGTTTTAACGACGCCTCCGACCAGAAGCGACCCAACGTCCAGGTCGGCGACCCGTTCCTGGAAAAATTGCTCCTGGAAGCCTGTCTGGAATTCCTGGATCAACGGCTCCTGGTCGGCATACAGGACATGGGCGCGGCCGGTCTCACAAGTTCGTCCTGTGAAATGGCATCACGGGCCGGCACGGGCATTGAATTGGAACTGGCCTGCGTGCCTCGCCGCGAGCCGAACATGACGCCCTATGAGTTGATGCTGTCGGAATCCCAGGAACGCATGTTACTCGTGGCAGAGGCAGGGAAAGAAGGGCAGGTCATTGCCATTTGCCGGAAATGGGGGATTGATGCGGCGGTAATCGGAAAGGTCACGGATGATGGGTATGTCCGTATCAAGGAACAGGGAGCCGTGGTGGCGGAAATCCCAGCTAAAGCTCTTGTTGATGAAAGTCCCAAATACGAGCGTCCGGCCAAGCCTCCCGAATACCAGGATCTCCTGCAATCCCTGACCATTGAAAATCTACCTGATGTGCGGGATGCGGAAAACGTCCTTCTCCGGTTATTGGATTCGCCGACCATTGCCGGCAAGTCTTGGGTCTATCGTCAATACGATCACATGGTCGGCATCAATACCATTGTCCGTCCGGGTTCGGATGCCGCCGTGGTCCGCGTCAAAGACACGAACAAGGCCTTGGCCGTCACAACGGACGGCAACAGCCGGTACTGTCTCTTGAATCCATACGTGGGCGGCACCCTGACCGTGGCGGAAGCGGCCCGAAACCTCGTGTGCTCGGGGGCGCAACCCATCGGCGTGACGGATTGTCTGAATTTTGGAAATCCGGAACGGCCGGATATTATGTGGCAGTTCGTGTTGACCGTCGAAGGTATTGCCGATGCCTGCCGGACATTCGGCATTCCCGTTGTCAGTGGTAACGTCAGCCTGTATAACGAAACGAACGGTCTGTCCATTTATCCCACGCCCATTATCGGCATGGTTGGGCTCATCGAACCCGCCGACCGCATGGTCACGCAATGGTTTAAAACTCCGGGAGACCGGGTTCTTCTTTTAGGCGAGACCCAGGAAGATTTGGGTGGAACCGAATACCTGAAAGTCGTACATTATCGGGAGCAAGGTGCGCCTCCATGGCTCAATCTGGAGACGGAAAAAGCATTGCACGCTTGCATGCTCTGCTTGGCCACGGAAGGTTTGGTGCAATCCGCACATGATTGTTCGGATGGTGGATTGGCCGTGACCTTAGCGGAATCATGTTTTTCATCTCAGGCGACGACAGACAATCCATTAGGTGCGACGATTCGGCTTGATTCGAACGGTCTTCGTACGGATGCCTTGCTTTTTGGAGAAAGTCCTTCACGAATTCTTCTCTCGATATCACCGGTGCATGCCGAGCACGTTATGGCTATTGCCCGGGAGCATAACGTGCCCGTGCAGGATATCGGCACAGTCGGCGGAGACCGTTTGATTGTCCGCGTGAATGAACAACCAACGATCGATATGCCGGTTGCGACATTATTCGAACAATGGAGCCGAAGCCTGGAATCCAAACTCTCGGCTTGAACGAAGCGGCATCCTAAACGAAGTCGTGCAATTATTCCTCCCCTTTGTAAGGGGAGGCTAGGTGGGGTAGAAACACATTTCCAATGAGCACCGAGTCTTATAAGCATTGCCTCAACCTCTACCTCCCCTACACCCCTCCTTACAAAGGAGGGGAAAGAGCTCCCTCTCCCCCGGCGGGAGAGGGCTGGGGTGAGGGGGAAATTGTCAACAAACGAGCGCATACGACGGGTAGGCTGCTCACATATCTTTGAATTATGAGTAATTCGTCAAAAGAGAAACACGCGCCTTTGCACGTGATGGCCCCCGACAAATTTCAGGACGAGTGCGCAGTGTTTGGCATTTACGGGCACCGGGAAGCCTCGAATTTCACGTACCTGGGATTGTACGCGCTACAGCATCGAGGGCAGGAAGGATCAGGAATCGTCTCATCCGACGAACGGAATTTTTACGCGGAAAGAGGTATTGGGTTGGTGTCGGATATTTTCACGAAAAAAGAAATTCGCCGGCTGCGAGGAAATAAGGCTATCGGCCACAACCGGTACTCCACCGCCGGGGACAGCCACCTGCGCAACGTCCAGCCGCTCACCGTCAATTTCGCATTCGGAAATCTGGCCGTGGCGCACAACGGCAACCTCACCAACGCTTGGATGCTGCGTAGCGAGCTCGAAGCCTACGGCGCCATTTTTCAATCCGATTCCGATACGGAAGTCATCATACACCTGATCGCCCATTCCAAGGGCGATACCCTGCTTGAACGATTGACCGAAGCGCTTTCTTTGGTTCGGGGAGCCTATTCGTTGGTCCTGTTGACTGACCACGAACTGATCGCCGTACGGGATCCTTATGGGTTTCGTCCGTTATGTCTGGGAAAGTTCAAAGATGCCTGGGTGGTCGCGTCAGAAACCTGTGCGTTCGATCTCATGGGCGGTGAATTCGTGCGGGAAGTCGAGCCGGGAGAACTTATCGTCATCAACGACGATGGAATGACCTCACATCATCCGTTTAGCCTGCCGGAAAAACCTGCAAAATGTGTCTTTGAATACGTCTATTTTGCGAGGCCGGATTCCAAAATATTCGGCGACCACGCCGTCTATCCGATTCGGAAAGCCTTGGGGCGCCAATTAGCCAAGGAAGCGCACGTGCCAGCGGACGTCGTCATTCCCGTGCCGGATTCCGGGGTGCCCGCGGCCTTGGGGTACGCAGAAGGGTCGGGCATTCCGTTTGAGATTGGGCTCACGCGCAACCATTACATCGGCCGGACGTTTATCGAACCTGAACAATCCATCCGGCATTTCGGCGTGAAATTGAAATTGAACGTGGTCCCCGAGGTCCTCAAGGGACGACGCGTCGTAGTGGTGGACGATTCCATCGTGCGCGGAACGACAAGCCGGAAAATCATCAAAATGATCCGGAACGCCGGAGTCAAGGAAGTCCACGTGCGTATCAGTTCGCCGCCCACAATCGCTCCGTGCTTTTACGGCATTGACACGCCCACGCAGAGAGAATTGATCGGTTCGAGTCATTCCGTCGAGGAAATCCGCAAGTACATTACGGCCGACAGCCTCCAATACCTGAGTTTGGATGGTATGCTCAATGCCGCCCCCGGTCGAAACGACCACTACTGTCACGCCTGCTTCACCGAACAATATCCCATCGCCTTCACCAAAGCCGAAGAACAACAACTCGGCCTGTTTGACGCAAATTCGACGAATCGTTAGCTGTTGCAGGTGATAATATTAGTTGATAGAGATGTCTTGGCGACTTGAAAGAAAAAACCAGAAGGGCATTTCATTGACGGACCTGAATGGGTATCAACAAAAATCTGGAAAGTCAGAACGTGACGGAGAAAGACCCAAGCATTTTATCTTTGGATGAAATCGAAGAAATTGAAAAGCTTACGTTACGTTGGATATTTCAAGCGGTTTATGATTTTGAGATGGAAGCCCACGAAATCTTTCTTAAATCGCCTGATAGCGTTAAAGATATTGCCGAAGATATAACACGAGAATTACTTGATCGGCTTTCAGGGTTTAATGTGCAACAGAGAGTGTATGGAACAGTGGATTACAAAAAAGCAAGATATGTGATTCTTCCTGAGCAAACCGTTAGGCAGACATTGTTTATTGACTCAAAAGCAGAAAAGGAAAATCGTTCTGCAACTATTCAGATGTCACAAACTTCCATGTGGGTGAGACAAAGGCGATCTGATGCCGAGGTTAATGAAAAGGGGTTTTTACCGGAAATATCCGAATACGGTGGCAAGCCCTACCTGACAACAACATGCCTTATCCATTTCAAGTATCACGATGATCATAAAGGCATTCATCATTTGAGGGAAGTTACTATTGCAGCGATCCCTAACGGAAAACTGCAAGGGAGATATAACCCAACAGTTGATGATGGAATCTGGTTGGCCGGCAGAAATGCACCGACATTGGGCGAGGATTTCAGGGTGAGAGTCAGTTTTAATAGGTTAAAGGCCAAGACTTCGTGGAGAATACAAACGCTTACCTATGATCAAAAAAATCAGGGGTGTGTCGGATCATGGCAATCGTAAAGCTTTTTAGACCACTTGCATCAAACCAGATATATCATGGCGACGCCCTTCAGTTTTTAAGAAGAATTGAGCAAGACTCCATTGCTTTGAGCATATGGTCTCCTCCCTATTACGTCGGGAAAAAATATGAGCAGGATTTGTCTTTTCAAGATTGGAAGGACCTTTTAAGGGACGTAATAACACTGCATTTCCCGATTATGAAACCTGGCGGATTTTTAGTGATAAATATTGCCGATATCTTGTGCTTTAAAGACGAAAATATGCCAAAAATTATGGCGGAAAACATTTCTCGAAGAAAAATTGAACTTACACAGGCGGATATTCTTAAGGTTAAAAAACAACATCCCGATTGGAATAGAGACAAGCTAGCAGAACATTTTGGGTGTAGTGAACAAACCATTGATCGACGGCTGAACGGCAACAATATTCGAGGTGGAAAATATCAAGCCCAAACAAGAGTCTGTCTCGTTGGTGGGTTAATAGAAAAAGCCGCGATAGACGCAGGTTTTTATTTATACGATCGGCGCATATGGGTAAAAGATGCTACCTGGGAGAACTCAAGATGGCATACAATTTCATACCGTTCCGTAGATGAGTCAGAATATATTTACGTTTTTTGGAAACCAGGCATCACAAAAGTTGATCGATCACGACTGACAAAAGAGGAATGGGTTAATTGGGGTTCCAGGGGAGTATGGGAAATTCCCTCGGTTCGAAGCAATGCAGATCACGATTCTAAATTTCCCACTGAGTTGCCTCGCAGGGCAATAAAACTCTTTACTGATCCTGATGACATTGTGCTTGATTGTTTTATGGGGAGCGGGACTACGGCTTTAGCAGCATTAAGTGAAGGAAGAAGATATATCGGCGTTGACAAAGAAAAGAAGTCAGTAGAAATAGCAAGGGAAGCCGTCAAATCATTCAATGCTTACAACAAAGAGCCTGAACAGATGGATCTATTGATGAGAGAATTGGAAGCCACTTACAAATTAAAATGATCGCCCAATAAAAATCACATTTGATGAAGTTTCAACGTGCGCTGTTACCTACCGTAAAGTATGGCCATTGTGCTTTTACCTTGAACAGTCGATTCACAATAGAATCTCAGGTTTCTATCTTCAATTGCCCGCCTGGAAAATCGTGTGTTAAGATTTTTATAGCTAGTGCTCGTATTGATTGCTGTTCAGAGAAGTGGAGGATGTCATGAAACGCCAACTCGTTTTAACCCTTACGCTTTCCATAGTCATGATAACGATGGCCTGGGCCGGCGGCTTCTTCAAGGTCGGGGAGCCGGCGCCGTCGTTTTCGCTTACCTCGGTCACGGGGGAACCCGTTTCGCTGAAAGATTTCCAGGGTAAAGTCGTGGTGCTGGGGCTCTTTCATATTTGCGAACCGTGTTTGGTGCAAGGCACGAATTTGCAAAAAGTCCATGAAGCCACGCGCGGACAGAACGTCGCGGTGATCGGCGTGAATTCTTCAGGCGATTCCAAGAACGACGTCCTGGAATTTCTCAGTGTCTTCCCTGTGAAAGTCACCTATCCCTATCTCACGGACCCTGACCAGGTGACCGATAAACTGTACGGAGGCGGACGCTTTATTCCAAACGTGTACATTCTGGATCAGAGCGGCGTCATCCGGTGGCAACGGGTCGGCAACATGGACCTGGCGGACCATACGGCAATCCTGGATGAGGTGAATACATTATTGGGGGCATCTCCCGGATCGACCGCCTTATGAGATTTGGAGCCATGCGTTTCTCGAAACATGGGTTGTCCGTGGCGACGAGCGGTTTTTCAGCCCGCCTTGGTTTTGGTTTCTTTCATTTGAGCGAAAGGGTTCAAGAACAATATGGATGAGTTTGAAGAGGGGAAAGCGAAATTTCTTGAATTAGTGAAGGGCATCGAGAGCACGGTGGAAGTGGTCATTCCGACCACGCCTTCCAACGGCCGGTTCCTGATTTCTCTCACCAAGGACGGAAACCGTAAATTCATTATGGTGCCGGAAGACGACATCCTTGATCTGTCTTCAGAAGAGGATGTTGTCTCCAAAACGACGGCCATGCTTCAGGAGGCGATAGCCGGGTTATGAAGCCGATCCTGCCCGGAATAGCCACGTGGTCATGGTTTTCCCAAGAAAAACAGCTAAATTTTAACGGTCACTTGTTGGATGTGGGCGAACACCGGATTCTCGTTGACCCGCCGCCGCTTGCGGATGTCGACTTGTCGAAACTGACCAGCGCCGGCCAGGTCGATTACATTCTGCTCACGAACCGGGATCATGAACGTGAAAGCGCGACGTACAAAGACGCCTTGAAGACCCGCGTGTACGTACCCCAGGCTGACGCCCCCGAAATGTCCGTGACTCCGGACAAGACCTTTGTCGACGGAGAATTGCTGCCCGGTGGGATTTGGGTTGTACAGCTTTCCAATCAAAAGTCACCCGGAGAATCGGCCCTGTTTATTCAACAGGGACGAGGCACTCTGATTGTCGGCGATGCCTTGCTCGGCAAACCCGAAGGGTCGGTGAGCATGCTGCCTGCCGAAAAATACACCGATCCCGCCAAGGCGTGTGAAGGCCTGCGTCGTTTGCTCAAGTATAATTTCGATTCGCTCCTGGTCGGCGACGGAACCTCTATTCTGACCGGTGCCAAAGCCGTTGTGGCAAAAGTGTTGGAATAGACGGAAACCATGGCCTCATTGGTATGAAAAGACCCCCTTCCGTCATTCCCGACGTTTGTAATCGGGAATCCAAAGTCGTTTTCTTCACGGACAAAGAAAAAGCTCTGGATCAGTCCCCGACATTCTTAATCGGGGATCTGGTTCATATCGTCGAGGATGACAGAAGAAGAGGTCATTGACGACCATGCGACAGTCCCATTCGGCTCAACTCAACCAACGGGGCAATGCCCATTTCTCCCGGGGGTTTTACACGGAGGCTTACCGGTGTTACGCCAAGGCGTTGGAAGCAGATCGACAAAGCGGCGACCCCAGGGCCTTGGTGTCGACACTGGGAAATCTTGGAAACATCTGTGCCGTCAGCGGCAAACGCCAGCAGGCCCATGAGTATTATCAGGAGGTCCTGGAACTGCAGAAGACGCTCGGGGACAATCGCGGGATCAGCGCGACACTCGCTAACCTGGGCAACCTTCACGTGGACGCCGGCGAATGGGAACGGGGCCGCGCCTATTATCTCGAGGCCCTGGACCGGATGGAACTGTTTGAAGACGATGCAGCCAAGGCTGTGCTGCTCTCCGATTTGGGGTTGGTGGCCAAGGAAACCCGGCATTTCGAGCAGGCTATGAACCATTATTCGGAATCCATCGCCTTGATGAGGCGGGTGGAAAATCATGCCGGTGAGGCCGACGTGTTCAAGATGATGGCGCGAATGTACCTGACATGGGAACGTTATGACGACGCGATGGCTTGCGCGCACACCAGTTTGGCGATTGCCGAGCGACTACGAGACGAACTGCGGATGGGTGGGGCCTGGTACGTGATGGCCGATTGCCATAAAGCCATGGGTTGCGAGGAAAAGGAGGCGCAATTCCTGGACCGCGTGGTTCGCGTGGACCGGAAATACGATTTGCCCAAGCTGGAAGAAAATACCAGACGCCTCGACGCACTTCGAGTGCGGTTGCAGGACCGTATGAAAGCCGGAGCAGGGGAGGGCATCTCGTGAGTGACGGACCCCATCCGGATTGGCAACACGTTCAGGACCATCTGAAACAAGTCAACTCGGACTTCGTTCAATATGAATCCGGTGGGGCCCTGACCCTTGAACTGGATGACGAAGATTGGCAACTCGAAATCACGCCGGCAGGCCTGTTGGTCTGTCAGGCCGGGTATGCTCTGGAGGATATGCAGAGCCTGCTCTCTGACGGCACGGCCGAAGATCTTGGAAGCGATGAATTGGCCAAGCAGGCCAAATTCTACATTCAACAAGTCGTGTCGAAATATCGTGATCGTCTCGTCGAGGATGGGTTCAGTGAACGCGTGGAGATGAATGACGAGTACGTCGCAGTGTTTTTCGAGCGTCCCGTTGATTTCAATAACCTGTCGGAACTTGAGCAGTTGATCGCGCGATATTGCCGGCAATTTGCCGCCGCCTGATTTTTTCATTTCAAACTCAAAAGGAATGGTTATGAACGCGCAACTTCCGGTCCGCACCATGGATGATTTTCGTGACGTGATCTATACCTTTCGGTTGTCACGGGTGATTGCGACGGCAATGGATCTCGACATCTTTACCCGTATGGGAAACCGGTTCTGGACGCCTAAATCTTTGGCGAAGGCGCTGAAGGCCAATGAACGGGGAGTCGAGATTATCCTTCGCAACCTGAAAACCGCGGGTCTGCTCACACAACGGGGAACGTCCTATCGGGCAGAGAAACTCGGCCACACGTTTCTAAACCGGAACAGCCCGGATTATCAGGGCGCATATTTGGAACTGGTCCATCGCCAGTGGGAAGATTGGGCGCATCTCACCGATTCCGTTCGCACGGGTAAGCCGGTTGAACATGACGGCCCGGACGACCCGGACTACCGTCGATCTTTCACCTGGGCAATGCATCAGCGTTCCATAAGGCCGGCCAGGCAAGTGGCTGCGCAACTCGATTTGAAGAAGGCGCAAACGCTGTTGGACGTGGGGGGAGGCCCCGGCACGTATGCCTTGGAATTCCTGAAGAAAAATCCCACGTTGCATGCAGGCATCTGGGATCGCCAGCCGGCCCTTGAAGTTGCCCAAGAGATCGCCCAGCCTTTACGACACGGCAAACGACTGTCCTGTTACCCCGGTGATCTTTTTGAAAATCCGGTTCCGGGCAAATTCGACGTGACGTGGATGTCAAACGTACTGCATATCTTTTCGCCGGCGGAAAACAAGACCCTGTTCAAAAAACTTAAACGCGCGCTCAATCCAGGCGGACGGATTCTGATTCAGGACACGTTCCTGATGAACAAATCGGGGTGTGATGCCCTGGAAACCAACCTGTTTGCAGTCACGATGCTCCTGTTCACTCCGACGGGCAATACCTACAGCGCCCAGGACGTCCAGCAATGGCTCAAAACCTCCGGATTCAAAAAGCCCCGGTGTCTTCAATTAAAGAAAGGCACCGGTGATTGGGATGGGGTCATCATCGAGGGGAGGGTATAGACGCCATCAGACGGTCAGAACTTGCCGCCCGCCGATCACGATGAGAAGAAAGTTGAAAAAGGCGGTCAGAATGACCAAGCCGACAAAATGTCCTGAATCCGTTCCGCCGGTCACGCTCTGTACAAACGTGGCAATGTCCAGGGCCAAGCCGATTGTTCCATACATCACTCCGACCATGGCACTCCACCGTTTGCCAACGAGACAGATTCCACCGACAAACAGCGGCAAGCCGAATTGAAACCCGTACCAGATGCCTTGACGAAGATCCGAGGCAAAAGTTTTTGGGGGTTCAAAGCCGTCAAGGGCCATGGCACCCGCGAAAAGCCCGAAACAAAGAGCTGCCATCAGGCGGGGCATCAGGATTCTGGTATTGGTCATGAGAAGTCCGTGACTGAACGGAGTGCGTCGCGACGGCGGTTCATTGACACACAATAATCCGATTCTGTCATTGGTAAAAAATAGTCCCCATCCGTCATTCCTGCGGAAGCAGGAATCCAGAGTCCGTATCTTCGCGAAACAAGAAAAAAATAAAGACCCTGGATCCGTCCCCGACATTCTTAATCGGGGATCCAGTTCTTTTGTCCGGGATGACAGATATGGTGTCGTCTGCCTCTTATTCTGTCAATGAATCGGTCAACATTTCCATTCGCCCTTCATCCTGCCTTTCATTGACACCCCAATTTGGCCAAGCCTAGAATGGTCCCACATACTAAGGGAGGGCGTATGACACATTCTCAATCTATCCGAAACGTTGTTGTCACGTCGTATGTCGGTGCCGGGAAAACGTCTCTCGTAGAAGCCCTGCTGTTTTCCGCCGGCGTGACGTCGTCGATGGGAACAAACGCCAATGGAAACACGGTGGCAGACTTCGAGGCGGAAGAAATTCAGCACCATCATTCCATGAGTACGGCCCTTCTTCAGTATGAGTACAAGGAAACGTTCCTGAACCTGCTCGACACACCGGGTTCCTTGGATTTCTTCGCCGATACCAAGAACACCATCCACGTGGCGGACGGCGCAGTGTTGGTCGTCGGGACTTCAGGCATACGGTCGGAATTGGATCGAATATGGGAATATATTCAAGCACGTGAACTGCCGTGCCTGATCTTTATCAACGAACTGGACAAAGAGCGAGCAAAGTTCGACGCCACGTTAGCGGAAATTCAGGAAGCACTCGAGGCCAAGTGTGTGCCGATTGCCTATCCGGTCGGAGAAGAAGCGAACCTCCGGGGCGTGGTCGACCTGGTGACGCAAAAGGCCGTGATCCCCGTTCCGAACAGTCATAAGGTGCAGGAAGAAGACGTTCCTGCGGACCTGAAAGAAAAAATTGCCGAATTGCGAAAACAATTGGTCGAAACGGTGGCTGAGACCAATGATGAATTAGTGGAGAAATATCTTGGTGAAGGAGAGCTGACGCAAGAGGAGATCCTGCAAGGGCTGGTTCTGGGCACGAAAACACGCCAATTCATTCCTGTCTTGTGCGGCTCGGCTCTCTTGAATCTCGGCACCACGGTTCTGCATCAAGCCATGATTCAATGTCTGCCGTCTCCGGAAGAGCGAACCGAAGCCATGCAGTCGGCTGGATCTCATCCTCAAACGAGCGAAGAACTTGTGCGGCCCATGGACGCCAAAGAACCGCTTTCCGGCTATGTATTCAAGACGACTATCGATCCCTTCATGGGACGGCTCACGTATCTCAAGGTCTGTTCCGGTGTGCTCGAAGCCGATTCAACCTTTTTCAATTCCGTGAGAAACGTCAAGGAAAAAGGCGGACATTTGTATTACATGCAAGGGAAAAAGAGCACGCAGACGCAACAGGCCAAGGCCGGCGAGATCGTGGTCATGGGAAAATTAAAGGAAACTCAGACGGGCGACACGATCTGTACGGACAAGGCCCCGATCGTGTTTCCATCGGTGTCGCTCCGCCGGCCCGTGATGTCCTTTGCCTTGGAACCAAAATCCAAGGGCGACATCGATAAAGTCAGCCTGGGGCTTCACAAGCTGGTTGAAGAAGATGCGTCATTGGAATTCATCCGGAATGACGAGACCAAGGAAATGTTGTTGAGTGGAGTCGGCCAGACGCATATCGAGTTGACCCTGGAAAAACTCCATCGCAAATACGGAGTGGACGTCAATTTACATACGCCGAAAGTCGCCTATCGTGAGACCATTCAAAAAATGGCCCAAGCCCAGGGAAAACACAAAAAACAAACGGGCGGCCACGGGCAATACGGCGACTGTTGGCTTCAACTCGATCCGTTACCGCGCAACGGCGGATTTGAATTTCTCAATAAAATCGTCGGCGGCGTGATCCCGCGAAATTTTATCCCCGCGGTGGAGAAAGGCGTGGTCGAAGCCATGCATGAAGGTATTCTCGCCGGCTTCCCGGTCGTGGACGTACAAGTGACAGTCTATGACGGCTCCCATCACCCCGTGGATTCGTCGGAAATGGCCTTCAAGGTTGCGGCCTCGATGGGATTCAAAAAAGCCATGGAATCGGCACAGCCCGTGCTTCTTGAGCCCATCATGAACGTCGAAGTGTCCGCGCCGGACGACATGGTCGGAGCGGTCATCGGCGATCTGAACAGCCGGCGCGGCCGGATCCTGGGCATGGATGCCAAGGGACACAACCAAATCGTGAAAGCCGTGGTCCCGTTGGCTGAAATCCTGAAATACGCACCAGTCCTGACCTCCATCACCGCGGGAAAAGGCTCCTACGCCATGGAATTTTCCGGCTACGAACAAGCCCCCCGCGAAGTCGTCAACAAGGTCGTCGAAGAACACAAAGCCGAAAAAGCCGCCGCCTCGTCTTGAAGCAAGAAAGCGTAATCTCCTCTCCCTTCCTATAGAACCTTCTCCCCCGGCGGGAGAGGGCAGGGTGAGGGGGAATGGCCGATCTCGGGTCACAGGTCGGCTCGGTGCCTCATGAGCTTCGGCTCTACCCCACCTGACCTCCCCTTACAAAGGGGAGGAAAAGAGAACAGCGATGAAACAGAGTGATCAATATCATAAATGGGTCGAGTGGAGCGAAGAAGACCAAACCTATATCGGCAAATGCCCTGATTTAATCACAGGCATCCACGGAGAGAATCCGGTAAGGCTCTATAGCGAGTTATGCGAAGTCATCGAAGACGTCGTCCGCCATTTTGTGGCTGATGGACGTCCTCTGCCAACTCCTCGAATTCGCCCGATGCAAGAAGTCGAAAACTCTCCAGTCGGTGTTCTTAAAGGACGTGACTCTTCACTAGGCAGGTCTTCTGAAACCCTCTCCCCTGGTGGGAGAGGGTAGGGTGAGGGGGGAAAGACTGATCCCTACGGTTTCAATACCACAAAAAACGCCTTCGACTCTCGAAGGATCCGCAGAAGGATGGTCTCACCGGGTTGAACCTCTTTAAGAATGCGCCGGAATTCCCGCATGGTGACCACCGCGGCGCGATTCACTTCCTGAATGATATCTCCCTTTCGCAATCCTTCCCCATACGCCACGCTCCCCTGAACGACCTGAACAACCAGAATGCCCTCTCTCTGTTCCAGGGAAAACTGTTCGGCTAATTCATCGGTGATGGGCGACACGTCGATTCCTAAATCCACTTCCGCCGTAGTCGGGGGCACGGACGCCACGATCGGCTTTTCTTGTTTTATGCCCAGCAAGACGGGGAGTTCGAGCAACGCCCCATCCCTGATGACGTGGACCATGACCTTATCGCCCGGGGAGAAACCAGCCACTACCCGTGACAACTGATTGGGAGACTCCAGGCGTTCATTGCCGATTCGGGTGATGATGTCCCCGGATTTCAGACCTGCCTGATCCGCGGGGTCGCCGGCAAAGACTTCATTGACCAGCACGCCTTTGCCGTCAGGGACGCCGAATTTCTCCGCAAGTTGAGGCGTCAGCGGCTGAATCCCGACCCCGAGCCATCCACGAACCACTTTCCCGCCCGTCTTGAGTTGCTCGATAATCCGGCTTGCCATATTGGACGGAATCGCAAAGCCGATGCCCTGCGCGAAATTGATAATGGCCGTATTGATCCCGATGACCTCGCCCCGCAAATTAAAGAGCGGCCCGCCGGAATTTCCCGGATTGATCGACGCGTCGGTTTGAATGAAGTTCTCATACCGGGACAAATTCATGTTTTCCCGGCCGATCCCGCTCACGACTCCCAGGGTAACGGTCCGGTCCAACCCGAACGGATTGCCCACGGCCAGGACCCATTGTCCGACTTTCACGGTGCTGGAATCCCCAAACGTCGCAATCGGGAGTTTCCGCTCCGTTTCAACCTTCAACAACGCAAGGTCGGTATCGGGATCCTGCGCCACAATTTTCGCAACCAGCGTCGATTGATCGGAAAAGTGGACTTCAGCTTCCACGCCGTTATTGATGACGTGGTTGTTGGTCACGATATAGCCATCTTCATGAATAACTACGCCTGAACCCGCCCCCGGCACCTTGAAGCGACCCTGACGCGGGATTTTTCCGGGAGAGGAAAGTTGCCGGATAGCGGACACACCCACCACCGTCGGCGTGACGTGCTCAGCTAACTGCGAAATCGCCTCCTGAATCTCTTCAAGAAGCTGAAGCCCCTTGGATTCTTTTAAAAGCGCAGCAGTTTGCGCAAATACCGAACCCGAAAAGATTGCGGACAGGATCATCGAGAGAAGAACAGGAAAATACCACGCCGCTCTCATGTCCGTTTTCAACGTCATGCGATCGTCAACCCTAAAGGTGCCAACAGCGTTATTTCCGGATACGACACCCAAAAGAAGGTCTTCATGAAGGCTCCTTTGATGGGGTTGTTAGAAGAGAAAACGGAAGGCGAAAGAATCAAGGAGAAGGAAGGATCAGGTATTGAATGGTTCCCAAAATCAAACCAGTCGATGCGACCACCATTAACCCAAGCTTGATAGTGAGACGGTATTCGAATTCTCGCATTTCTTGTTGCAGTTTTTGCTCCAGTTCTTTCATGTCGCGTTTGGTGGCGAGGTCGGATTCGATGATCTGTTGAAAAACTCGCACTTGCGCTTTGGCCTGGTTCTCAGGAATTCCAGCTTCTTGCAATTCCTCAACGGATCTCAAGGTATCGAAAACCATGATGTCGTCACCTTACCACGAGCCAACACGTGCTTCAAGCGTGGGGCGGTAGGTGAGCAAGCAGCAAATTTGACATGGTAGCTTCCAGTTCCTACTTTATTGTCCCATGAAATCAGTTGGCATGAAAGCACTCAACAGGCGGCTGAGTGAGTACGTACGGCTGGCGGCATCGGGCGAAATCATTCTGGTAACGGACCACGGTCGGGTAATTGCAGAAATCGGTCCTCCCCAAATAACCAGAACCCCGATACTGGCCGATGCCCCGTTAGCCGAGACTGTGCGCAAAGGATGGTTGACGCCACCGGCACTGCTCGGTGCGGGGAAACTTCCAACGCCGCAACCGGTTGCGCCGCTTCAAGACCTACTCGGCGAATTGGATGGTGATAGAAGCGAACGGTGATCTACATTGATATGGAAGAACTCCGGGAGCGGGTAAAGGCCGCACGGTCTCCCTGGGGAGGGCTATGTGTGCCGCCGAACGCCGTGCAGCGAAACCGAGAAATCACAGCGACCCACGGGGTTTGGCAAGACTACAGAAACGCTTTGATGATGAGGGTAAGTACACCCGGCAAGAGCAGGCCGACTCCGCCTAACACAAGGTTAACTTTGATCTCCAAGCGAATAAGCCGAGAATCAAGCCCCGCAATTTCTTCCGCCGCGTCCCGTGCCTGTTCATCAGAGACGCCAGCAGCCTTCAAGGCCTGATAGGTCTTTGAAAGCATAACAGCCATAGCAGATACAGATTAACTGACGTTCAGGTGTCCGTCAAGGAGCAGACAAAGCCAGGATATGTCGCATAAAAAGCAGAATTGCTTCAACAACTCGCCAGCGGTCAACCTTCTGCAGTCCATCGGAAATTACATCAGCAGCATAAACCCTCTCCCATTTCCTGCATTAAGCGGGAAATAGGGAGAGGGCAGGATGAGGGGGTAATCAAGGAAGGCGGATTAGCGTAGGGCAATCCGATAGTCTCCACTTGTCATTCTGAGCCGGAGGCGAAGAATCTCTCCCGCAAGAATCGAGCACCTCAACTACGAGATTCCTCGCTTTGCTCGGAATGACAATTATGATGTGGGTAACATCTCATTCCGTCAACGAATGAATGCAACGATCTGATGGACCTGCACAAGGTGCAACTGAAAAGTGGCAAACGTTAAAAAAAAGGCTGTCCTAGATAACTAACCGAGTTCTCTTTTAACCCACTGTTTTAATTGCCTT
>VYFB01000143.1 GCA_009842645.1 Nitrospira sp. SB0677_bin_15 | reverse complement strand
TTCGCTCCGGGACGCCTTGCCCTGCATCCCGCTATCACACTGAATCAGAGGTTCCAAAAGAAGAGACGGTCAGTCGGAAGACGACCGCAGGTTCTCGGGCAGACTTTCAAGATACTCCAGCAAGGCTTGATACGTCAGTTCGCGAACTCGGGCTTTTGTCGCCGGCTCTCCATCCAGACTACGCTTCAACCAAACCGCGTCCTGCACCTGATCGTTAGCCTTGTTGCACAAGGTCCACATGTGATGCAGAAACTCGACTGATAATCCGACCTGAACGCCTTCCGATTCGATACGGTCATCCAGGATGGCCAACAGGTCTGAAATAGCCTGATCGGCCCGATACGGCTTGGAGGCATACCCGAATGCCGCCGTGGTGGCCTCTTCCTGTTTGGCCTGCTCAACCAGATCATGCATGTACTCCTTCAAGAGTCCGATTTGCCGACCTGAGAGCCGCATGGTCATCTCACGGTGAAGGAACCTCTGAATGTCACGTGTACTCCGACAGGAAGATCGCCGTACCTTATCGCAACTTCTCGAAATCGACAAGCCACCATGACCTTCAGGAACCTCTGATTTATGGTGATAGCGGGATGCAGGGCAAGGCGTCCCGGAGCGAAACCCGAAGCTTATCAAACGAGATAGGTGAGGGTTGAGCGAGGACACAACGCAGCCATGCGCCCGATAGTGCCGTAAAGCAGAGGTTCCTTCAGGAATGCCCGCCGCCATCGTCTCCCCACAACACAGCCAACCGGGAGTCGCGTCCACAGGTCAAGCGGTAAAATTTATATCGAATGGGATTTTTCTGATAAAAATCCTGGTGGTATTCCTCTGCCGGATAAAACGCCGTGGCTTGAGTAATTTCCGTGACGACCGGAGCACTGAACGTCTTGGTCCGTTCGATTTCGTCTTTCGAGGCTTCCGCCAATTCACGCTGTTCATCATTGTGATAAAAAATCGCGGGCCGATACTGGTCGCCATGATCACAGAACTGGGCATTTGGCGTCGTGGGGTCCGTATTGGGCCAGTAGACGGCCAATAACTCGCGATAACTGATTTTCTGAGGATCATACGTTATCCGAACGGCCTCGGCGTGTCCGGTTCCCCCGGCGGAGACGTCTTCATAGGTCGGATCGACCGTCTGCCCACCGGTATACCCCGACGTCGTGGAAATCACTCCATCGAGCTCATCGAACGGGCCTTCCATACACCAGAAACATCCTCCGGCAAACGTGGCGATCGCATAATTTTCCTTGGCCGTTTGACTAACCGACGTGCCGTTCATACCGACGATCAGCCCGCCGCCCAACACGAGCAAAAGAACAACTTTGTCCATTTTCATGACGGTGGCTCCTTTCTTTCACTGATCACAATAAATCAGGGGGTCCTTTATGGTACACTGGAATCGCATTCAAAGCACGTGGGAACTTGAGAAATGGACAGTTCAAGCATAGCATCGCAATGCACGATACCATGCTGAAAACAATCATTACGTGCGTGACTTGGAGCGGGTCCCTGCTCATTCCGTCGCTGCCTTGGGCCAATACAGCCGACTTTGCCGAAGTTGTCGAACAAGCCAAACTCGGAACCGTGGGCATTCTCGCTCAATCGGCTCAGCCTGACGGGAAGGCTTTCTCCGTGAGAGGGTCGGGAATTTACCTGGGAGACGGCTATATCCTTACTGCCCGACACGCCACAAAGCGCCAGGGCGCCGGAACAACAGCGGACACTCCTCACGTGTCCGTTATAGCCAGCACCCTGGAGGAAGCACCTGCCGCATTAGTCGGTGTGAATCACTTTTTGGACGTTGCCCTGTACCGCATCTCTCAAGAGAAGGTGCCCCACGGACTTGCAGCACGGACCTTCAGTCAAACCGAAGCCTTGCCGGGAGAACGGGTCTTCACCGTGGGCTACCCCCTGGGTTGGGGTCCTGCAATCAGTTATGGACACGTCGGCAATCCCAATACGTTTTTGCAAACTGTACAATCCCGTCTCCTGCAAGTCGACCTTTCAGCATGCAGCGGCAATTCCGGCGGAGGGTTGTTCAATGCGCAAGGAGAAATCGTCGGCCTTGTCCATGCGATCATTCAAACCGAAACCGTTCGAGAGGAACGTCGATGCAGCCGGTTCGCCTTTGCCGTACCAGGACCGTTGGTCAACAAAATCGTGACGGCCCTCAAGCAGGGACAGCCGTTTCACTTTTCGAAACTCGGGCTACAACTTAGTTCCGTCAAATTTGAAAATCGATGGCACATGACCGTAGCGCAGGCAACGGGACCGGCACGACGGGCGGGATTCAAGAAAGGCGACGTCCTGCTGTCGATCGACGGCCAGCCGGTTAACTCAGCCAGTCAACTCAAGACGTACGTGATCGAACACACGCGCCCCTTGCAGACAGTCAGCATCCGCATCCTGCGGCAACACAAAAAAAAAGTGCTACGGGTGATTATGGGAAAGGTCCTGTCCCATGCTTTGGAGTGAGAGAAACCTTTGCGTCCTCCACGCGGCAACAAGTATCATGAAGTACGCTTCAATTCAGTTCCTTCTCTTTCTCTACCTTCCCTACACCCCTCCTTACCCTTCGACTTCGCTCAGGGCAGGCAAAGGAAGGGAATGGAGGAAAGAGCAGGAATTGTCAATCAAGCAATGAACACCAACTGCCATGGCAAAGCACCGTAAAAGGCAAAAGGCCGGGAGTGCGGGGAGTCTCCGGCACACTGCGCCAACTCGCGCGCCGGCTCCGAACGCCCCGCTTATCCTCGTCCTGCTCACGCTGAGCGTCCTTGGCGTCGTGCTGACGACGTACCTCAGTTACACCGCCTTGTTTGAAGCACGCCCGGCTTTCTGTAGCGAGGGGTCGGGATGCGACCTTGTTCAAAACAGTCGCTGGGCCACGTTTATGGGAATGCCCATGGCCACGTGGGGTCTGCTCACCTACCTCGTGTTGGCCGCGCTGGCTTGGCAAACCAGGACAAAACTCAAAAGTTGGACTCCCCTGATTTTTGTCGCAGTCGGCGGGTTCGGCATCAGTGCCTACCTGACCGTGATCTCCATCGTGGAAATCGAAGCAACGTGCGCCTACTGCCTCGCCTCATTCGGCGTCATCACGGCCATCATGATCCTGCCCCTCGTGCAGCGCCCCCCCGATTGGGCGACGTCATTGAAGGAAGCGAGCGTAGTCGCCGTGCTCATCGTCGGAGGACTTCACCTCCACTACAGCGGGGTGTTTGACGAAGCGGCCGGTCCCGAGGACCCACAGCTTCAGGCGCTGGCCGTCCACCTGACCGAGACGGGAGCCAAGTTTTACGGAGCCTATTGGTGTCCACGTTGCCAGGAACAGAAAGCACTGTTCAAAGCGTCCGCGAAACGGCTGCCGTACGTGGAATGCAGCTCCGGGGGGCGTGGCAGTCCTCTCACCGCACCGTGCGCGGCAAACAACATTCGCAGTTATCCAACCTGGATCATCGACGATAAACGCCACACCGGTTTACAGACTCCCAGGACCCTCGCCGGTGCAGCCGGTTTCACGTGGAAGGAATAACTTTTAGCGCCTGATCTCCGGTCTACTTGAAATTTTGGTTGTATTTCTGATATAAAATGAGACATTTAGTGCTTTAGATCAAAGACCAAAGAAAGAAGGGGTCTATAGCCATGCCGAGGAAAAAACAATTTACCGTTGACGAAGTCAAGCAGAAAGCGATGGAGATCTTCTGGCATCAAGGTTACAGGGGGACTTCCCTGCAGGATCTCGTGGAAACCATGGGTATCAACCGGGCCAGCCTGTATGACACGTTCGGCGATAAGTATGCCCTCTTTATCGAAACCTTGCACAACTATACTGACACCTACGCGAAGCCCTTTTTCGCAAGGCTCAGAAAAACAAATCCACCCCGCCAGGCCATTATCGCCTTATTCGACGAAATTTGTGATGGAATAGTGAAGGGTGAGGAAAAAAACGGATGTTATATCATCAACACGGCCTTGGAAATATCCCCGCATGACACAACGGTGGCAAGAATCGTCAATCGAACCTTCGCCTACGTAGAAAAAAATTTTTTCCGCAAAATGATCGAACAAGGCCAAGCCAGGGGAGAAATTTCCCAGGAGTTGATTCCGGCTACAACCGCTCGTACCTTGCTAAGCCTGTTGATCGGGTTACGGGTGCTTTCCCGCAATGACCCGGACAAGGCATTGCTGAACTCATTCAAGATACAGGTAGAGGCCCTTTTGCCGCCCGGGGAGAATGCGCCGGTTCCCTACCCCGTCTCGCGGCCCCGTAGGCGTCAGACTCGCAGTGAGGTTGTTCGCGCAGTCGCTCATGTAGCGTGACCCAAAGAAGGCAGGGCGCACGTGACTTTGCAGTGACGGCTGTGCCTCCTCCATTCCTGTTCATCGCGTCCTCTCCCGTCTGACCATTCGACTTGTTCCTGATGGTTTGCCGTTAAGGAACCTCTGATTAAGTGTGATAGCGGGATGCAGGGCAAGGCGTCCCGGA
>VYFB01000135.1:23066-28371 GCA_009842645.1 Nitrospira sp. SB0677_bin_15 | reverse complement strand
GCGAACGGGTGTCCGCCCTCCCTGCTTGTAGGCAGCCCCTGCATGCTATCAACGAATGAGTGAACATTTACAGGAATGACAGGAAGAGAAAGGTTCTCGCGGGGTTTCGCCCCCGCACGACGAAGTTCCGTGAATGGTATTGACATAACCTGAGTGAATTTCTATAATTCTACAATTCCTATCGGAAATGTATGAATTGAAATGCTGAAGGTTCCGTTGAAAGTGACGTATGCGATTTTTGCAACGTTGGATCTCGCGTTGCGATATGGAGAGGGTCCGGTGCAGGCCAGGACGATTGCCCGGAGGCAAACCATCCCTCCCCGTTTTATCGAGCAGGTGCTGCACGCCTTGAAGCAAGGCGGCATCGTTGACAGCATCAGGGGACCACAGGGAGGATACGTGCTGCGACAACCCCCAGCGGAAGTATCCGTGGCCGTCATCGTGGAAACGATGAACGGTCAAGCCGAGCCGGAGACCCGAGAGTCCGGCACGAACGGGCGGGCCTTGCAGCCTCCCCATCGAGAGGCGTTATTATCGAAACTGTGGGATCGCGTGTACCAGGCCGAGCAAGAGATTTTGAGTTCGGTCACGCTGCAATCCCTGATTGAACAATATACGGAGCTCGAACAACAACGAGCACCGATGTATCACATTTAAGGAGCCTATTCCCCATTTCATCCGGAGGCACATCATGAGCACGGGCCGTTCCACCACGTTTCCTGAGATTCATACCCTCCCCATCCCTCAAGAGATTCAAGAGGAAATCGAAACATTTGAAGATGAGGTCAAACGGTTGCAGACAGGTGACGTCACCTTGGATCTCTTTAAGCCGTTCCGGTTGCAATATGGCATTTACGGCCAACGGCAGGCGGACGTGCAAATGGTGCGCATCAAAATTCCCTTTGGCGGGATGACGTCCAACCAGGTACGCCGCGTTGCCGAACTCGCCGAGACCTATGCCACAGGCGTCGGCCACGTGACGACCCGGCAGGATATTCAATTGCACTTCGTGCCCCTGCCGCAGGTCAGCACAGTCATGCGCAAGCTGGAAGAAGTGGGACTCACCACCCGCGAGGCCTGCGCCAACACCGTCCGCAACGTCACGGCCTGCCACCTGGCCGGCGTCTGCCAGGGCGAAGTCTTTGATGTGACCCCCTACGCGAACACCGTGGCGCGACACCTGCTCCGCAACCCGCTCAACCAGAGCCTGCCGCGAAAATTCAAGATTGCGTTTTCCGGCTGCAATCACGATTGTGCCATGACCCCCATCCACGACGTCGGCTTGCTGGCGAAGAAGGCCGAAGACGGCACGATCGGATTCCGCATGGTGGTCGGAGGCGGATTGGGCGCGGCTCCGCGCATCGCGCACCTGCTCCGGGAATTTGTGCCCATGGATGACCTGATTCCGTCTATCGAAGCCGTTATCAAGGTCTTCGACAATCTGGGTAATCGGAAAAACCGCAGCAAGGCTCGCATGAAGTTCGTGATCGAGAAACTGGGGTTTGAAGAATTTAAGCGCCGGTGGGAAGCCGCCTATGAAGAAATGTTCGGCGCCAAGCCCATGCATCCGCCGATGAAACTTCTCCCGCATGCCGACCCGGCTCCCCTCATCATGCCGGCCAAGAATGGAGGCAACGGCAATGGCGGTCACCCTGATGAAGCTCCAGTCTCTGCGTTCGCCACGTGGTGCCGTACCAACGTGGTGAAACAACGGCAGGACGGATTTTCCGCAGCCGTGCTGCGCCTGCCGACGGGCGACATCACCGCAGGACAAATGCTGGTCGTAGCTGATCTGGCCGAACGCTATTCCAACGGCAACGTGCGCACCACGATCGGGCAAAACCTGATTATTCGCTGGGTGGGTGATGAACAGCTTGAGGCCTTTCACGAGGAATTAAACGCCCACGGGCTGGCACAACCCGGCGCGAACAAAACCGAGGACATCGTGGCCTGCCCGGGAACCGATACCTGCGGTCTGGGCATCACCTCATCCAAGGGCGTTGCCCGCGCCTTGGCCGAAGTCTTTCCGCCCGGCCAGGTCCCCGAAGACTTGAAAGGGACCACAATCCATATCAGTGGCTGTCATAATTCGTGCGCCCAGCATCATATTTCGACCATCGGGCTGCACGGGGTGGGCAAACGTGTCGGCAACCACGTCGCCCCGGTGTATGAACTGCATCTCGGGGGACGGGTCAACGGCACCGCGGAAGTCGGACACATGACGATCAAGCTCCCGGCCAAGAACGTGCCTGCCGCGGTCTCGCACCTGCTCGACGTGTATCGGCGCGACCGACAGGAAGGCGAAAGCCTGCATGCCTTTCTCAAGCGGACAGGCAAGAACGCGCTCAAGGAAGAACTGATCGGCCATTCCATTCTGCCGTCCTTTGATGACGACCCCTCGTACTACTTCGATTGGGAAGCGGAAGAGGAATTCACACTCGAAGATCTCGGACCCGGTGAATGCGCCGGCGGCGCCATCGAGATGATCGACAACCGCATCCTGGAAGCCGAACAGGAACTGTATCAAGCCCGCATTCTCGCCGAGAAACATCAGTACGCCATGGCGATCAACAAGGCTTATCGCGCCGTGGTGGCCGGAGCCAAGGCCCTGCTCGTGACCGAGGGCATCGATCCGAACACCGATGCCGACACGCTGGCGGAATTCGATCAGTTTGCCGACCGGCAGAACGGGCTCATTCCGCAAAGGTATCGGGGGTTGGCCCGGACCGTCAGCGACTTGGGCACCAAGGACAATTCCTCTGCATTCACCAACCCAAAAATGGCCTTTGCCAAAGGGTTTGTGGAACATTGCCGGAAATTGACCGAAGCTGTCGGCGAGGATCTCAAGCTCGGACTCGCCGAAGAAGGCCCGGCCGCGACGGAACCGGCCCAAGCGGAGTCCGCCGCGCAAAGCGAACCTGTTCAAGACGTGACCGTGCTGGATCTTCGAGGGGTCATGTGCCCGCTGAACTACGTCAAAACCAAGTTGAAACTGGAAATGATGGACGAGGGTGAACGATTGGAAGTCTGGCTGGATGCCGGAGAACCCATTAAGAACGTGCCTATGAGTCTGCGCAATGACGGCCACAAAGTCCTCGGCGAGGACCCGTTGGAAGCCGACGAGCAACATTTCAAGGTGCTGGTGGAAAAAGTGGAAAGTTAGGCTCTACCTCCCCTCGCCCCTCCTTACAAAGGAGGGTAACCAGCAGGCTCCCTCTCCCCTGGAGGGAGAGGGTTGGGGTGAGGGGGAAGACAGAGAAGACTGGTGTCAGCCGTGACGGAAACCGTGCAAACGAATTTTTCAGCAGAAGCGATTCAGGAACTGAACCAACGCTTTGCAGGCCAATCGCCGCAAGAGATCCTGGCTTATGCCTTGGAACGATTTTTCCCCAGGGTCGTATTGGCGTGCAGTTTCGGTGCGGAGGACGTGGTGCTATGGGACATGATGCACCGCCTCAACCCGCAAGCCTCGCTGTTTTATCTGGACACGGATTTCCTCTTTCCGGAAACCTACGCCGTGCGTGACCGCCTGATCGACCGATACAAGGTTTCTTCCAAGCAGGTGATTCGCGTCGCGCCGGCGCTCACGCCCACGGAGCAGGCGAAAGAATTCGGAGACCTGTTATGGGTCCGGCAGCCTGATGAATGCTGCCGGATTCGGAAAGTCGAGCCGTTGACCAAAACTTTGAAAAACTACGCGGCGTGGGTGACCGGCATTCGTCGCGACCAATCGCCCACGCGCGCCAACGCGGGCCTGGTGGAATGGGACGCCAAGTTCGGCCTCGTCAAGTTCAATCCACTGGCGGCGTGGACCAACGATCAGGTGTGGGCCTACATCAAAACGCATGACGTGCCGTACAATGCGCTCCATGACCAGAACTATCCCAGCATCGGATGCACGCACTGCACGGCGCCCGTTCAGCCGGGTGCTGATCCGCGTTCAGGGCGATGGCAGACCCTTGAAAAAATCGAATGTGGGCTACACAAGTAACCATCTTCCCGAACAGCAAACACTTTAGAACAACCACCACACTGAATTTCACGCACCATAGGCACCACTGATGCACCAACTCATCACCAAAATCGGAAAAGGGCAACGCGGAGTCAGAGACCTCTCCTGGGACGAAGCCAAACAGGCCGCCCGGGCTATGATCGAAGGCAACGCCACTCCCCACCAGACCGGGGCTTTCTTGATGGCCATGCGGATCAAGTTGGAAGGCGTGACGGAATTAGCCTCGTTCACCGCGGCCACGCGTAGCTACGTTGCGCCGATCATCACGCCGGCCGGTCTCAACGTCGTGGATGTGCCGGTCTATGCCGAAAAACACAATACGTATCACGTATGCCTGCCCGCAGCCATTGTTGCCGCCTCCGCCGGGGCCGCCATCCTGTTTCACGGCGTTGACAATCCCATGGTGTCCTCCGACCTGCCACGAGTGTTGGCACAATTGGGCATTCCCAGCGCGTTGCAAGGAGACGATCTTGCCGGCGCGTTGCAAAATGAAGGCTTCGCGTATCTGGACCTCGCGCTGTATCATCCTCCCCTGGCCGGGTTACTGGCATTACGCGAACAACTGGGAGCTCAAAACCTGTTCCATCAGGTCGCCCGGCTCCTGAATCCCATGCGGACGCACTCGCAAGTGGTGGGTGTGGCTCATCCGCCGTACCTCGAAAAGATCCCGGAAGTCGTGAATATGATCGGTGGGCGCAGGCTCCTGGTATTCCAGGGGGTGGAAGGATTTCCCGAACTCTCGATGACGACCCTGACGACCATGCGCGAATTGCGTGACAACCGCGTGACCCCTTTGTCGCTCAAACCCGAGGACGTTCGGCTCATCCCAGGCTCGTTCCAGCACATGGCCGTGGATTCCCAGTCCCCGAACGACATCCCGGCTCATGAAGCGGACATGATTCAGCGCGTCCTGCGCAACCAGGGCGCAGGACAGATCCGGGACCGGTTCCGCGACTGGGTCGTCTACAACGCCGCCATGTTCCTGTATGCCGGAGGGCGGGCCCATTCCATTGCCGAAGGCGTGCCGTTGGCGAAAAAGGCATTGGACTCCGGCGCGGCTGCGCAAAAACTGGCGAATCTTGCTGCATCACCGCCGTCGCTTGAAAGCGCGAGGCAAACCTTCACAATAACTCCCCCCTCACCCCAGCCCTCTCCCGCCGGGGGAGAGGGAGTCAGTGAGCAGAAGGTGGTGCATGCATGAGATATATAGAGCCCCCCTCACCCCAGCCCTCTCCCACCAGGGGAGAGGGAGTCGGACAGCAGAAGGTCGTACACGCATGAGACATCTGCGGC
>VYFB01000135.1:0-22966 GCA_009842645.1 Nitrospira sp. SB0677_bin_15 | reverse complement strand
GGGGAGAGGGAGTCGGACAGCAGAAGGTCGTACACGCATGAGACATCTGCGGCAACTGGAAGACCAGAGTGTCTATATTTTTCGCGAGGCGTATAAACACTTCGATAACCTGGGCATGCTCTGGTCCATGGGGAAGGACTCCACGGTGCTCTTATGGTTGGCCCGTAAGGCCTTCTTCGGGCACGTACCGTTTCCGCTTCTGCACGTGGATACCAGTTACAAGATTCCCTCCATGATCGAGTACCGGGATCGACTGGCACGTGAATGGCGACTCAACCTGGTGGTCGGGCAGAACAAGCAAGCCCTGGCCGAAGGGATGAACCATGAACGGGGCCGGGTCGAATGCTGTACCGCGCTCAAAACCAACGGGCTCAAACTGCTGCTGGAGGAGAAAGGGTACACGGGTATCATACTGGGCGTCCGCGCGGACGAAGAAAGCACACGCGCCAAGGAACGGTATTTCTCCCCGCGCGACAAGAACAACGATTGGGATTTCCGTGACCAGCCCCCGGAACTGTGGGATCAATTCAAGACCTCGTTCCCGCCGAACACCCATATCCGGATTCATCCCCTGCTGGACTGGACGGAAATCAACATCTGGGAATACATCAAGCTCGAAAACATCCCCTTTATGGACCTGTATCTGAACAGGGGCGACGGGACGCGATACCGAAGTCTGGGGTGCGCGCCCTGCACCTTCCCTATCAAATCCACCGCGTCCACGGTTGATGAAATCATCGAAGAACTGCGCGCCACGAAAGTGGCCGAACGCGCCGGTCGCGCGCAGGACGAAGGCCGGGGCATGGAGTTACTCCGAAAAGATGGCTACATGTAAGACCGATACACCGGCGACCGTGGACGTCCGTGACCGGATGAACATCGTCATCGTCGGCAGCGTGGACCACGGCAAATCGACGCTGCTGGGACGCCTGTATGCGGATACGGGCACCCTGCCGGAAGGCAAAGTCGAAAAAATCCAGGCCATCTGCAAACAACAGGGCAAAGAATTTGAATACGCCTTCCTGTTCGACGCCTTCCTGGAAGAACAACAGCAGGGCGTGACCATCGACACGGCTCGCACTTTTTTCCAATGGGCCGGACGTCAATACATCATCATCGACGCACCCGGGCACAAGGAATTCCTGAAAAACATGATCTCCGGCGCCGCGCGCGCCGAAGCCGCCCTCTTGCTGATCGATTCACTGGAAGGGGTCAGGGACCAATCCAAACGGCACGGCCTGTTGCTGTCGATGCTGGGCGTGAAACAGGTCACCGTGGTCGTGAACAAAATGGACCTCGTGGACTACAGCCAGGAGACGTTCGCGCTCATTGAAAAAGAATATCGCGCGTTCCTGTCACAACTCGACGTGACGCCCCAGTTCGTGATCCCCGCCAGTGCCAAGCGCGGGGACAACATCGCCACGCCCAGCCCGCAGATGGCCTGGCACACCGGCCCCACGGTCCTGGAATCGCTGGCGCAATTTTCCTCGGAATCCGAACAAGCCGAACAACCCCTGCGGTTTCCCCTTCAGGACGTCTACAAATTCGATGCCCGCCGGATTCTGACGGGACGCATCACGTCCGGGTGCCTCAAGGTGGGAGATCAGGTGATTTTTTCACCCTCGAATAAAAGCGCGATCGTGCAAACGCTCGAAGCATTCAACGTGGACCCGCCGCCCACGCAGGTCCAAGCCGGGCAATCCGTGGGCATTACCCTGGACGAACAGATTTTCGTCGAACGCGGGGAGGTCGTCAGTCACGAGGAGTCCTTGCCGCTCGTCTCCACGACCTTTCGCGCCAACCTGTTCTGGCTCGGGCGACGGCCACTGGAAATGGACAAACCCTATCTAGTCCGGTTGGCCACCCACGAAGTCGAATGCCGCGTGACCGCGATTCATCGTATTGTAGACGCCGACAACCTCTCGTTGGATCAGCAACAGACCAACACTGTTGTGAGACGCAACGAGGTGGCGGACGTCACCATCCAAGCCAAGGCTCCGCTCGCCTTTGACTTGTACGCGGACTTCGAGACCACGGGCCGGTTCGTCCTGGTCGATGACTACGACGTGTCCGGGGGCGGCATCATCACCGAGATGGTGGCGGATCGTGAAGAGACCCTGCGAATTGAAGCCCGGCAACGGGATTTCGCCTGGGTCACGGGCGACGTCACCCTGGCGGATCGCGCCAAACACTACGGCCACCGCGCGGCCCTGGTCCTGCTCGTCGGCCCCGATACCACGGGCAAAACCTTCCTGGCCAAAAAAATGGAATCCATGCTCGTGGCCGAAGGCCGGCACGTGTATATGCTTGATCCGGAAAACCTGCGCCGCGGTCTCGATGCCGATCTGCAGGAAGGCGATGCCCGGGAAATGATCCGTCGCTACGGCGAAGTGGCACGGCTGCTCATCGATACCGGCGCCCTGCTAATTTCAACTACCAACTCCTTCACTCCTTCGACCGGCCCTTCGACTTCGCGCCAGCGCGCTACGCTCAGGACAGGCCTGCCGGCGGACCAGGTCGTCGAAGCGATCCGCACGCTGGTACATCCCGCGCCGGTCCTCACCGTCTATATGAGCCAGGAGACAACGCCCTCCTCCCTCGAAGCCGATCTCTCCTTCACCGGACCCGAAGACTTCACCAACGCGACCCGCGACGTGCTCGCCGCGCTGAAACAAAAAGGCATCCTGGCCGAAACTATCGGCAACCAACCCGTGTTCCAATTCTCGATTTAGATCTCCCCCCTTGAAGAGGCGTCGTAAAAGACGAGGCCATGGTGAAGTTCGGGAGGTTCCCACAATCACTCCCCCCTTGAGGGGGAGTCGCAAAAGCCAAGCCGCCAGGCGCAGGCTGATGCGGTGGGGGGTATTATCCTGTACGCCGGCGCGTCGTTCGGGCCTGATCCGGAATCCCGGCCAGCTTCACCTGGCTGTGCGTTTTCCACGCCTCACCCCGGCAGCTTGGGAAGTCCTCCCGGTAATGTGCCCCCAGACTGTTTTCCCTCCACAACGCAGCCTCGGTGACACACCGCGCCACCTGGACCATGTTCCTGACTTCGAGGTCGGACCGCGTGTGGAGCGAAAACTGAATTTGCGGGTCCCACCGGGAGAGTTGCGCCAACGCCTGGATCAAGGAGTCGCCGGTCCTGACCAATCCGACCTTGGTCCACATCAGCCGGCGTAAGGAGTTCCTGAGTTTTTCGCTGTCTTCCAACGCGCCGACCTGTTCCGCGGCCAACCGGACAGCCAAGCTTTTGAGCTGCACCCGCTTGGGACCCGCCGGAAGAGACACAGCCGACGTGGCAGCGCGGCAGCCGAAGACCAGCCCTTCCAACAACGAATTGCTGGCCAACCGGTTCGCTCCATGGACCCCGTTGCAAGCTGTTTCTCCGGCGGCCAGCAGGCCGGGCAAGGTGGTCTCGCCGTCGATCCCGGCTTTCAAGCCACCCATGAAATAGTGGGCGCTCGGAGCAACCGGAATCCATTCTTCCGTGATATCGATGTCGAACCGCAGGCAAGTCCGGTAGATCGTCGGGAACCGTTTCTTGATAAAATCTTTACCCAAATGCGTGACGTCCAAATACACGTGGCGCGACCGGGACGCGGCCATTTCCGACCAGATCGCCCGGGCAACAATATCCCGGGAGGCCAGTTCCGCAGCCGGATGATACCGCGACAGAAACGACTCGCCTTTCCGATTGCGAAGTAACCCGCCTTCACCTCGCATGGCTTCGGACAACAGAAACGGGGGACTCGAAGGCAGGTACAGTGCCGTGGGATGAAACTGGACGAACTCCATGTCTTCCAGCACCACGCCTGCCCGATAGGCCATCGCCATGCCGTCGCCCGTGGCATTGCCCGTATTGGTGGTCCTCGCGTAAATCTGGCCGGCGCCTCCGGTGGTCAGAATCACGGCGGCCGCCGGGAGCAACTTGACCTCCCCCGTGGCTTCATTTACCGCAACCGCGCCGCAGCACCGGCCGTCCACGACTAACAGGTCCTTGGTAAAATGACGATCAAACCATTGAATGTTCTCGTGCTGCCGAGCCCGTTCCAGCAGCACGCGAATCATTTCATTGCCAGTGGCGTCGCCCCGGGCCCGTAGCACACGGTTCCGGCTATGAGCCCCTTCCCTGGTAAAGGCGAATTTCCCGCCGACCTTATCGAACTGTGTGCCCCAGGTGATCAGTTCCTGAATCCGCGTCGGCCCCTCTTCCACCAGGACACGAGCCGCGTCTTCCCGGCCAAGCTGATGTCCGGCCCGGATCGTATCGGAGAAATGCAGGTTCACGTCGTCTTCGGCGTTCAGAGCCACGGCGACTCCGCCCTGAGCATAGATCGAATTGCTTTCGAGGCGGCTGCCTTTTGTCACGATCAACACCCGTCCGTATCGACCCAATTCGATTGCGGCCCGCAATCCTGCGACCCCGCTCCCGATCACCAGGAAGTCAGCCTCCGGCCCCCAACGATACTGTATGGTGCTGTTTTTCATGGAAATGACGCGCGGTTGACGCTGAGACGGCCGGCCACGTCTGCCCTCTCAAACATGAGAAAGAGGGAACGAGGGTTAGCGGTCTGCCTTTCCGAACGGCATCGCACCTTCCACGCCAGCCAGCAAAATGTCCTTGGTGCCGCTCCACACCCACAACCCGTGGCCTTGGTCCGTTACGGGTGCTTCTTCGGGAGAACGTTGCCAGGTTCCTTCCCATCGTACGTTGACCATGATCCGTTCTTTTTGAATGTGGATTCGCTCAATCGTGACGTTCAGGGAAATCGTGGCATACGTGTCGAAATCGCGTCGGATCTGTCTTTCGAGATCCTGAAAGCCTTGTAACGGCAACATTAATTTTTGAATCGCGTCGAACTTTTGCTGTTCATACGCCGAGCTTAAGGTTTCCACTGCCTGCACGATTCGCTCAAACCGTTCATGGTCTGCGGAAACCTTCTTATCTGAGGAGAAGAACTGACACCCCGCCGTGGTCACAACAAGAATCAGCAGCAGGCAGATCAAGGAGAGATGGCGTCGAACCATGGGTTTATGCATCGGACAGCCTATGTTCGGACAAACAGGTTTTTGCCTGTCGGCGTGTAAGTTCCACGAAAGACCTCCTGATGGTTCAACGTGAGCAAAGTATGGACCCTTCCGTATTGACGGTCAAGGCATGAAATGCGGACCTGAGGAAGAAGGGGTTAAGACTTTGACAGGAGTACACGATTTCCGCATTGTATCCGAATCGAGCCTCGCCGCATCTCCAAGGCATGCAAGGCGTGTGAACCGTTTGGAAGCAGGGTTGTTTCATCGGAGGCATTGAGACGACGGCATGATGGCAGAAAAACAACGCTGGCAATATCGGTTTGATAATTTTAAAAGAGCGTATTTCTTGCTACAAGAAGCGGCAGAACGCCATCAAAGCGGGGAATTGGATCAATTAGCGAAAGAGGGGATGATTCAACGCTTTGAATATTGTACGGAATTAGCCTGGAATACGATCAAGGATTATTTGGAAAGCCAAAACGTGGTGTTTAAGCAGATCACTCCCAGGGCGGTACTCAAAGAAGCTATCGCGGCAAACCTCATATCGAATGGAGAGGACTGGATGAATGCTTTAGACGCACGCAACAAAATGAGTCACACGTATGACGTCAAACGATTCGACGCCGTGATAGAAAAAATAGAAACCCGGTACCTCAACTGTTTTGCCGAGTTGCATGAAAAACTCTCCGTGGCCTACAGAGGAGACGATGATGCTTGATCATGGGCTCAGTGAACATCAGTTGCAAGTGATCAAGGAAACCCTTGAACGTTTCGCGCCTGCCGTTGAGTCCGTCTCCGTGTTTGGTTCCAGGGCGACAGGGGCTTACAAAAGTTATTCGGATATCGATTTGGTGCTCTACGGCGACCTCGACGAAGAAACCATCGACCGCTTATGGACCTGTTTTCAGGAAAGCAACTTGCCCTATAAAGTCGACATCGCCGCCTATAATCTTGTGAAGCATCCACCCTTGAAAGAACACATTGACCGTTTTGCCAAGCCGCTGTTCTTAAAATGACCTCCTGCGCCGTGCATTTCTTGACACTTCTTGAGACGCTGTGTTACCTCTGCACAGCTACGTACCTGTTCTGATCGTGTGTCTCCGGGCCATTCGTGAGACTCGGATCGGCGAAGAGTCATGAGCTTCCGCATGAGGAAGAATTGAAGGAGTGTGAATGGCGAGTGTAGTTAAAAAACGACGAAAAAAAATGCGGAAGCATAAGCATAAAAAACTTCGCCGACGCATGAAGTTCGCCCGTCGGCGGAACTGAGATTTACCATTCCAGCAGCAGGTGGGCGGGGGCAATACTTTCTACCTCCCCTCGCCCCTCAACCCTCTCCCCGATGAGTCAATTCTCTCGCCTGCTTCCGTTTGTCCGGCCGCATCTTTCTCAACTGGCCTTGGCCGGTATCCTGATCATGGGTGTGGCGGCCCTCAACCTGACGTTGCTGAGACTTGGCGGCACGCTGTGGGACCTCATCACGGTCCAACGGGACGTCGAACGCATGACGCAGACCATCCTGTTGTTTCTGGTGATCGCCGTCGTCCAAAGCGTCCTGAGTATGGGCCAGAGCTACCTGAGCACCCGCCTGTCCCAATTGATCGTCGCGGATTTCCGCATCCACCTGTTTCGTCACCTGCAAACCCTGTCACTCAACTTCTTTGCCAAACGGCGAACCGGGGAAATTCTTTCGCGGCTCATGAACGACGTGGGCGTGATCCAGAACCTGGTGACCGAAACCCCGATTGATTCTGCCAAGCAACTGGTGACGCTGGTGGGCGGCATCGCGTTCCTGCTGTTCATGAATTGGAAACTCTGCCTGCTGATTGTCCTGTTGCTGCCGCTCCTGGTCCTGGTGGCGCGGTTATTCGGCAAGCGGTTGAAATCCCTTTCCACGCAGATACAGGATCACACCGCCGCACTGTCCACGCTCATTGAAGAGGTGATTTCGGGCATTCGCGTCGTGAAATCCTTTGTTCGCACGGACCGGGAGGAAGGACGCTTCGGTATCGCGGTCGATTCATTGGTGGCCCGGACGCTCAGCCGCGCCAAAATCCTCTCCGTGTTCATCCCCGTCATCACTCTCCTGACGCTCATGATGGCCGGTGTCGTCCTGTGGTACGGCGGCAAGCAAGTGATCGACGGGGCCATGACTCCCGGGGACCTCCTGGCCTTCGTGTTGTTCGCGGGGATTCTCATCGGTCCGTTCGGCGCCGCGGCACGCATCTTCTCTCAGTTGAAGGAAGGACAGGGCGCCCTGGAACGTGTCTTCGAGTTGCTCGACACCGCGCCGGAGGTGACGGACGCCCCGCACGCCCGACCGTTGCGCGACGTGCAAGGCCACGTCAAATTTTCGCACGTGAGTTTTGCGTATGACCCGCGTCACCCGGTGCTCACTGATCTTTCCTTTGAAGTGCAGCCGGGCGAAATCGTGGCGTTGGTGGGACCGACCGGTTCCGGGAAAAGTACGATCGCCAATCTCTTGCACCGGTTTTATGATCCGACGGAAGGGGCCGTCACTCTCGACCGGCAGGACCTGCGGGACTTGCAGGTGTCCGGCTTATATCAACAACTGGCCATCGTGCCCCAGGAAACCGTGCTGTTCGGGGACACGATCATGGAAAACATTCGATACGGACGGGAAGACGCCTCGGAAGAGGATATTCTGGCAGCGAGCCGGGCGGCTCATGCCCATGAATTCATTTCGGCGCTCCCGGACGGCTATGCCACGCTGGTCGGGGAAAAAGGCGTCAACCTGTCGGGGGGGCAGCGGCAACGCATTGCCATCGCCAGGGCCATCCTTAAGAATCCCCGGCTCCTGATTCTGGATGAAGCAACCTCGGCGCTGGATTCCGAATCAGAGATGCTGGTCCAACGTGCGTTACAGGAACTTATGGCAGAACGCACGACCGTGGTGATCGCGCACCGCCTCACGACCATCCAGGAAGCCGACCGGATCTTCGTGCTCAATAAGGGCAGGATCGTCGAAGAGGGCACGCACACGGCACTCATGCAGCAGGACGGCCTGTACCGTCACCTGTACACGCTCCGCATGGTGGAATCGGAAACGGACGCCCTGAAGACTAACGGATAGAGTCTTTTCCCCTACGCCCCGGTATCATGTTTGCCATTCAGTAACGCCCATTTTCGTGAACAAGTGGCATGCGGTTGAGATCATCCCTATACAATCGCCATTGGGGCATGAGCCGGTCCATCAACTCGCGAAACCGATCGTTGTGGTCCCGCTCCAGAAGATGAACCATCTCATGTACAAGGATGTACTCCAAGCACGAGGTTGGCTTCTTGCTCAACTCCAGGTTTATCCAGATGCGCTTGGCTCCGGCGTTGCAGGAGCCCCAGCGGGTTTTCATTTTCCTGATTCGCACGTCCTCAACTGTGACGCCGACCTTCTGCTCCCATTTGGCAACGAGTGGCAGCAACTGGTCGCGGAGTTGCCGGCGATACCATTGATGAAGGACGGCCTCCCGCGCGTCCCGGTCGGCACCAAGGCAAATCCATAATTCCATGGTCGTGTTGTTAAGCAAGCGAACCGTCGGCGAACCATCCTGCTTGATCACGTTGAGCCGGTAGCGCCGACCTTGAAAGTAATGGCTCTCGCCCGTCACGATCTCACGCTGGGACTGGCGATCCTGCCGCTCGAATTCGGCCCGCCGCCGGCGAATCCATCCAAGCCGTGAAGTGACAGCCAAACGCACCGCATCGTCGGCAAGACGCAACGGAGCGGCAACCCGCACCCGACCACTCGGCGGATAGACGCCCACGTGGAGGTTTTTGATGTCCTTACGGACAACTTCTACCTGTATCCCTCGCACCTCGATACGGTTGCCTTTCATCTCAGTAATCACGTTGGTTCTTCACGATCTCGAACATCGTGTTTGCGAGTTCCTCGTTGCCACGTAACTGTGATCTGATGGCGTTGCGGACCTCTCGCTCTTTGAACGTGTTTCCGCGCCAATCCGCCTTCTTCACGCGACGAATTTCACTGTCCAGCGCAAGTGCTGTCGTCTCCCTCGTTGTCACGGCCGGCTTGGTGCCGTAGTGAGGCGGTGGCGGCTCTCTCACCGCCGAAGCCTGTGGTTCCTCCAGGTTGTCGAAAAGCGCCCGTAGCGCGGCGCTGTTGATACTCGAAGGATAAGACAACTGGGTTTCCGGACTGCTGACCTTCCTGGTCAGCTCGACGAGTTCCGCCAAGTATCTCTTGTAGTCGAGCGCCTCGCGCTTGCGTCGCCTGATCAGGGCATCCAGCAGTTCCGACATTTTCTCGTAGTACTTCGGATTGACTGCCGTCTCGTCGATAATGAGCCGCCGAACGTTGTTCTCGATCGTCTCAGCCACTGCTTCGGAGCTCTTGCGGATGCTTCCGGGCAGCACATCAAGCGCATCCTGTCCGCGTTCGACGATCAGTTGCACAAGAGTCAAATCGTCAAACGTCGAGAGCCGCTCGCTTTCTTCGGCGCGGATGTACGTGTCGAGCAGGTGCCGCATGGCCGGTTCGTACACCTTCAGGTCAATATAATCGCCGCTGGCAAGCTTGACCTCTTGGCGTACCTTTTCGTAGTGATCCACCTCGGCCTTGATCTCCTGAGCCTCCGCGTCGGAGTAGCCTGCCTCCCGCATTTCGTTGGCCAAGTTGGCATAAGCCCGCAGAAACGCTGCGGCCAGCTTGTAGAGGGCCACTCGCTTCGGCTCATTGTCTCTGAGCTGATGCGCGTCGCCACTCTCGACGGCGCAGAAGAAGTGCAGATAGGCCGTAATATCACGCGGCGGTTCGACCGGCTCGCACAAGGCCTTGACTCCCTCACGGGTCTCCTCCAGCCGTTCCCTGCCCTGCTTCAGCCGGTCCTTCAGCAGGCCCTTCACGTCGGCGGTATCATAGCCATTGAACGCCTCGCCGGTGTAATCCTTGATGGATTGCTCCAGTGACCGGAACAAGTCCTTGTAGTCAATGACGTAGCCATATTCCTTGTCGTCGCCGTCAAGTCGGTTGACCCTGCAGATCGCCTGGAACAGGCCGTGGTCCTTCATCTGCTTGTCGATGTAGAGATAGGTAGCCGATGGCGCGTCAAAGCCGGTCAGCAGCTTATCGACCACGATCAGCAGCTTCATTTGCCCCGGCTGCTCGATAAACCGCTTCTTCACTTCCTTCTCGAACTGCTCGACCTTGCGCACCGCCGATTCTTCCGGCTCGTTGAAGTGCGCTGCGATCATCTTGCGGTAGACGTCGTACTGGCGCAGTTTTTCGGTATGCCCCTCGCCGGTTTCTTCTCCCTTGATGTCTGCCGTGGCCGGCCTGTAGGAGGTGACGATAGCGCACTTGCCCGCCAGATTGGTTTGCCGAAACATTTCGAAGAATCGACAGGCCGAATGGATGCTGCCGGAGACGAGTATAGCGTTGCCGCGGCCGCTCTTGAGGCGGTCGCGCGTCTCCATGTCAAGCAGGATGTCGGCGACAATTTTCTCCAGCCGGTTCCGCGCACTCAGGATTCTTTGCATCGTGCCCCAGCGCTGCTTGAGTTGAGCCTTGGCCACGTCGGTCAGCCCACGAGTCTTGTTGTCGAACCATTCATCGATCCTGGCTTGCGAGGTGATGTTCTGGTCGATGTCCCGCGCCTCGTAGCGCAAGTCCAGCACGACGCCGTCACTCACCGCCTCGTCGTACTTGTAAGTGTGAATGTACGGCCCGAAAGTCTCAATGCTCCGCCGCTTATCGTCCTTGAGCAGGGGCGTTCCCGTGAAGCCGATCAGCATGACTCCCGGCAGCAGCCCCTTCATTGCATCGTGCAGCTTGCCGGACTGAGTGCGGTGGCACTCATCCACGAAAACGAAGATCTCGCCCTTGGCGTGGAAATCCTTGGGCAGGTGGCTGCGAATGTCCTCGACGAACTGATCGACATCGCCTTCCTCTGCCGCGCCAAACTTGTGGATCAGAGAGCCGATCAGCCACTCATCACCGGCGTTGAGCACATGCACCAGATCGGCACCGCTCGTCGTACGGTAGATGTTCTCGCTGACGCCCTTGAAGACCTTCTCGATCTGTTCGTCCAACTCGGTGCGGTCGGTGATGATCAGCACACGCCCCCCAGTCACGTGCTCGCGAATCCACTTCGCCAGCCAGACCATGGTCAGGCTTTTGCCGCTGCCCTGGGTGTGCCAGATGATACCGCCCACGCGGCGCTGTACGCGCTTTTGCGCCGCTCGCACGCCGAAGTACTGGTTGTGGCGGCAGATCTTCTTGACGCCGGCGTCAAAGACGATGAAGTCATGCACGATCTCGATCAACCGCGTCTTGCTGCAAAGTTGGCTCAATTCCCGGAGCAGCGGGTTGTCGACGGCATCCGGGTGGGCCTCGGCTTCCTTCCAGCGCAGCCAGTACTTCTCCGGCGTCTCGATCATGCCGTAGCGCAGTCCTTCGGTATCGTTGCCCGCCATCACGAGTTGCACGGTGGCGAAGAACGGCTGGATGAATTCTTTTTTCTGGCTATCGAGGTTCTGGCGGATGCCCTCGGTTACCGACACCGTCGAACGTTTCAGTTCCAGCACCCCAAAGGCGATGCCGTTGACGTAGAGCACAAGGTCCGGCCGCTTGGTGTTCTCTCCGGCAACCGTCACTTCCTCGGCGATAGCGAAATCATTGTTGCCAGGATTTGTCCAATCAATCAGCCAAACCGTGACGTTCTGTTCGCCCACGTCCGGCCGGACCTTCACACCGTACCGGAGCCGGTCGTAAACCTCGCGGTTGGCATCGTAGAGAGTCTTGCTGCCACCGAGCGCGGCCGCCTTGCTCAACTCACGCGACACCTTGGTAATGATCTTATCGTCGTGTCCCTGGCGTTTCAGCCAATCGGTGAGCAGCGCGTTCTCAATGTTGCCGTTGTCGGCGCGATCCTTCCAATGCCCGAGATAAGTGTAGTCGAGCGCATCCTTGAAGAACGCAACCACGCACCGCTGCGTGAGGATCTCCCGCTGGCCGACCTTACTCATCTTTTGTTTCCACTACTTTCCAATGACCTCCCTTGGCTGGCCCGATCCGTTCAAGGACGCCCTTTTGTTTCAGCTTATCGATCTGCCACTCGACTCCCTTTGCCGTAATTCCGAGTCGCTTCGCCAGTTCCGCCATGGTAATTGAGGGATTGGCAGCGATTAGGGTCAAGGTTTTCTCCCTAGTTTTCTCCCTAGTTTTCTCCCTGGTTTTCTCCCTAGTTTTCTCCCTAGCTTTCTCTTGTTCCTGGCTAGTTTTTGGGGTAGTGGCACTGCCAGCAGAAGAATCTGCTGCTTGGACCCCTGCCTCGTCTGACTCTGGCTGCGATTCTGGCTTTCCGCCTGCTTGCACCCCTGCCTGGACACCGGCTTGGACCCTTGCCAGTTGCGTCGCATAATCCGATCGCCGAATCGTCGTCACGAAGTTCCCGCTGGACACGAACTCCGGTTCCGGCAAGCTGGCCGCCGCACAGCGCCGGATCATGTCCACCGTCCCCGTTCCCATGCGCTCGATGTATCCGTGTAGATACATAGACTCCGCCAGTAATGGATTACCCGGCACGGACTCGTGCGGAATACGCAACTTCTCCACTGTAAGAAGGGGCGGTAGCCGACCGGAGTTCATGACATCCAAACGGTCTGAGAAAAGCATCACCTGCACACTGCTGTTATCCGTGTAGTCGCGATGGACCACCGCGTTTACAATGGCCTCGCTCACGACCTCCTTCGGAATCTCATAGGCCGTCGGGACTTCAATGCTCTCCGCCCGCGTGCCTATCGACCGTGCGACCTTGCTCAATACGAAGTCCACCGCCTGATCCACCAGATCGAACACCGTTCCCTTGTAGACCTGATAGGAAGGTATGGGTTTGGCGACCTGCGTACCGTGGAAATGGGCGCACTTGATCTCTGACGAGATCAGAAACCGTTGCGGCGCCTTACCGAACAACAGCACGGCGGCATTGGTTAAACGCTCCTTGTTCAACAGGTTCAGATGCCTGAGCAAGTCCTCCGGTTGGGTATTTTCGTCCAGTGGAAACTGTCTGATCCTGCGGGCCGTGCGGATGAACCGGATCATCCGTTCGGTATCGAGATCGTCAAGCGTGGCTCCCTCGCAAGGGGCGGCGTCGAACGGCCCGAAGCGCAGCAGTTCCTTATCTTCAAGGTATTCCACCAGTCCGGCGTAGAGACCAATCACAAGTTCTTCCTGCGTATCGAACCGTCTGCGGATCAGCCCGGTCTCGGCTTTGCCGATCAACGCCTGCATCTTCGGATGCCGAACGCCGGAGTCCATATTCTTCAGGAAGATCAGGCGATGCTTGCCAAGCGCCGTGGCATGGTCGAATTCCCGTTCCGTAGGCGATAGTTCTGTTTCGCCTTCGGCCCCGTAGTCCTTTCCGAACAAGCCCACATAGATGTCGCAGCGATCCACTTCATCCAGATAGACCTTGTCGGGCCGCCTGTCCGAAGCCGGAATCTCCTCGAACAGGAAGCCTTCAAAGAATCGCCGCATCAGCGGGTCATTGCGCAAGTAGTCGACAAGCGCCTTACGTTCGCCTGCGAACTCCTTCTGCACGCTGCTGATGAAGATGCGGAGAGGGATCACGTTAAAACCTGTTTATCGCCAAGATTGAAACAGCTTCCGACGGATCTTGATAGCTCGAACGAAATTAGCGTCCAGCCTCCTTCGTTTCCACTACTTTCCACTGTGCTTCTTGTTCAGCAGGTCTTGTCGCTGCCAATCTCTCTGTGATCGTCCTGGGTTCGACCAGCCGTACCCGGCCGGTGAGAAGTTGCTGCATCATGCCCTGCTTGACGGCGCGGGTCTTGTCCCGACGTCGCTCCAGTGCGGCGATTTCGGCGTCCATATCGGAAAGTACGGAGACTATCGCCTCTTGTTCCAGAAGTGACGGTAACGCGAGTTCGATATCTGACAGTTGTTTCTTCGAGATGGCGTATACAGAAATGCCTGTAGCCATACGGATGAGGGCCGACTTAAATGCCGGGATAAACTGAAGGTATGCTTTGAATCTCATCGCCCAGTAATCTGGATTACCCCGGCACAGGATCGTATGCAGACCTGCAACGATGGTTTTTCCCGCAATCCCATGTATTTCAATACTCTTGCCGACGCCTACCAAGTCCTCCGAAGCATCGACCATTACGAGATCCCCATTCTGCAAATGGGCAGCATTATCAACTCGGCTCTTGTCAATCCACGGAAGTTCGTAGTGTGCGCAGCTCAGCACAGGTTGAGCATGGGCATGAACATCACCGTAGTGGATATAACCTATTTGTCCATATTCACGGAGGTCGGCACGCGGATTATTTGCGGTGGGTAGGCATGTGAAGGTATCACCCAACCGTCTCGTCTCCCACGCTTCTCTGAACCCCGGCAGGCGGGTTTTGCCGGTTAGGAGTTGCTGCATGGTGGCCTGCTTGATGGCCTGCTTCTTGGCGATCAGCGCCTCCAATGCCGCGAGCAACCCATCCATATCCGACAACGCCTCGGCGATGGCGCGTTGTTCGGAGAGAGGAGGGAGCGGGATAAGGATTGCAGCTAATGTATCTCGCGTAATCCCTTTGATCGATGTTCCTTGGTTTTGTTTGGCCAAGACGTGCTGACAAAAGTCAAAATGCCGGAAAAGGTATTTGGCCAGAATTTTTTCCTTATTTGGAATTACCCCCGTAAAATCCTGGCTGATGGCAATGTCGCAGGGAGCAATTGCTAATTTTCCTACTCCTGTCCTTGAGACAATCAATAGGTTGCCTTTTGCAATGACGCTTGTAGAACTATTGTGAACTGCTTCCTCCGTGATATGTCGCCTAATAACGGCAACCGTCTGATTTAAGATGTCAGCACCGGTTATCCATGGAATATTCCCTGACCAGAAAGCTGCGTTCTTTGTCGATGGTGTGCCTCCGTTTACAAACTTTTCTATGATATTACGAAGGGCCATAATGTCCCAATCCTCCGGAATCAACCCCACCTCAGTCCGCTTGTATCCCACTGGCACCTCTTCCGCTTCTGCTAGCGCACGGCGTCCATTTCCAAGGGCTTTGCTCATTGTCTCTTGCCCGCTATTCATCGTCTTCGCTTTCCAGATAGTTCAACTCTCTCTGACCGCATTGATCGTTTCCGGCGCAACAGATTCGACAGACACTGTCTGTGGGATTTTGCCTCATGGATTTTTGTAAAATCTGCGACGGTGTCGCGGAAATTGCCTGGATATGCTGGCACGGCAGGTCAAAAACAAAGCCGGTCATTCGTCGGCCAGGATGGACTGCAAAATTTCCGGAGTCAGACCACGCTGTTGCGCGTTGCGGCTGATTTCCAGCATCGTGTCACTAAGTGATTTGCCTGATTCTTTCGCATCACGCAAACGCAAATTGACAAGCAAATCCAGTTTGCGACGCTCATTATCAGAAGCCGAACGGTAGAGTTTGGCTATATCGGAATCAACTGACACAGTTATTTGCTCTGCCATTACTATTCCTCCAAAGTGAACGACTGCAAATCGACAACCAACAATCAGTCATCATATCACACTTCTTCTAAAGGAACCTCTGCTTTAATGCACTATCGGGCGCATGGCTGCGTTGCGTCCTCGCTCAACCCTCACCTATCTCTCTGATACGCTTCGGGTTTCGCTCCGGGACGCCTTGCCCTGCATCCCGCTATCACAATAAATCAGAGGCTCCTAAAGATACGGAACTCAACGGTACGAATGCCTCTCTCACGATGAAATCCCCATCCGCTTCAAGTGTCCCTCGACCTTCGCGCCGAACGCCTCTACCTCCCGTTCCAACTCCGGCAACGGGCGGACGTAGCGCTCTTCCAGTTCCTTCACGCGTCCGGCGAGTTGCTGGGTCAGCCGCTGCACCTCACCTTCGATAGCAACCCGGATACTCGCAAACCACTTGTCCTCGACCGCCAGCGTCTTAATCTCGGCTTCGGTAAGTGCGCCATAGCGGGCCAGCACCTGCTCATCCAAACGGGCTTGGGCCTCCTTGATGGCCCTGGCTGCCTCGGCCTCGGTCTCAATCAGGGTCCGGCAATGCTTGAGGGCGTCGTGTTCTTCGTCGCTTTCCTTCTCGTCCCGAATGGTTTTGAGCCGTTCCGTCACGCCGCCCTTGGTGACTTTGCCCTTGTCATTGACCGCGTCCTCCAGTAATCCCTCCTCGCCGGTATGCTCTTCGATGAATTCCTCCAACTCACGGGCCGCGGCCTCCTGCTTGGCCTGTAGTTCCTCGATAGCGGCCTGTTCATTGGTAAAGTAGCGCGCGACGATCAGCCCCGGAGGGAGCAGGTCCATCTTGTACTTCCTGCGCCTGATAGTGAGGTCAGGCGTCTCCTTGAACTTCTTGTCTTTGTCTTCGACGATCCCGCGCGGCTTGGCGGCCTCGTCCCAACCATCCGCGGCAATGAGATACACGTCGTCCTGCATCACCTCATTCCAATAGTCCATCAGTCGCTGATACACGTCATACGGGTCCAGCAGTGGCAGGTCAGCGAAGCGCGTGAGCAGACTTTCCGCCAGAGCACGAATAATGCCTTTGGGATTGGCGCCTATCTCCAGTCCCTTGAGAACCGGCTCGTGCGCCTGACACCAACCGTCGAAAACTGTTGCGACCCGCTCCTCGTATGACTGGAATTCTCCATGGCTGAGGATGGCAGCCTTTACCTGCGACGTCTCGATTCGAGCCTCGCTGTAGCCCGCACGACCGTTGCCGGCAAACAACGACTGGCGTAACGAAGGAAAGACCGTCCAGTAATCGTCGAGCGCATCGATGTCGCGGTCGGGGATGCCGCCATTCAGATGCGCGTCGAGGTCATGCAGGTCTTCCGGCTCGCTGGAGTCGATGTAGCGCGGGATGTTGAAGTTGTAGTCGTTGGCGGAATTGGCGATCTCGGCCACCGGCACCATGCGAGAATAGCGCGGCACCTCGATCTGCCGGTTGAACACGTCGACAATCCGGTGGAGGTCCTGGTCACGCAGGCGGTTCTTGTTGCCGTCCTTGAGGAAACCCTTACTCGCGTCAATCACGAAGATACCTGTGCGGGCGTGAGCGTTCTCCTTGTCGATGACCAGGATGCAAGCGGGGATGCCGGTGCCGTAGAACAGATTGGCTGGCAGGCCGATAATCCCCTTGATGAAACCACGCCGGATAAGATTCTTGCGGATGTCGGCTTCCTTGTTGCCACGGAACAGTACACCGTGCGGCAGGATGATCGCACCCTTGCCTTTGCTCTTGAGTGACGCAATGAGATGCAGGAGGAAGGCGTAGTCGCCGTTTTTGGCCGGGGGGACGCCGTACTCAAAGCGTCCATACTCGTCGTGGTCCGGATTGAGGCCACTGGACCAAGCCTTGGCGGAAAAGGGCGGATTGGCAACGGCAAAGTCAAAGGTCTTGAGGCGGTCGTCTGGGTTCTTGAAGTACGGAGCAGCCAGCGTATTTCCGTGCCATAAGTCCGCGGTCGGATGGTTGTGCAGGATCATGTTCATCCGCGCCAGCGAATAGGTGGCGTTGTCCATCTCCTGACCGTAAACGGTAATGCCATTCGGTGCCTCGTCCGCAGCCTTCAGCAAAAGCGAACCGGAGCCACAGGTCGGGTCGTAGATGGTCTGATCCTGTCGGGTATCAGAGCCGATACCGACCACCTTCGCCATGATGCGCGAGACTTCGGCCGGCGTGTAGAACTGCCCCTTGCTCTTGCCCGACTCGGTGGCGAAATGCCGCATCAGATATTCGTAGGCATCACCGAGCAAGTCGTCGCCTTCGGCCCGGTTGGCGTGGAAGTCGAGGCTCTCGAATATGGCAACCAGCTTGGAGAGCCGATCCTGCATCTCCTTACCCGTGCCGAGCTTGCTCTCGTCGTTGAAATCGGCTTGGTCGATAACGCCTTTGAGGTCGTTAGCCTCGGCAAGTTTGGAAATGATCTTGTTGATCTTGTCGCCGATCTCCTTGTCGCCCTTAAGCCGGACCATGTCGGCGAAGCCACCGCCCGTGGGCACTTCAATAAGTGTATCGGACTTGCCGGCGTATTTGTCGGAGACGTACTTCATGAACAGCAGAGTCAGGACGTAGTCCTTGTACTGCGAGGCGTCCATACCGCCACGCAATTCATCGCAGCTCTGCCAGAGGGAGGAGTAGAGTTGGGATTTCTTCAGGGCCATTGCCAGTTCTCGCCTCGCTGGACCGGAAAATCGTCAGAGGACAGCGAACACGGCACCCTTCTTTCTTCGGGGATCGGCCGTCAATCGGGTGGCTGTCAGACAGCCTGATCTTTTTCCGCCTGCCGTCCCTACTTGATCTTCGAAAAGTCCGCTTCGATGGTGACCAATTTGCCGTCGGGGAAAAACACGACGATATTCGTCACGGCCTGCGGGTCAAAATCCTGATAGGCGAACCGGGCGGAAAACCGCGACACGTAGTCCATCTTCGATCCGGGAATTTTCCGGCCGCGGCTGGGCTTGCCTTTGTCTACGGCCATGACGTTCGTGGCCCCTTGTTGCAGGGCCACGTCGGCCCCTTCGGCAAAAAACTCTTCCTGTCCGCACAGCCCGATCTCCATTTCAAGGTTGGGCATGTTCAGGATTTCCTGGATTTTGGCTTCCGGCATCCGGACTTCCTGTTTCGCGACCTTGGACCGCCGGCCTTCTTCGCGTCCGAAATATTCGAACCAATAGGTTTTCGTTCGAAGAATCGCGCTGCTTCCACAAGGTTTGGTAGCCGGATCGTCTCCGATGCGGGAATTTTTATCCGCGGCTTTGATGATGGCGAACATTTCGTCATTGGACGCCGCCGCCTCCATGGGTCCGCGGGCTGACGCCATGACCTGCTTGGCTTGCGCCAACGTCAACTCGACGTCGATCGCCAACGCCGGCGACCCCATCGCTCCCAACGCAACCAACAGCATGAGCCCGACTGCCTTGTTCCGGTGGTGGTATCGTTCACGTGAACTCATGCGGTCTCTCCTTTTTGCTTCAGTATTAGGACGGATAAGGAAGGGATCAGAGGTTCCTTCAGACCTGACGGCAAGGCTGAATTGTAAAAAACCTCTCTACCTCTTTTCAATGCCTATCAGCCACCCGGCTGGCCCCTCGACGGGCTAACACGGAAAATCAAACGGGTTGACTCATGGTCGGTGTAGTGTTAAATTTCTGCCCCTATTGCGCCCGCTTCATATGAGCCTTCCGACGGTGCCGGAGCAGAACGGAAACACTCTCGTTTCCCGCTCTCCCGAATGGATGTTCGTGTAGCCGCAAGCGATCCGGTCTCTCAACTAGCAAGGGGTATGGCATGGGAAATGGAATAAACCAACAGGAACAGGCCATGAACCTGGAAAGCTTGGAGCGCGTCTATACGAATTACTCCTCCGTCTATGACCAAACCTTCGGGAAGGCTTTTGATGAGTCACGCGAATCGGCCGTGAAAGGACTGCACATCGCTCCTGATGAGCACGTGCTGGAAGTCGGCGTGGGTACGGGTATGGCCCTGCCCCTGTATCCGGCCCACTGCCGGATCACGGGCATCGACCTTTCGGAAGGCATGCTGAAAAAGGCCGAAGAGCGCATGACCAAGCATGGCCTCGAGCACGTCACGCTCCAGCGCATGGACGCGGGAGACATGTCGTTCCCGGACGATATCTTCGACCTGGTGATGGCCGCTTACGTGGTCACCGCGGTCCCGGATTACCGGAAAGTCGTATCGGAGATGATTCGCGTTTGCCGCCCCGGCGGTCGCATCGTCATGTTGAACCATTTCAGCAACGGCAATAAATTCATCGCGGCCGTGGAGAAACTGATTTCTCCCATCTGCCAGCGGATCGGGTTCCGCACGGACTTGTCCTTGGATCACGTGCTCGATGGTACGACCCTCCAGGTTACGAAACAGGAAAAAATGGACCCCTTCCAATATTGGTACCTGGTGGAGTGCGTGAACGCGAAAAACGGGTATTCCCACTCGTAATCACCGTAACTGATCCCCTCCTCAATCCGTCGTTCCGATGAAGCAGGCCCTGTGCCTCCAACACGTTCCCTTCGAAGGCCCCGGCGCGTTTCAGCAGGCGTTGGAAAGCCGTCACTATCAGCTTGATACCCTGCTGCCCCCTGAACGGGATCTTCCTCTCACGCTTCCGGATTTCCTCCTGGTCATGGGCGGACCCATGTCCGTCAATGATCCCGACCCGTGGATTGAAAAAGAACTGCTGTTCATTCGACGTGCGATCGAGGCGGGCATCCCGGTGGTGGGTGTGTGCCTGGGTTCTCAATTTATGGCCAAGGCCTTGGGCGGACAGGTGCGTCCCGGTCCTCGCCTGGAAATCGGACCGACCCGGGTGACGCGGACCGTCGAGGAAGACGCCGACCCGGTGTTCGGCACGTTCCCCCGCGAGTTCACGGTGTTTCAATGGCACGGCGAAGGACTCACCCTGCCGCCGGGAACCCGCGTGCTCGCCTCTTCCGAGTTCTATCCGGTCCAAGCCTTTCGCTACGGCGACCGCGCCTACGGGGTCCTGTTTCACCTGGAATTGGAAATCGACGGCGTCGCAGCCCTCTGCCGCGAATGTGCCACCGACGTACAACGGGCCCAAACCACAACCGAAACCCTATTGGCATCAGCAAAGACCCTTCTCCCCGAATCCCACTGCCTCGCCGACCGCCTCATTGGTCACCTGGCAAGCTGATCCCCAAAGCCCAACCAGATGATCCCACGGGCTTGCGTTGTCCGCGATACGAAAACGCTCAACGATGCCCCCTATTTGTCATTCCTGTATGTGTTCAGTCATTCGTTGACAGAACGAAAGACCAATCACACCAGAATTGTCATTCTGAGCCGGAGGCGAAGAATCTCGTCGTTGCGACAATAAACGCCCGTAAAAGCAGATCCTTCGCTTCGCTCAGGATGACAACTTGCACGATTTTCATCACTTGAGGTGCAGACTGCAAACCTGTCTGAGGAAAGCAGGTTCTTTCCCGCCCCTTTGTAAGGGGAGGGTAGGTGGGGTAGAGGTATCGGTACATTACAGGGCATCTACTACCCCACCCGGGGTAGTTGGTCTTTGAGTTCCGCGAGTTCAGTGGAGAGGGTTGACCATTGGCTGGTCAGGACGTCCAGTTCCTCTTTCCAGCGTTCGTGTTCCTGGTGCAACTCGTTCCACCGGGGAAAATCCTGGTAGAGTTCCGGCGTCGTCAGTTCCTCCGTCCTGGCGTTGATCCGGTCTTCCATGGCCGTAATTTCCTCTTCCGACCGGGCCACCTGTTTTTCCAACCGGTTGATCGTCTTGGTCATGTCACGGCGACTGGGTTTCTTCGACGAGGGGCTTGCCTTTGCCGTGGGCGAGGCTTGCCGGGCTTGTGGTTTTTTTTGTCCGGGGAGCGTCCGGGTTTCTTCCCGTGCTTTCAAGGCATCGAGTTCTTGTGAACGTTTCCACAAATAATATTCATAATCTCCCAGGTAATCCTTGACGCGGCCGCTTTCGATCTCCACGACGCGGGTCGCGACGCGACTCAGAAATACCGGATCATGGGAGATGAACGCGATCGTCCCTTGAAAGTCGATGAGCGCATCGGTGAGCACGTCCACGGAGGAAGGATCCAGGTGATTGGTGGGTTCGTCCAACAAGAGCGTGTTTGCCGGTTCCACGAGCATACGAGCCAGGGCCACCCGGTTACGTTCCCCGCCGCTCAGGGCCTTGATCGGTTTTTTCTGATCCTGTCCTGAAAACAGAAAGACCCCGGCCGTCTTCCGCAAATAATTCGTCTCGGCCTGGGGCGCGGCTTCGGTCAAGGATTCCAGAATCGAATGCTCGGGGTTCAGGATCTCCGCTTGGTGTTGGGCGAAATAATGCAGTGTCACGCCATGGCCTTCCTGCCGGGTGCCGGCCTCGAACGGTAACACGCCGGCGAGCATTTTCAATAAGGTGCTTTTCCCCGCACCGTTTTCTCCGACCAACGCGACGCGTTGTGCGCAGTCGATGGAAAAGTGCAGCCCCTCATACACGACGTTGTCGCCGTATTGTTTACGGACGTCGTTCAGTTCCAATACGCGGACCCCGCTCTTCGCGGGTTGTGGAAACTTGAATCGGAGCCGTTTGGGATCCCGTTGGGTTTCGAGGAGTTTGATCTTTTCCAACTGCTTGATGCGGGATTGCACCTGTTTGGCTTTGGTTGCCTTATACCGGAAGCGATCCACAAACTTTTGAACGCGCACGACCTCCTTGGCCTGACGTTGGGCGGCCGCGGCTTGTTGCGTATCGAGCTGAGCCCGCTGTGACTGAAAGGTCTGGTAATTGCCGCGATATTCCAGGATTTGACGATGACGTATTTCCCATATGTGCGTGGTCAACCGGTCGAGAAATTTCGTGTCGTGGCTGATGACGAGCATGGTCATTTTCGAGGCAAGCAGGAAGGATTCGAACCAGGCTTGCGTGGGTTTGTCCAGGTGGTTCGTCGGCTCGTCCAGCAGCAGCACGTCGGGGTTGGTCAGCAGCAGACGTCCGAGAGCCACCCGCATACGATAGCCGCCGGAATACGTTTGCAGGGATCGATGCCAGTCTGCCTCACCAAACCCCAGGCCCGATAAAATGCGTTTGGCTTCATGTTCCGGATACTGCTCCCGATGAGCCGCTTGGAGCACGGTCAGGTCCATGGGAGCGTCGAGTTCCTGGGGGAGATATCCGATGCGGAGCCAGGGGCGTTTGCGAATGGTCCCGTCGTCAGGTGAATCCTCGCCGATAATCATCCGGAGCAGGGTCGTTTTTCCCGTGCCGTTTCGACCGACAAGGCCAACCCGGGTTTCCGGACGGAGATGGGCCGATGCCTCGGAAAAAAGCGTTTTCGTCGGGTACTGTTTGGTCAAGGATTCAATGTGGATCATTGTTTAGGAACCTCTGATTAAGTGCACTATCGGGCGCAGGGCTGCGTTGTGTCCT
>VYFB01000121.1 GCA_009842645.1 Nitrospira sp. SB0677_bin_15 | reverse complement strand
TGCATCGGTCGAACCTTTGCTCATCGTAACCAATCCAGCTTTTTCACGAATGTTCGTTTCAATTTCTGCGGCAGTCTCAGGGTTCTCCTTCAAAAACATTTTCACGGCTTCGCGGCCCTGCCCCAATCGTTCCTCACGAAACGAATACCACGCTCCGGCCTTATCGATGATTTTCTTTTCAACGCCCAAGTCGATAAGTTCCCCGACTTTGGATACGCCTTCGGCAAACATAATGTCGAATTCGGCCTGCCTGAAAGGAGGCGCCGTCTTGTTCTTCACCACTTTGACGCGGACCCGGCTTCCGATTACCTCCTGACCTTCCTTAATGGACTCGATCCGTCGGATATCCAGCCGCACCGAGGAATAAAACTTCAGGGCGTTCCCGCCGGTCGTAGTTTCAGGATTGCCGAACATCACGCCGATCTTCATCCGGATCTGGTTGATGAAGATCACCGTGGTCAGGGATTTGGAAATGGCTCCGGTCAATTTGCGGAGGGCCTGGGACATCAGGCGCGCCTGAAGACCCATGTGCGAATCGCCCATTTCTCCTTCGATTTCGGCTCGAGGAACCAAGGCGGCAACGGAGTCCACGACCACCAGGTCGATCGCTCCGCTTCTGACCAACGTCTCGGCAATTTCCAGTGCTTGTTCGCCGGTGTCGGGCTGAGCCACAAGGAGATCATCGGTTTGAACGCCCAGCTTCTTCGCATAGGAAACGTCCAGCGCGTGTTCCGCATCAATGAATGCCGCGGACCCGCCGGCTCTCTGCGTTTCTGCAATGGCATGCAAGCATAGGGTGGTTTTCCCCGAGGATTCCGGACCAAAAATTTCCACTACCCGGCCTCGCGGCAACCCGCCGACACCCAAGGCCAGATCCAAGGCCAACGACCCAGTCGACGTAGCTTGCACGTCAGCCGACACGTCACCCGTTCCCAGTTTCATGATCGAGCCTTTCCCAAACTGCTTTTCAATTTGGGTCACGGCCAGTTCCAATGCTTTCGTTTTCCCTTGACTATCTGTACTTCGATCGCTCATAGCGCCTCCTGGATTCAAGCCTGCGTGCCTCCATCATACTGAAAACCTGCCAAGAGGCCAACCATCGTTCGCAAAGAAAAATTACCACTTCTCACGCATTCAGGGAGACGTCCCATAATTTGGTATAGACCACCCCATCCGGTCGAAGTTCGCTTTTGAACAAAGTAACCCGTTCAATGGATAATGACCCGCAGAAAAAGGGAGCCGTGAACGCGCCCAAGCCGTGCAACGTCCGGCTGACTGCACGACGGTCCTTTTTCACGCGAGCCACGGTCAGATGAGGTCGAAACGGCCTGTCTTCCTGATGAAACCCCAAAGGGACGACGGCCTGCCCCACGCACCCGGCCAACGCGATCAGGTGTTCGAGGGCTCCGTCAAGACCGATCCACAACACACGAGGAGAACGGTCATCAGGAAACACCCCGAACCCTTTGAGTTCAACGACAAAGGGAGAAACACGGGAAATCGCCGATTCCACTGCCCGGCGAATCTGATCAACCTGACTCTCTGTCGTGTCACCTAGAAACTTCAGGTTAATGTGGAGATTTTCTGGTTTACTCCATGAAAGTCGAGGCAATTCCCGTTTGACCGGTCTGATGTGCTGCACTATGGCCAATTGCAGCGAAGAAGGCAGGTCAATTGCCAAAAAGGTCCGGATTGTCAAATCCTCTTGCTTTCATGTCAGGACCCGTCGCGCAACCAACGCCGCAATACATCCAAGGCCGCCTGTGATGCCCGAAGTGTAATCGCGTCCCGTTTTCCATAAAACCGGAAAGCTGTTGTCGAGGTTCCCTTTGACGTGGCCAGTCCGACGTAGACCAGGCCAACAGGCTTGCGTGCCGTTCCACCACCGGGTCCGGCAATGCCCGTCACGCTCAGGCCCACGTCCACCTTGCTTCCCGTCCGAATGCCCTGAGCCATGGCCTTGGCGACCTGCGCGCTCACCGCCCCATATTTTTTCAGGAACTGTTCGGACACCCCAAGCAATTCGATTTTCGCCCGATTGTCATAACATACCACACCCCGGTCCACGTAGGCCGAACTTCCGGCTACCTGAGTCAGGCGATGCGTAATCAGCCCACCAGTACAGCTTTCAGCCACGGCAAGGGTGAAGCCTCGACCCCGGAGATGCTGACCCACGACTTCCTCCATGGTTTGCCCATCGACGGAAAAGACGAATTGCCCCAATTCGGCAATCACGTCATCCATCAGGCTATCGAGTGACGGAGCGGCCTGCATAGGGACGCCCTTCTGCGCCTTCCGGTTTTCAATGGTTTTTGATCGCGTGAGTGACACCGAAACCCCGAGCGGAGAGGCGAGAAGTCCGAGACGAAAGGGGCCTGTGGCTGGGAGAATCCCTGAGATCCGATCATTGATTTCTCCTTCCAGAAGACCAAAGGCATGGATGGTCCGGGTCTCGATAGCCGAAGAAAGAAGCCCGTCTCGCCGAAGAACCGGCAGGAGCGATTCCCCCCACATTCCACGGACTTCACGACTGACACCAGGCAGGCAAACGATTCGACAGCGATTCCATTGCACGGCAAAACCTGGCGCGACTCCGCCTGTATTGCGAAGAAGGATGGCACCGGCAGGCAGGAACGCCTGCCGGCGCTGGTTTGCCGTCACGGGCCGGCCGGCCGATTGCAAGCGCATCGTGATCGATTTGAGAGCCTGGGGACGGAGACGTAACGACTTGCCGGTCGCCTGGGCCACGGCTTCGCGGGTGACGTCGTCCACGGTCGGACCAAGACCGCCGGTGATCAGCACGAGTTTCGCCCGCCCGGTCGCATTCGTGACGACCGCGACTATGTCCTCAACGTCGTCCCCGACCACGGACTTGAACCGGACTTCGATCCCATGCTCCGCCAGCGACTCGCTGAGAAAAAGCGAATTGGTATCGACCCGCCCGCCAAGCAGCAATTCCGAGCCCACCGCAATGATCTCAGCCGTGGTCATTGAGAACGTGCCAGTAGGGGCGACCGGCCGGGTCGCCCCTACCAGAACCTCGCCTCACCCCTCCTTACCCTTCGACTACGCTCAGGACAGGCAAAGGAGGGAAAGCCTGAGTGAAGCTATTTTTATGCAGAGAAAAGGAAAAATACAATACTCTAAAAATGATACTTCATATTCAAACTGATGCCGAAAAACTGGATGTTGTTAGTGGTCTCAATCCCGGCTGCTACCGGTTCACTTCCGTCCCGCCGTAGATTCGGCGGGTGCCCGCGTAGCGGATTCCAAACGAGACTGCCTTGACCACTATCGAAGGAATCGAAGCGAACCCATCGCCCCTTGAGGCCCAGAGACATCGCTTCCGTCATCTTGTAGTCCACCCCGAACAGGACCTGAAGACCATAGAGCGTGTCGCTGAGCGTGGTGTCCACGACACTGGCCGTACCGGCGAGGTTTTGTTGGATCATTTCAGCATTGGGCAACCCAGACCCCGTTGAGATATTGGCCGCGTCGCTGGCCCTCGCCCAGACGCTTCCATACTCCATATCGGTGATCCCGATGCCACCGCCAATCCCGATATAAGGCGTGAACCTGCTGGTGTTGGCGAAGTCGTAATACGCATTCGCGAAGATATTGTGCGAATCCATGTTGCCTATCCGCTCGTCCGCCTGCACAACTTCCTGATTGAGTTTGTCCTGGCTTTCGCCTGATGCACCTACAACGCTGGAAGTCTGATTATATTTCGATTGGCGATAGAAATATTCCAACTCGATGCGGAACCCACTCAGGGGGCTGTTCGGATGTCCCTTCCCAAAGTTGTAACCCACCGCCGCTCCGGCCAGAATGCCCGTTGCACTATCGAAACTGTTCTGCCAATCGTCATCCGAACCGCGATCAGGTCCGGTGCAATTATAGTCGCTGTATGCATTTCCTAAAGAATCCCTTGCCATACTGCTTTCGACCTGATCGTACATTGGATTGATGTACTCATCACACACGCTGGCGCGGTCGTTGCTGTATCCGTTGGTATCAATCCCCGAGGCGACATTGAGGCCAATGTCACTGCTGAGATAGAACCCCTTAGAATGTGCTTGGGCCCAGCCTGGAGCCATCGTAAAGATGGCGAGGACAAGCACTAACAGTGACGAACTATATTGCTTCATTGTTTTCTCCTTTTTTTTATGAGTTTAGGAACCTCTGATTCAGTGTGATAGCGGGATGCAGGGCAAGGCGTCCCGGAGCGAAACCCGAAGTTTATCATAAAGATAGGTGAGGGTCGAGCGAGGACACAACGCAGCCCTACGCCCGATAGCGCACTTAATCAGAGGTTCCCTAAAGGGATAAGTCCCCAATACAGGGTCTTGCCTTTGGCCGCGCCGTTGGCATATCATGGCTGCCACAGTGACAGGCGCAGAGGATGGCGGCAGGCCCGGCTGTCCGGGGCTGCTCGGGAAGGAGGGCTGACTATGACGGTGTACCTCAACGAGAATCGGACGGTCTCCCAGGGAGTGGGGTCGGGGGGCGTCGGCCTCGCGGCCCACGTGCGCAACGTGGCTCCCGCGTCCCGGGGTTTGACA
>VYFB01000078.1 GCA_009842645.1 Nitrospira sp. SB0677_bin_15 | reverse complement strand
CGAGGGCCTGCGATGTCGGGTTACGCCTGTTCGGCTAACCCGACCTACAACTGCTCGTTTGATGAATAATGTGCCATGCAGTATATACCCTTTTTCAGATACAAGGGGAGGTCAGGTGGGGTAGAATCACACACATAGGGCACCGGCAACGAACTTGACGAACGTCTTGTTGGCTCTGGGCCACTCTCTACCTCCCCCTCACCCTGCCCTCTCCCTATTTCCCGCTTAATGCAGGAAATGGGAGAGGGTTCTGAGAGGCTATTTTCATTTCAACGTAGAAAGGAGAACACGTGGCAACGATCATGCCTTTTCGGGCCGTCAGGCCCAAGCCGGAACACGCAGCCCAAGTAGCTGCTCCTCCCTATGACGTCGTCTCCTTGGATACGGCACGCGACGTTGCCGACGGCAATCCTTACTGTTTTCTCCGGGTCGGGCGAGCCGAGTTGGAACTGGCTGACGGCGTTGATCCCTATTCAACGGCAGTCTACAAACGAGGCGCAGCCAACCTGCAAAAATTCCTTGACGACAATATCCTGGCTCGGGAACCCCACCCCATGTTCGGAGTCTATCGCCAACACTGGGGGACGCACGAACAAACAGGTCTCGTTGCGCTGGCCTCTATCGACGAATACGACCAGGGACTCATTAAGAAACATGAACTCACCCGGCCGGTTAAGGAAAAAGACCGCGTGCAGGTAATCGAAACGCACAACTCGCAATCCGGGCCCGTTCTCCTGTTTTTCCGCCGTTCAAGTCAATTCGGCAGTTGGCTCACGGACGTCACGAACACGCAGCCTGACTGCCGGTTCACCGCGGACGACGGCGTGGAGCATACAGTCTGGAGCCTGCGTGATGACGCAGCCATTGAAACAATGATCGAAAAGTTCAAGAACGTTGACGCCCTGTATATTGCCGACGGGCACCATCGCTCGGCCGCAGCCAGCAGGGTACAAGCGGCCAGGGCCGACAATTCAGGACAGCCCTCGCAGGAAGAAGGATTTCTAAGCGTCATTTTTCCGCACGACGAATTGCAGATTCTGCCCTATAACCGCGTTGTGCGCGATCTCAATGGGCATACGCCACAACAATTTTTCGACGCATTGACCGCGAACTATGACGTGAAACCCACGACTCAGCCCGGACAGGCGCTGAAGGCCGGGTTTGACGTGTACCTGGAAGGCCGCTGGCATCGAGCGATTCCCAAATTGACGCCTGAGCAACGGGCGTGGATGGAAAAGAATCCTGTAAAAGCCTTGGCCGTTTCCGTGTTGACCGATCGTGTGTTGACCCCGTTGCTGGGCATTACGGATCAACGCTCCGATCCGAGGATCGATTTCGTCGGCGGGATACACCCACCAAAAACCTTGGCCGCAAAGGTGGATGCAGGAGAATGGGCCGTCGCGTTCTGGTTGTACCCCACGACCGTCGATGAACTCATGGCCGTTGCCGATGCCAAAGACATCATGCCACCCAAGAGCACGTGGTTTGAGCCCAAGTTGCGTGACGGATTATTCGTTCATATGCTCGGGGATGAGTAAGGGAACCTCTGATTAAATCAGAGGTTCCTAAACCACGTCTCCGGTCTGTACACCCGTCAAGGGAGAGGGGACGATAGTCGCTCCAATGCGACCTGCTTCAGAGCACGCAGGTCCAACTTTCCCGTCCCCAGCACCGGAAGCTGATCGACCTTGATGAAGGCGTCTTTTCGGGGAATAAATAAATTCGGCAACCCGCTCGCCGAGATTTTTTCCAACACACCGGGGATAACGGATTCATCGAGTGTATAGAGCACGGCCAATTGTTCCCCTTTTTTTTCATCGGGGATGGAGGTCACGGCAAAGACCTTCTCGTCGGATTCGACCGCCTGCTGTAGAGCTTCTTCTACCTTTCCATGAGGCACCATCTCCCCACCGATTTTGGCAAAACGGGACAGCCGGTCCGTAATAGCCAGGAAGCCGTCTTCATCCAGAACGGCAACGTCGCCGGTCACGTACCACCCATCGTGCATGACCGCGGCCGTCAGGTCGGGACGATTCAAGTACCCCTGCATGACGTTGGGCCCCTTGACGAGCAACATACCGGCTGTTCCCACCGGAAGGGGTTCAAACGAATCGGGATCGACGATACGTAGAGACACACCGGGCAAGGGCTGGCCAACCGTCCCACGACGCGAGGCCGGCTGATGAAACCCCGCCGCACGAAAATCCGGGCAATTCACGGAAATCACGGGAGCACATTCCGTTATCCCGTATCCTTCGAAGGGCCGGATTCCGAATTTGTCTTCAAACGCAGCAGCCAGGCGTTCCGGTAATTTTTCGGCGCCGGTCAACACGATGCGCACCGATCCGAATTGCTCCGGGATGCACCGCCGCCAATACAGTTGCAGAAAAGTCGGCGTCGCGATCAGGATCGTGACCCGGTGTTTTTCCATGAGTTCGCCGATTCCCCCCGGATCCAACGGCGTGGGATGATACACCACGCCCACGCCATGATTGACGGCCAACCACAACGTCGCAAGGTAACCAAAGGAATGAAAGAACGGCAGGATCCCCATCACCCGGTCGCCGGAGCCCACGTGAAAAACCTGTACGACTCCCTCAATGTTGGCATCGACGTTGAAATGACTCAGCATGACCCCCTTCGGCTCTCCCGTACTGCCGCTGCTGAAAATGATCGTCGCGAGATCGTCCGGTTGCGGACGCCTGATCGCACCGACGCCTCTCTCCAGCATACCAATGGGCGCAACCAAGGCCATGACAAATGCTTTCACTCGTTCGGACGGCCCGATGGTTTTACGAACCTCTTCGATCCACACGATCTTGATGCCTTCGGGCATTTCAAGGTTGGCTTTTTCGAGAAACACGCGGCTCGTCACAATCGTTTCAAGCCCGGCTTGTCCGGCCATTGACTCAATCCCGCTTCGCCCGACCGTGTAATTGAGATTGACAACGGTGCGTCCCGACAGGGTGGCGGCAAGATTGACCAAGGCACATCCGACACTGGGAGGCAACATAATGCCCACGGTGTACTGATTCATCCAGTGCGGGCGAAGTGCCCGGGCCAACGCCACGGCGCCGGCAAGCGATTCCAGGCTCGAAACCCTGGAACGGGTTGCATCGGCAAAGGCAAAACGCAAGGGATGACGGCGAACCGCACGAATAAAGGAATGCTGAAGCAGTCGCCTATCGGACTTGCGAGAACGCCAGGCTTCCTCGCCCAATTCCTGGACTCGCTGCCGGACTTCACTTGCCGTGACGGTCGACGGCATGGGCGCACCATATGACACCGTGACGGGATAGGGTATGCGGTCAGGCCATTTCGTCAGAAATTTTCCGCCGATAAAACTGAAAACGCTCCCCCATACTCGATCAAGATGCACGGGAATCACGGGGATCTCCCGGCCTTTGATGATCCGTTCAAATCCCTGGCGAAACGACAGGAGCCCGCCGGTACGAGTAATCTGCCCTTCGGGAAACACGCAAACGACTTCACCTTCATCCAGCCGGCGACCGGCTTCACGGAGAGCATGGAGAATCTCCCGCGGCGATCTTCCGGTGGAAATGGGAATCACTCCCATGATACGTGCCGCCCAATGCAGGAAAGGCATCTCGTAGTAACGCCGGTCCGCGAGAAACCGGACCGGACGATCGATGCTTGCGATCAGAAACAACCCATCGACAAACGACACGTGATTCGGCAGCAACAACGCACCGCCTCGTTCAGGCACGTGTTCCAGGCCGGTGACCCGGAGCCGATAGAAGGTGTGGGTGACAAGGAACAACGCCATCCGAATGAAGGACTCAGGCATGAGCCAAATGACCCACGCCGTCAATGCCATGGCGGCAATCCCGGCGGCATTCAGGATCCCGGCGGCGTTGAGGCCAACGGAGGACAACGTCCAAGCCCCCAGTGACCCGACGACCACGCCGCCAAACACAAAAATATTTCCGAAGGCGATCACGGCGCCTCGCCGGTCCCGCGGCGCACGCCACTGGATTAAGGCGTTGATCGGAACCAGGATGAATCCGCTGGCAAACCCCAGCCATCCCATACCCAGCAAAGTCCCCGTCAATCCCGGAGACAGCGTGCCCAGCAGAAGCAACCCCAGCATCAGCCCGACTGCGCCCAATGGAATCTGCCCGGCTTCGACTTTGGCATGTGAAAGTTTTCCGGCCAACACCGATCCAAAGCCAATCCCGATTCCAAACGTCGCCAGGGGCAGTCCCGACAAGGAATCAGACAGGCCCAACACGGCCTTGGCATAGACAAGAACGTCCTGGCCCACCAAACCGGCGATGGTCCAATAGCCGACGTTGCCGGAAATACCCAATCGCAACGTGCGATCCGCTTGAACGGCTTGCCAGGCCCCTTGAAGCGTTGAGACCAACCCGCCTTCGTCGCACGCACGCGGGACAACGGGAACCATCAGGGACGCCGCACACCCTGCGATCGAAAACAACAGCAGTACCGCTCCCCCCAACCACGGCGATGATCCCGACATCTGCAATAAGACGCCCCCCGCCCCCCGACCCCCGGAAAAGGGGAGAAAGGTGCGCAATTACCGGTGTGGGGTGACTGAGGGCAACCGGTCATGGGGAAGCCGAGTAGGCAGGGTGGCGGGCGGTTGCGG
>VYFB01000100.1 GCA_009842645.1 Nitrospira sp. SB0677_bin_15 | reverse complement strand
CCGCTAGCCTTCACGGGCCAGCGGCTCTTTTTGTAATCACTCCCCCCTTGAGGGGAAGCCGCAGCAGCCGACAGGCAATGGCCCGGTATCACTCCCCCCTTGAGGGGGAGTCGCAGAAGCCGAGCCGCAAGGCGAAGGCTGATGCGGTGGGGGGCCACCTCGTATGCCTTTACTCCCTCTCCCGCTACCGCAAGCGCGTGTTATTGCGAAACGGCACAGGCTTGAGTATGATTCTTCCAAGCTGAAACACGCCGCGGGATGAGGCAGAACCCATCATGATTACGCCGCAAACCATCACGGACTACGTCCGGCAAGTCCTGGCCGATGCCCGGGTCACCGTCACGGATCGCACGGGAACCATGGATCACTTGAACGTCCGGGTCGTATCGGATGGATTCAAAGGGAAAAATCTATTGGATCGTCACCGTCTCATTTATCAAGCCCTGGACGAGCCGCTGAAGGACGGACGCATCCATGCGCTTGAACTGACGGCAGAAACAACGGATGGCTCATAGGAGGAAAACGAGCATGGCACATCCTATCGAGGAAGAGATTCAACAAGAATTGAAGCAACACAAAATCCTCATTTACGGAAAAGGAACCAGGGCCGCGCCCCAATGCGGCTTTACCGTCGAAACCATGGAGTTTTTCAACCAATTCGGATATCCCTACGAAATTATCAACGTGTTGGAAAATCCGGAAAAACGGGAAGTGCTCACACAGATGACCAACTGGCCGACCCTGCCCAAAGTGTTCATCAACGGCCAATTCTACGGCGACACCGACATCCTGGGTCCCATGCAATCAAAAGGGGAACTGAAGCCGCTCCTGGACAAGACCTTTCAGGCGGAAGGCTAAGACAAGAAGGCGTGGGGGCTTACACCAGTTCCACGCGTACTTCGCGCCCGATGGCCGTGGCCGCCTTTTGCAGCGTCGCCAGGGTGACCGGCATCCACACAGAAGACAACCCATGCGCTTCAGTTACCAACCCATGAGCAAACGTATCAAAAATGGTACACACGGTCAGTCAGAGCGTGACGCATCCCTCATTCGTCGCAACGCAATGCTCCGCTGAGATCCCCGCCCTCTCTTGCTGTCATTCCTGTATGTGTTCACTCATTCGTTGACAAAATGGAAAGCCCGAACGGGGAGAGCAGGTTCCTTTCCTCCCCTGACCCCTCCTGATTCAGTTTGCAGCCGCTAGAGCTTCCCGTGCTTTCCGAGTCAGTTCGATGACCATGAAATACGATTCGGGATACAAGTAGTCTTCCCCGGATTCGTCTACGACTCTGAGATAGCCCTCTCGACCCGCTTCTTCATCAGGAAGAATTTGATAGAATTTCCGCCTTTCCAGATCCTCACAATCCCTGCTTTCAATGCACAGCGCGAATCGAGATGCTGCCGATTGCTTTTTCATGGCCTTTAGTCCAAGAAGAGTTTGATTTTCATCTTTTTTCTGCCGATCCCATGAGCCTCGTACCAATGGATCTCTGCTTTTCGGATACGACCAGTGATAAGTCGAACACGGGCAATGCCTTTGAGTTTTCTCCATCGTCCAGGACCATATTGTTTGCGAAGCCGCCTGATCTCACCGATTCGCCCGCCTACGGCAATCGTTTCGACATCATCAATAACGCCAACGATCTCAAAGGGCATTGTGCATAATACCCCCCCCGAACAGACAATCTCAAGGAATAGCCGCCGCATCCCGGATCAAAGCCCGGGACATGCCGCATACGGCCGGGAGAGGCCGTCAAAAAAGAAACGCTATGAGGCATGTCCCTGCCCCTGAGCAGGGATGACGCGGATCCAACTACCAGGATTGTCAGGTTATGCGACGCCACCTGGCCGATGATTCCTTTCAGGTTGACACACGGGAAAAATGTTGAGTATGGTCTGCCCAACTTGAGATGTCTTGGGAAGAGTAGAGAAACCAGAATATAATCAATGTCCGGATCGCGATGCATTGACGTTCAGGGGTAGAGCAGGAAAAGGGGGCAACAATGAAAAGCAAAAAGTTGACTCCGGAGATCGATGACCCTATGCGAATTTCTGTTACCGTTCTCGTCGAGAAAGACAGTGACGGATTCCATGCGTATGCCCCAGCCTTAAAAGGCCTCCACGTTGATGGGATGACAGAACGTGAAGCCGTACAACGGGCTAAAGAAGCGATTGACGTCTATTTAGAATCGCTCTGTAAACATGGTGAGAAGTTGGCGGAAGGCCCAGGGTTGGTCATACATAAAACGCGAAGCAAAACCTTAAACGTCACGACACTATGGCCTTCCACCAAACTGTCTGGAGCCAACTCAAAAATACCACAGCCAGCGCTTTAATCCGTGCCCTTATCGCAGACGGGTGGGAAGAAGATGTGAAGAGTGGCGCAACACGCTCATGTTTGCCAGTTCTGCCTTGGTAGCCATATGTTTTATTTCGGCCTCTACTCTTGCAAGTCGTTCTCCCAAGGAACGACCCTCAGTATCGACTTCTACATGCTCAGGCTCTGAACTTCTTGTAACCATTTTTCTTGGCGTCATGCCATTTGCTCTGCCCTACTCAACCACTCCCACGTATCACGAGAAGTATACCCGGAATAGGCATGATTGAGGCGAAACACGACACCATCAGCTCCATCAGCTCCAATTCCTATTTTGGCCTTGACTTCTTTTGCGAATTCCTCACTCGATACAAGAAACACATTGGGAGTCAGTTCATGGTAATCAGGATAATGTGATTGTATTCGTCTTTTCGTCTCTTCAGTTGGCTCTGTCAGCACAACCGCAAACACAAACATGACGAACTCCTTTCATCAAAGATGGCCGAAGCCTTACAAAAATGGCTCAAAATTATATATACCATATCAAACCACGTCAATTTTCAAGCTGTCAAAAGCGTGCTCCCCGATTCCTCCTCGCTGTCATTTCCTCCGGCTTCCCTCCTCTATCATTCCCGTGAAAGCGGAAATCCAGGGTCGTTATTTTGTACGAAAGGAAAAAGCAAAACCGCTGGATTCCCGATCGGAGTCGGGAATGACAAGAGAGGCGGTCATCCTTGCGAAAGCGAGGATCCAAAGTTGTTGCTTTTACCCCCTCGCCCCTTGCGGGAGAGGGCTGGGGTGAGGGGAAAGACCCTGGATTCTCGCGTGCGCAAGGATTGCCTTAACGGAGACGACCATAGATTTGACAATGTTGAGATAAAGAACTTATATTCTAATTGAAGGAGGCATCCATGATTAAATAACGATAGCTCATAGAGCCACGGCTCTTTGGGCTATTTTTGTTTCTTCAACGGTCTTTGAGCCGATGACAGATAACGAACAATCTTCGGAACAAGTCAATCAACCTGAAAGTGAAAAATCCACGGAAGATGACTTGTTGGATAAGAAATTTCTCTTCAGGTTTAAGGTTCTTGAATCGTTTGATCGTTTCGTTCCTATGCAGCCTATGTGGTCATAGCATATTGGATGTACTTGTCAATTGACTCTTTAGCAGGCAAGACGACTGACGTAGATATTTTCAATTTCATAAAGATTGAAGTGTTATCAAAGCCATTGCCATGGTGGCTTTCGTGGGCTTTAACTCTAGTCTTTGTTTTGTGGGCTGCCATAGAAAGGGCTCTGCGAAAACGTAAAACCAAGCAATTGACGAAGCGAATTCGATATTTGGAATCGCAACTCGACTCTCAAAGAACATCGAGTGGATTGTTATCCACGGGCGATACTAATCCAAGCGATGAGAGGAGGTAGAGATGCCGGTACAAGACTTCATTCTTGTGATTGAAACGTTGTTTTGCATAGCAGTATTAGTCTGGTTTTTCTCCAGGCCTTGGCAAAGTCTATGGATCGCTGTTTCAAGACAGCATCTTTTTGAACTTCGGGATCAACTGTTTGATATAGCTGTGGAAAAACGAATCGAATTTTCTGACCCCGTGTATCGACAATTAAGGAACTATTTGAATGGTTGCATCCGTTTTGCTCATAAGATTACGTTTGGAACATTTGTCGTGGGAATAATGAGTCTTGGAGCACATACCAGAAAAAACTATCATCTTCCAGAAGATATAGAACGAGTAGCAGACGAAAGTGTGAGAAGGGAGATGCAAGATATTTTTCATAAATCCGTGCTTGTTTTACTAGGACACATGGCGATTCGTTCCCCGTTCCTTTGGATTTTTGTCTGGTTTTTCCTCTTAGTTGCAGCGTTTTCATTCGTAAATAACAAAATTTCAGATATGGGAGAGTGGGTTTTTTCTCATTTCAAAGGCTTGGTTTTGGCTCAAGCAGATTTTGATTCGTCTCTCAAGCCATCTTCACATCGTCTCGGTCAAATCTCGGTAGGGTAACCGCCTTCCACACTTCGCGAATTCGTTGACACGCTCCCCAAGCCTTTAAAGCGGCCGGCGTGTCGGATGAACAAGCGCGGGAGGCAGCGGAGGAACTCGCTGGATTTGATGCCCGCCTCATTCGGCTGGAAGTCATGACGGCCCTGATTCTAACCGGCACGATCACTCTTGTCCTCAAGGCGTTCTTCTAATTCGTCCATTCAGCGCGAGTGTCGGATTACACCCTTCGACAACCCCCTTCGACTTCGCTGGCGCTACGCTCAGGGCTAACCGATCAACCCCCTCAATCCCCCTTATCAGGGGGACGT
>VYFB01000108.1 GCA_009842645.1 Nitrospira sp. SB0677_bin_15 | reverse complement strand
GAACGGATCCGGCAGATCGAAGCGAAGGCCTTGCGCAAACTCCGCCATCCGAGCCAGAGCAAGAAACTGCGCAGTTTCGCCGAAGGCTTTTAACCGTTTCGCTCCACGATGAACAGGACTGAACGAAGACGACAAGCCAAGTTGATGGCCAGGTCTCCAACGCCGGCAAAGACGGTCTTTGCCAAACAACTGTTGGAAGAGGCGATCAACCATCATCGGGCGGGTCGATTGTCCCAGGCCGAAACCTGTTATCAGAAAATCCTCGCGTGTGAGCCGGACCATGCCGACGCTCTCCATTTGCTCGGGTTGGTGGCGTACCAGCAAGGCCAATATAACCGGGCGCTCGACTGTATCATGAAAGCCATTCAGCGCGACGCGGCAAAGCCACTGTATTTTTACAACCTGGGACTGGTCCATCAAAAGCTCAATCAATTGCCCGAGGCCGAACGCGCCTACCGGCAAGCCTTCTCGCTCAAGGGCGATTACATCGAAGCGTTGGGGAACCTGGGCAACGTCCTGCGGGAAAGAGGAGAACTGGACGAAGCCTACGCGACGTACAAGCAGGTCTTGACGATTAAGCCCGATCATCCTGAAGGGTACAACAATCTGGGCGTGGTCCTGAAGGAGCAAGGCCGGCTGGAAGAAGCACGGGACGCGTACCAGCGGGCCATTGTGCTCAACCCTGACAATGCCGAGGCCCATTACAATCTCGGCGTGATCCTGTTTGAAGACGATCATCCGGACGAGGCGATCGCCCGGTTCCGGCAGGCCGTCTCCATCAAGCCTCAATACGCGAAAGCCCATCATCATCTGGGGCTGACTCTATTGTGGAAACAGGATATGGATGGGGCCTTGCACGAACTCCGCACGTCGGCTCACCTGCTGCAAAACCATGGAAAGGCCGTCCGGATCGATGCGCTTCATGCCTCCCGGATCAAGCACGATGAGGAACAGGTCCACTATTTGGTCGAACGCGGATTGTTGGTGCAGTCCGATACTCGATACCAGACCACCCTGACCGCGTTACGAGAGCAGGTCTCGGGGGAGGCGAACCAACGAATCCGCCTCAGCCAGGAAGAGGCCAGTGCCCTTGCTCCGTCGTTGAACCGAATCCTGCATTATGCTGACAATCCGGCGTTACCCCGGGGAGCATTGAATCCGGAATTGAACGTGAAAGAGATTGAACAACGCTATAATGCGAATCAGCCTGAAATCATTTATATCGATACGTTGTTGCGTCCGGAGGCGCTTGCGGCACTTCAGCAGTTTTGCCGGGAATCGACAATTTGGAAGAAGGATTATGAAGACGGCTACATCGGGGCGTTTCTGGGCGAAGGGTTTTCCTCGCCGTTGTTGTTGCAAATAGCCGAAGAATTGCGCACTGCCTTTCCGGGCATCTTTCACCAACACCGCTTACTTCAGGCCTGGGCGTTTAAGCAGGACAGTGCCCGTCGTCCCTTGAAAATCCACGCTGATGCGGCGGCGGTGAACGTCAATTTCTGGATTACCCCCGATGACGCGAACCTCGACCCCGCGAGCGGAGGATTGATCGTTTGGGACAAGGAGGCCCCGCGGGACTGGGATTTCAAGGTCTACAATTCCACGGCGTTTCAGCCGAAAATCCGGGAGTTCCTGAACCAAAGCGGCGCGTCGCCCGTGAAGGTGCCCTATCGGGCGAACCGGGCACTGATCTTCAACTCCGATCTTTTTCATGAATCGGACACCTGTGTGTTTCGGGATGACTATGAATCCCGGCGCATCAATATCACCTTCCTGTACGGCCGCCGACGGTGAACCATACCTCTCAGGTAAAGCGGAACGCATCTGAATTACAATACGCAATTTCCTGGTTTAAGGTATTTTATTTGCCGGTGCTTTTGTGTTCTTGCCTGAAGCAGTCGAAATACCGGGACCGCCGTTTCAGTCCTTCCTCAATGACTATCGCCCTTCCACCATCCTGCTCCTCATCGCACTTCGGATCGCTTTTGCGCTTCTGTTTTATCAATGCTCGAAAGTTCGGTGACCAGTGAAGGATGGCGGCGTGCGCAAAATGGAACACATCATGGAATCGGTAGTCGTCCGGATCGCTGATGTTGTCCGTAAGCGGTTCACCGATGAATACATCATTCCATCGCAAATAACATTGCCCGTTTTTTCGTTGCGTAACTCTAATCTCGGCAAGATTGCCGCGCTCGCTTCGCTCGCTCGCAATGACAGGGAAGGCGGGCTCGTGATGGGCTGTCTGGTATTCGGTTCAGACGACCTTTTGATCACGAGCTGGCCTAATGCCCTTCCTTGACCAGGTTTTTATTCCATTCGGGGATTTCGACGACGAGGTTGGTGGAGCCGTCCGGAACGCATTGGCAGGCGAGGCGGGATTGCAGCGTAATCGCGGGGGCTTCGTCCAACTGGTCCAGTTCGTCATCCGTGGCCTCGCTGCACGAATCCAGTCCCTCTTTCACGACAACGTGACAGGTTGAACAGGCGCAGACGCCGCCGCAGGCATGTTCAACGTCGAGTCCCGCGCCCATCGCAATGTCCAGGAGACTGCCGGGCTGGCCGGTTTCTCCGTACGGGATCTTCTTTGGGTCCACAGGGACCTCAATAGTTTCATCCGGCAGGTGAAAGGTCACGGCGAACGGTGTCGTGGCTGTCTTGAGTTCTACTTGTTCGATATATGGATTGCTGCCGCCCATCTGCTCTCCTTTTTTGCCGTGGATATGGAATGAAAAGAAGAAATTAAGCTGTATTTTCAACAAGATAACAATGCTAATGGCTTGCGTGTTCTATCTCCGACTATTTTAATCTCCGACTAAAATACTCTTGACTAGAAAGAAATGTCAATGCTAGAATTTGCTCCGATGGTTTTGGTCGGAGACTTTTTTGCTCCGGGTTTATATGAGAAGGGCCAATGCTGAAATTCTCAAAGAAAGCCGATTATGCCTTGCTGTCGCTCCAGTACATGGCCACGGTTCAATGCGGCATCGAGGCCAATCCGCGCGTGGTGAACACCAAGGAAATTGCCGAAGAACATCATATCCCCGTCGAATTGTTGGCGAAAGTGCTTCAGACTCTGGCAAAGCATCAACTGATCGAAAGTTATCATAACGGACCCAAAGGCGGCTACGCGTTGGGGCGGGAACCCAAAGACATCACCCTGGCGCAAGTGCTTGAGGCCATCGAAGGTCCTTTGGGATTGACGGATTGTTGTCATGAAAAAGACGGCCAATCCCAGTGCGAGCAAATAAACCACTGCAATATCCGAACCCCCCTTTCCAAAATTCAGGAAAGTATCTTCCAATTACTGAACAGCATGTCCATCGAGGATTTGTTGGTAGAGGACCCCCCCCTGATCATCGTCGAATCTTTAAAGCTACAAGGAGTGCCATCATGAAGTTACCCATTTATATGGACAACCATTCGACCACACCCTGTGACCCGCGCGTGGTCGATGCGATGCTCCCGTACTTCACCGAAAAATTTGGCAATTCCGCAAGCCGGAACCATTCCTTCGGGTGGGAAGCCGAAGAAGGCGTGGACCAGGCCCGTAAACACATCGCCAGCCTCATCAATGCCGATGCCAAGGAGATCGTGTTCACAAGCGGCGCGACCGAGGCCGACAATCTGGCGCTCAAGGGCGTGGTCGAAATGTACAAGGAGAAGGGTGATCACGTCATCACCAGTTCAACCGAACATCGCGCGGTGATCGACGCGGCGAAGTCATTGGAGAAAAAAGGGATCAAGGTCACGTACCTGCCCGTCGATAAAGCCGGCCGGGTCGATCCGGACGACGTGCGGAAGGCTATCACCGACAAAACCATTTTGATTTCGATCATGCTGGCGAACAATGAAATCGGCACCATCCATCCCATCGCGGAGATCGGCAAGATCGCCAAGGAAAAGGGTGTGCTCTTTCATTGCGACGCCACGCAAGGCGTGGGGAAAATTCCGGTTGACGTCCAGGAACTGGGAGTAGACCTGATGGCCTTTACTGCCCACAAGATTTACGGACCCAAGGGCATCGGGGCGCTGTACGTGCGCCGGAAAGCGCCGCGCGTCCGGTTGGTGCCGATGATTGACGGCGGCGGACATGAGCGGGGCATGAGATCGGGCACGTTGCCGGTGCCGCTCGTGGTCGGGTTTGGCAAAGCCATCGAGTTGTGCGCGCGGGAAATGCCGGAGGAATCCGTTCGTACGATGGCTCTGCGCGATCGCCTGCAAGACGGCATCATGGGTGCCTTGGAAGAAGTTTACCTCAACGGCCACGAGACGGAGCGGCTTCCTGGGAACCTGAACATCAGTTTCGCGTACGTCGAAGGCGAAGCCCTGTTGATGGGCGTCAAAGAAATCGCCTTGTCGTCGGGCTCGGCTTGTACCTCGGCCACCCTCGAGCCGTCGTACGTGCTGCGGGCCCTGGGCGTGGGGTCCGACTTGGCGCATTCATCCATCCGGTTCGGGGTCGGCCGGTTTACGACGCCGGAAGAAGTGGAATATACTATCGATAGGATGATCAAGGCAGTCAATCATCTGCGTGAAATGTCACCGCTCTATGAAATGGCGAAGGAAGGCATTGATCTCAAAACCGTCCAATGGGCGGCGCATTGAGTCAAGGAACCTCTGAGTTATTGTGATAGCGGGATGCAGGGCAAGGCGTCCCGGAGCGAA
>VYFB01000072.1 GCA_009842645.1 Nitrospira sp. SB0677_bin_15 | reverse complement strand
CCGGGACGCCTTGCCCTGCATCCCGCTATCACACTGAATCAGAGGTTCCTTGACTTTGTTAGTCACTGAATTAGATGATTTATTAGTTAATTTCTAATCACAGTTCTTATTTGAAGGAGAATCGAAATGGGGGCAATCGCTGTATCAAAAAAAGAAGAGCAACAAATTGAGCGTTTGCGAAAAGAACTGCGCATTCCGAGTAAGTCCGAGGTGATTCGAGTCGCTTTACACACCCTTGAGCAGAAAACAACCAAAGAACGGTTACGGCAAGACATTCAGAAGTCCGTTCAACGTTGCGCGCAAGCCGACAAAATTGAGAACCAGATGTTGTTCCTTGGCGTCTTTACTCATGATCCGTTGGATTAGGCGATGGACATTAAACGAGGATTTTTGTACATCATCGACTTTAACCCGCCGATTAAAACAAAGCCTGGTAAACTCCGGCCTGGATTGGTCCTTCAATCCGGTCTCGTCACGGATGCTGGCTATCCATCGACGATCGTGGTTCCCGCAACGACGAAAGTAGTCGATGATCCGGGCATCCTCAGACTACGAGTGAACAAAGGCCAAGCCGGGCTTAAACATGAGAGTGATCTTCTGCTTGGTCAACTGATTGCAGTGTCCAATGAATCATTTCGGCAAGAGTTGAAGCGATTGCCCAGCAATTTGATGGACGAGGTCATTCAACGAATCCGTATTCTCCTGAGTCTCTAGCTAAAGCCTTAAAAGGGGACTGCTGGGCCGGCGTCCTGCATTGTGCGGCTCCGCAGATCAGGGCACAATGGCTTCATCTGGTGAACCTGAATAGCTCAATAATCCGGTCTTGACCCATGTATATTTAAATGAGGGATGACGGAAGGGGAAAAGCAGATTCTTCGTCTTCAGCTCAGAATGACAGATTCGTGGTGCCTATGTCTCTGAAAGCCTTAATCGTTGATGATGAACGGGCGATCGTCGATCTCGTTCGCCACCACTTGGAAAAAGAAGGACTGTCCTGTATCGAAGCGTACGAAGGAGAAACGGCGCTGCAACTCGCACGGACTGAACGTCCTGACCTGATTGTGTTGGATCTCATGCTGCCTGGGATCGACGGGTTGGAAATTTGCCGGTTGCTTCGCCGGGATTCGGCTCTCACCAAAATAGCCATTATCATGTTGACGGCCAAAGCAGAGGAAATCGATCGAGTGGTGGGCTTGGAGATGGGGGCGGACGATTACCTCGTCAAGCCGTTTTCCCCCAGGGAGTTGGTGGCTCGGATCAAGGCCGTGATGCGGCGGGGGCGCGACTTGAAAACGGGTGGCGTCCGGCGGGTCGGGACGCTGGAAATTGACGAATACAAACATCGGGTCCGGGTTGCAGGCAGTCTGATCGACCTCACGGTCAAGGAATTCGATCTGCTCGGTGCGCTGATCCAAGCCAACGGACGGGTGTTGAATCGTGAGCAAATATTGGAAATGGTCTGGGGATATGCCAATGCCGTGGAAATTGAATCACGGACGGTGGACGTGCACATCAGGCGTCTTCGGGAAAAACTCAAAGATGAAAGTCACCGGATCGTCACGGTCAAGGGCGTGGGCTACCGCTTCGAGGAAGAAGGGTAAAGAAGGAGACATCGACGTTGAAGGGCCGGTTGATTTCCCGTTTGGGTCTATGCCTCGGTTCCATGACCTTGACCGGCATGGCGACGACGTGGCTGTTGACCTCTTTCGGAGCGTCAGGTGTTGGATTCTGGGTTGGAGTCCTGGTGATTGCCGGGTTGGGGTTTCCTTTGGGCACGTGGTTGGGCCGCCTGCTTCTGAAGCCGGTCCACGAAATCGACACTGAGCTCGAACGGTTGTTACAAGGTTGGCGTGAGCAGAGGGGGATAGCCAACGAAGATGGGTTGAGCGGTCTGAGAAAGGCATTGGATTACATTACGGCTTACCCGCTGAACAAGGTTGAAGTCCTGGAGTCCGAACGAGCTAAGGGCACTGCGATCCTGGAATATATGACGGAAGGCGTCATTGCCCTGGATGGGCAAGGGTACGTGATTCTCATGAATCCGTCTGCGCAGCGGATTCTCGGTGTTACATATGATCAGCGAGAACGGCGCACCTTATTGGAGGTCGTCAGGGACAAGGGATTGGCCGAGTGGGTGGAGATATGTCAGGCCCTCGACGTTGCGGAGCCGTGCAAGCGGGAAATCGAGATTCATTTTGCCTCCATGAGAATCATTGAAGTGAATGCCATGCCCATGTCTTTTTCCTTGAAGCAACGGGGATTTTTGCTCGTCCTGCACGACATTACCGAACTCCAGCGGCTGGAAAAAGTCCGCGCGGAATTTGTGGCCAACGTGTCTCATGAGTTACGCACACCGTTGACCGCCATCAAGGGCTACCTGGAAACCGTGCTGGATGAAACCGGGTTGGAATCGGACGTGCACCGGCGATTTCTTGAGATCGCGAACAGCCACGCGGAACGCATGGGCCGCTTGATCAACGATCTGCTGAACCTGTCCGATATTGAGACAGGGAAAGTGGTTCTGGACCCCGCCCCCATCATTCTTGGGAATTTTGTGCGGGACGTCTCGGCGATGTTTGAGAAGGATGCCGCGAAAAAAGACGTGAAGCTTGTGAACCGGGTCGCCCCCGGTTTAGTCGTTCAGGCCGACCGGGACCGGCTCTCACAGATTCTGGTGAATCTGGTCGATAATGCCTTGAAGTATACGCCGCAAGGGGGAACGGTGAGTTTCCTCGCGGCGAAAACGGAGACGAATCAAATCCGCGTCACAGTCCGGGATACGGGGCAGGGCATTCCGCCAAACGATTTGCCTCGCGTGACGGAACGATTTTACAGAGTCGATAAAGCGCGTTCTCGCGAGGAAGGCGGCACCGGCCTGGGTCTCGCCATTGTGAAGCATCTTGTGCAATTGCACGGCGGTACGCTTCACATCGAGAGTGAATACGGCAAAGGCACCACGATCGAATTTCTGCTCCCAGTCGCGCAATTCCAACCCGCTTGCTAGATCGCCGGCTACGCAACGCCAACCTGGCCTACCCCGACTTTATTCCTCTGTCATCCCTGTATGTGTTCAGTCATTTGTTGACACTTTTCCCTCATCCCACAAAAAGGGGAGAGGGGGGTTCCCCTCCTTTGCCTGTCCTGAGCGTAGCGAAGGATCAGGAGGGGCGAGGGGAGGTAGAGGACTGGAAACCTCATGGTTTGTGTCGATTCCCGGTGAACCTGACGTGGCCGCACAAGAGCCGGAAGACTCACCCCCGATACCAGGGATTCTCTTAACGATTTCGTAACCTGTTTTTGACGCTGGGGACATATGCGGCTTTTAGAATAAGCACGCTACAGGGAACGACACGTCACCTGCATTTCTCATTCTCAGAAGGAGGGATATGACATGATGAGACGGTTTGTATTGGCAAACTCTACACGTCGATTTTTCAACAAGAGGGTTGTCTCCCTGAGTTTCATTGTTCTGGCAGTGGGTCCGGGCAGTGCCAGCCACGGTTGGGCCGCCTCCGACTCCATAATAGACCCGGCCTGGAAAGACTACACGCAGGTGAGCGGGGTTTCCGGGAACCTGAACAGCATCGGGTCCGACACCCTCAATAATCTCATGACGCTGTGGGCCGAGGGGTTCAGAAAAGAATATCCCAACGTGAAGATTCAGATCGAAGGGAAAGGCTCCAGCACGGCGCCCCCGGCGTTGATTGAAGGGACGGCTCAACTCGGTCCGATGTCGCGGCAAATGAAAGCGAAAGAGATGGACAAGTTCGAGGCGAAGTTCGGGTATAAGGCCACGAATTTCCCCGTCGCCGTTGACGCGCTGGCCGTGTACGTTAATAAAGACAATCCCGTGAAATGTATGAGCATGGAAGAAGTGGATGCCGCCTTTTCAAAGACGCGGAGGCGCGGGCATTCCGTGAATATCGACACGTGGGGGAAAGCAGGGCTTGATGGGAACTGGAAAGACACCAGGGTGAGCCTGTACGGTCGAAATTCAGCCTCGGGAACCTACGGATTTTTCAAGAAAAAAGTGTTAAAGAAAGGCGATTATAAGGATGAGGTCAAGGAACAGCCCGGCTCGGCTTCCGTGGTGCAGGGCGTGGCGGAAGATCGTGGTGGCCTCGGGTACAGTGGAATCGGGTACCGGACTTCGGGCGTCCGGGCGATTCCATTGTCGGTCAAGAGCGGCGAAGGGTGTTTTGAGCCGACGTTTACCAATGCTTCAGCCGGCAAGTATCCGTTGGCGAGGTTTCTCTACCTGTACGTGAATAAAGCTCCGGGCAAGCCGTTGCCTCCCCTGGTCGCGGAATTCCTGAAATACGTGTACAGCAAAGCCGGACAGCAGATCGTCATCAAGGACGGCTATTTCCCTTTACCGCAGCCCCTCATCACGAAGAAGTTGGGTGAAATGTAAGAACGAGTCGTCTTGACTTGACCTGAAAGCCAAAGTGTACGACTATTGAGACACAATCGTAGCGTCCCACACCTCATGAGTCAGGCTCACCCCACGGCGAATTCGATTGCGGGAGGTTCTCCTCCTTCGTCATCGTTTCTTGCAAAAATTGGCTTACGGACGTTGCGGCGTTGGGTCGATCATGGCGCACGAGGAGTGATTACCCTCGGAGGCTGGGCGACCATTTTCAGTATCTTTGGCATTTTTGCCTACCTGTTTATCGAAGTCGCTCCATTATTTTATGCCGCTGCATGGAGTGAAGAGACTTCCGTGCAAATCGGCTCACTCGATGAAATTCCTCCACAAAACGTCAGTGTGGGGATCAATGAATACATGGAAGTGGGATACGTGCTGCGAAACGGGGACATTGCGTTCTATACGTTTCCCGGCGGAACCCCCATCTCCCTCGACCCGTCGGTCCTGAGCCCTTCGACTACGCTCAGGACAGGCGTAGTGGAGCGAAGTCGAAGGATGCCGGTTTTTGAGAAAGGGGAAATTACCGCGCTGGCCCGTTCTCCCGGGAGAGACCACGTCTATGGTCTCGGGACGAGCATCGGTCGAGTCCTTCCTTTGTACGTCACGTTTCGAGTGACGTTCAAAGACGACGTCAGGCACACCGAACCGGTGGTGACCGCGGGCGAGCCGTTTGAGGCTGCCCCGGACGCTTCCCCCATTGCGCGACTCGCCTACCGGGAAACGGACGGTGGTCCCATCGCCGCCGTGTTGACCGGCTCAGGACGATTGTTCCTCACGAAGGCGGAGGAACCGGAGGCAGGCGGGCTGTTTGCGCTGGAAACGGAATCAAAACTTCTTCAGGCTGAGATCACCGATGACGGCGTGGACGCGCTGTCCGTGCTGGTCCTGGATGACTTGGGGGAAACCCTGTTGGGGGGCACCAAAGACGGCAAATTATTCTACTGGGACATTCGGGATATCCGTAGCCCGAGGTTGATGGGGATCTATTCCACCGGGACGTCCGTCACTGCCCTTTCCTATCTTATCGGCGATCGGTCCATCGTGGTCGGCACGGAACAGGGGACGGTCGCCGTTTGGATGTCCGTGATCGATCCGGACGTCGGCGGTGACCCCCGGCTTGAAAAAATTCGTAATTTTTCTCCACATGACGGGGCCGTGACCACCATTTCCCCGTCGCTTCGGGATAAAGGCTTTCTCACGGCCGGCGTTTCCGGCAGCGTGGCGCTGCACCATTCAACGTCCGGTCAGACGCTCGTCCGAATCCCCGGAAACGGTTCTGCCGTGTTGTCTGCGATGTTTGCGCCGAAGACCGACGGCGCGTTGGTGCTCGATGATTCAGGCCGGCTGATCACCTATGACATTGAGAACGAACATCCCGAATCCACGTTCTCGTCCCTGTTTTTCCCCGTGCTGTATGAGGGGTACGAAGAGTCCCTCCATATTTGGCAATCGACCGGTGGCTCCGATGAGTTCGAGCCAAAATTCGGCTTATGGCCGATCATGTTCGGCACGCTGAAAGGGACGGTCTACGCCATGTTGCTGGCGACGCCCCTCGCCGTGCTGGGGGCGATCTATACCGCGATGTTCATGCGTCCCAACGTTCGCGCCGTGGTCAAACCGGTCGTGGAGACGATGGCGGCGTTCCCCACGGTTGTCCTGGGGTTCCTGGCCGGATTGTGGTTTGCGCCGTTGCTGGAAAAGATCTTTCCTGCGGTGGCGGCCATGTTTCTCCTGATACCGCTGGCGGTCGTGGTGGTCTGCGTCGGTTGGCAATTTCTTCCTTCGCGCCTCAAGGGGACCTCCGGCAACGTGACGGAATTGACAGTGTTCATGCTGGTCCTCGCCGGGATGACGTGGTTTTGTCTCCAGTTGAACCACCAGATCGAATCCTGGCTTTTCGATTCAAACTATAAGGGCTGGTTACAGTCATCGTTCGGGTTGGCGTACGACCAGCGGAACGCCCTGGTCATCGCCTTTGCCATGGGAATGGCCGTCATCCCCACGATTTTCAGTATCAGCGAGGATTCGCTGAGCAACGTACCGCCGCACCTGATTGCCGGATCACTGGCTCTCGGAGCTACCCCGTGGCAGACTTTGACAAAATTGGTCATCATTTCCGCAAGCCCCGGAGTGTTTTCCGCGCTCATGATCGGCCTGGGGCGGGTCGTGGGAGAAACCATGATTGTGCTGATGGCCACGGGTAATACCCCGGTGATGGATATGAACCTCTTCAATGGATTCCGAACCTTGTCGGCGAACATTGCCGTGGAAATGCCCGAGGCCCCGCATGGCGGCACGCTGTACCGGCTCCTGTTCCTGGCCGGTCTCCTTCTGTTTGTGTTTACGTCCATTGTCAACACTCTCGCGGAAATTGTCCGGCAGCGGCTTCGAGCGCGATACAGCCAATTCTAAGGGGATTCCATGCGTGCCAGGATCAAAAAATTCTTTGACTCAGGGACGCTGTTCGTGTGGTTTTGCGGTGCGGCGGTCGCAGCCTCGCTGCTCATGGTCGGCGGCGTTCTTCTCTTGATCATGATTAATGGCCTCGGGTTTTTCTGGCCTCATGCCCTTGTGGAAATGACGCTCACGGACGGCACCCGCGTGCTCGGAGAATTGAAAGGCGAAGAAGTCATTCCCCATTCGGCGACGCCGGAATTTCCCGAAGGGAAAACGCGGGTGAGGCTGAAAGTCGGGAACCGGGATCTCTATGGCCTGGACTTCCGGTGGGTGGATACCGACCGGATTGCAAAGGCCGGCTCCCCGAACGACGTGGCCGCGTTTGAACGCAGGGAATGGGGAAATTTTTATGGCCGGATTCGTGAAGTCTCGCGTAGTGAAGGCGTGGTCGCCACGGGCAATCAGGACGGCTGGAAAGCGTTACAGCCGCTGATCAAGCAGGCCAATGACCTGCATGAGGAGATCGAACACCTGCAACGAGACGTCATCGGCGACATTAATTTTGAAATCGAAGGAACCCGTTTGAAAATCCGGAAGTTGGAATTGCGCGGTCAAGGAGATGCAGGGGAGGTGGCTGCGTTGCAAGCCGTCACCAGACAGTTGGAGACCCGATACCGGAAACACGTTGAGACCCTTCGGGCCTTGAGCCGTCAACTCGACGAATATTCCGTGCTGCTCGTCGAGACTAACGGCCGGGAGAAACGCCTTCCGGTCGGTCAGATTGTGAAAGCCTTTCGTCCCAACGACATGGGTTTCTTCGAGAAAATCCTCACATATTTCAAGAACTTCTGGTCCGTTCTGAGTGAAGAACCACGGGAGGCCAATACGGAAGGGGGTATTTTCCCGGCGATTTTCGGTACCGTCATGATGGTTTTGATTATGAGCGTGGCCGTGGTGCCGTTCGGTGTGCTGGCTGCGTTCTATTTGCGGGAATACGCAAAGCAGGGGCTGATTGTTCGCGTCATTCGCATTGCCGTGAATAACCTGGCCGGCGTGCCGTCGATCGTGTTTGGCGTGTTTGGATTGGGGTTCTTTGTCTACGCGGTCGGCGGGACCATTGACAACCTGTTCTACCCGGAAGCCTTGCCGACTCCGACGTTTGGCACGGGTGGCATTTTGTGGGCGTCGTTCACCTTGGCTCTCCTGACGGTTCCGGTGGTGATCGTGTCCACGGAAGAAGGGCTTTCCGCCGTCCCCCGCGAATACCGTGAAGGGTCCCTGGCGTTGGGAGCCACCAAGTTTGAAAGCATGCTCCGCGTGATTCTTCCCTGCGCCCTGCCGGGTATTTTGACGGGGCTGATCCTGGCAGTGGCACGCGCCACGGGTGAAGTGGCTCCCTTGATGTTGACCGGGGTCGTCAAATTGGCGCCGGCGCTTCCCTTGGACCACCATTTCCCGTTTTTGCACTTTGAACGGAAGTTCATGCACTTGGGCTTTCACGTCTTCGACGTGGGCTTTCAGTCCCCCAACGTGGAAGCGGCAAAGCCGATGGTGTACGTCACCACCCTGATCCTGGTGATGGTGGTTATTATGTTGAATCTCAGCGCCGTGGCCCTCCGCAATTACATGCAGAAAAAGTTCAAGGCGTCGGCGGTGTAAAGTTCGATAGCAGACGGCGGAACCCACCATGGCCTCTTCGGAACGTTCTCAAGACAAGACACCCAAAATCACGGTCGAGGATACCGACTTCTTTTACGGCGAGAAGCAGGCGCTGTTCAAAGTTGCTCTGACCGTTCCGGCCAATCAGGTTACAGCCTTTATCGGCCCGTCCGGTTGCGGGAAATCGACGTTGTTGCGATGTTTCAACCGGCTAAACGATCTGGTCGAAGGAGCCCGGGTCGTCGGCAGGATCTGTCTTGACGGCAGGGATATTTACGATTCTTCAGTGGACGTCACCGACCTGCGGACCCGGGTCGGCATGGTCTTCCAGAAGGTGAATCCGTTTCCCAAGTCGATTTATCAAAACGTGGTCTATGGGCCGCAGCTCCAGGGCATCCGGCGTCGTTCAGTGCTCGACGGCATTGCGGAAAAAAGTTTGCAGGGCGCAGGACTCTGGGAAGAAGTCAAGGATCGCTTGCATCACAGCGCGCTCGGCCTGTCCGGTGGGCAACAACAACGTCTGTGTATCGCGCGGGCATTGGCCGTCAACCCCGAAGTCTTGCTCATGGATGAACCCTGTTCGGCACTTGATCCCTTATCGACTGCCAAGATCGAAGAGTTGTTGCATTCCCTGAAAGATCAACTCACCGTGGTGATTGTCACACATAACATGCAACAGGCCGCGCGCATCTCCGACCTGACGGGCTTTTTTCTCATGGGCGAGTTGCTTGAATACGCCGATACCAAAACTATCTTTACCAATCCGTCTGACAGCCGGACCGAAGATTACGTCACCGGACGGTTCGGGTGATGGGCGTGGTTTCGAAGAGGACATGAAAACATATGGAACGTCACTTCGAAGAAGAATTTGAGAAGCTCAAAAGCAAAATTCTCATGATGGGTGCGCTGGTAGAAGAGCAGATCAGGAACGCCCTGACCGCGTTGATCGAACGTGATGAAGCCCTGGCGCAACGGGTCATTGAGAACGATCATCACGTGAATGCGTTGGACGTGGAAATCGACGAAATGTCTCTCGGCGCGTTGGTCCGGTATCAGCCGGTTGCCAAAGACTTGCGCTTTGTCACCACCGCCATGAAGATTTCTTCCGAATTGGAACGGATGAGTGATTTGTCGGAAAATATCTGCGAGCGGACGATTGAACTGAACGAAGAGCCACAGTTGAAGCCCTATATCGACATTCCTCACATGGCCGAACGCGCCCGCATCATGGTCAAGGAATCGTTGGACGCCTTCGTCAAAATGGATCCGGTATTGGCCAGGAAAGTCATTCAGGATGATGACTTCGTCGATAACCTGACGGAACAACTGTTCCGGGAACTCTTGTCTTTCATGATCGAAAACCCCAACACGATCAGCCGGGCTATCCGCCTCTCCTTTATTTCAAAGTACATCGAACGGATTGCCGACCACGCGACAAACGTCGCGGAATTGGTGGTCTACATGGTCGAAGGAAAAATCATCCGCCACACCGTCCCCCCGCAAGAAGGTTGAACGATTTTCGCCGTCACCCGCGACATTTTTCTCCCTCTCCCCTGGATTGTCCGTCCGAATCGCAGACGCGCCGGTGGGGGGGGGTAGAGGTAAGGGTGAAAGACCTTTCTCATGGCATGGGTATGCGCTACAATACGCCTTCGCAGCCACCCGAGTCCCGGATGAAGGCAAAGAAACCGAAAAAATCCGCAGGTGACGCGACGGTGAAGCCCACTGATACCGGCGCCACGACAGGCTATGAAACCGATCTCTGGCGGATGGCCGACACCCTGCGCGGCTCGATGGACGCAGCCGAATACAAGCACGTCGTCCTCGGCCTTATTTTCCTGAAATACATTTCCGACGCCTTTGAAGAACGGCATGCTCGCCTCGAAGAGGAGCAGGCGCAGGGCGCCGACCCCGAAGACCCGGACGAATACCGCGCCGAGAACGTCTTCTGGGTGCCGCCGGAAGCCCGCTGGGCGACCCTGAAAGGCCAAGCCAGGCAACCCATCATCGGTCAACTCGTTGATGACGCGATGACCGGCATCGAGCGCGACAATCCCGCGCTCAAGGACGTGCTGCCCAAGAACTACGCCCGCCCCGCACTCGACAAGCAACGGCTCGGGCAACTCGTCGACATGATCAGCAACATCAGGGTGGGCGACGAAGCCGCCCGGTCCAAGGACGTGCTCGGACGGGTCTACGAATACTTCCTGTCACAGTTCGCCAGTGCCGAGGGCAAGAAGGGTGGTGAATTCTACACTCCACGTTGCGTGGTCAAGCTCCTGGTTGAAATGCTGGAGCCCTATCAGGGCCGGGTTTACGATCCCTGCTGTGGGTCGTCCGGCATGTTCGTGCAGTCGGTGGAGTTCATCCGTGCGCACGCCACCGGCAATGGAAACGGCGGAAAAGCACCGAAAGGTACCAAGGCCGACATCTCCATCTACGGCCAGGAATCGAACCACACAACTTGGCGTTTGGCAAAGATGAACCTCGCCATCCGGGGCATCGAGGGACAGATCGCCCACGGCGACAGCTTCCACAACGACCGCCATCCCGACCTCAAGGCAGACTTTATCCTCGCCAATCCGCCGTTCAACGTCTCCGACTGGGGCGGCGAGCGGCTCGTTGAGGACAAACGCTGGCAATACGGCACCCCTCCCACACGCAACGCCAACTTCGGTTGGGTACAACACATGGTCCATCACCTGGCACCCAGGGGCGTCGCCGGTTTCGTGCTCGCCAACGGCTCGATGTCGTCCAACCAATCGGGCGAGGGCGAAATCAGGAAAAACCTGATCGAAGCCGACCTCGTGGACTGCATGGTCGCGCTCCCCGGTCAACTCTTTTATTCAACCCAAATCCCCGCCTGCCTCTGGTTCCTTTCCCGCGACCGCCGCATGCATCACTCCCCCCTTGAGGGGGAGTCGCAGAAGCCAAGCCGTCAGGCGCCGGCTGATGCGGTGGGGGGTCTGAGGGACAACCATAACGTGACACCTGGGGTGAGGGGGAACGGATTCCGCGACCGGCGCGGCGAAATCCTTTTCATCGACGCCCGCAAATTGGGCCGCATGGTGGATCGCACCCACCGCGAACTCACCGACAAAGACATCACCCGCATCGCCAACACCTACCACACCTGGCGCAGCACTCTCCCCTCTCTAAAATCTCCCTCTCCCCTGGCGGGAGAGGGCTGGGGTGAGGGGGAGAAAGAGTATGAGGGTGAAAGTGGTGATCGAGGTGCGACCAATTCCCCCTCTCCCCTGGAGGGAGAGGGCACAGGTGAGGGGGAGAAAGAAGGTGAGTGGGGAAAGTTCCTACACCGACTCCCCGGCTTCTGCAAAAGCGCAACGCTCGAAGAAGTGCGCAAACACGGCCACGTCCTCACCCCGGGCCGCTACGTCGGCACCGAACCCCAAGAGAAAGACAAAGAACCCTTCGAGGCTAAAATGAAACGCCTCACCGCCCAACTCCGCGAACAACAAACCGAAGCCGCAAAACTGGACAAGGCCATCGCTGACAACCTGAAAGCGTTGGGTTTCCCAATCGGAGGAAAAACCGCATGACCGTCAGTGAGTCGATCGAGTTGCTTCAAGAATATCCTGCTACCCTGCGCGTGGTGGTGAACGGCTACGAAGAAGGCTACGACGACCTGTCACCGGAACAGATCTCCATAGCAAAGATCAGTCTGAACACGGGAACACATCACTGGGAAGGACAGCACGGAAACCCGCGCGATCATTCAAAGGCAGACCATGATCGATTACGACAACTTTCAAAAGTCGCTAAAGCGTCTTGAGGAGCAATACAAAAACTATCAAGCGTTTGACGAATCTCTGCCCGATGTGACGCAGGAAGCTATCGCCGAATCGGTCGTCCGGCGTTTCAAAACCTGCTACGACTTTTCGTGGAAAGTATTGAAACGATACCTGATCGAAGATCTGGGCCTTGCGGATGTGCCCAACAGCCCCAAAGGTATCTTCAGACTGGCGCATGAGAACAATCTGTTCGCCTCGCCCTTGGAAGATTGGTTACGTTATGCCGACACCCGCCTATTCAAAAATCACTCCCCCCTTGAGGGGGAGTCGGCAAGGCAAGGACGAAGTCCGCAGCCTCGCCGATGGGGGGACAAACAACAAGCCTGTCTGAAACTCACGGGCAATTTCATCGACGACGCCATCGACCTCTACCAAACTATGAGCGGAGAAACATGGGAGTAACCCGGCCCCTCGACATCACCGCGGACCAGCGAAAAACTCTTCTGGCGCTGCTCAAACGACACCTGCCAAACACCACGGCCTGGGCCTACGGTTCCCGCGTCAAATGGACCACCCGCCCGCAATCCGACCTCGACTTAGTAGTATTCACCACGCCCGACCAGGATCGCCGAGTCTCCGAACTCAGAGAAGCATTAGAAGAAAGCAACCTGCCCTTCCGGGTAGATCTGTTCGTCTGGGACGCCGTGCCTGAACAGTTCCGCAAGCAGATTAAGATGGATCATGTGGTGTTGGTGGAGGCGATGAACCGACCAACTTCGCGGAGTTCGTTTATGGCAAGGGAATGGACAAGGGTTGCGGTTTCTAATGTTGCTAACCTCGTAATCGGAGGAACGCCAAGCCGCGAAGTGGCAGAATATTGGGATGGCGATATTCCGTGGGCGACGGCAAAAGATGTGACAACCGTTCCGAGCCGATACTTGGAAAACGTTAAAGAATTCATCACCGAACAAGGATTGAAATCCAGCGCGGCAAAACTGATGCCAGCAGGTACTGTGATCATAACTGCGCGCGGTACGGTTGGTGCCTTGGCGCAACTCCACAGAGAGATGACTTTTAACCAAACCTGTTACGCTATCCTTCCCAAGGATGGTTTCGATGCCAACTTTCTCTTTTACGCCTTGAAGGGTACGCTATCCGAAATGCAATCGCTCACTTACGGGACCATCTTTGAGACCATAACAAGACACACATTCGATAGTTGGATAATTCCTTCCCCACCTCTTCCCGAACAACGCGCCATCGCCCACATCCTAGGCACGCTGGATGACAAGATCGAACTGAACCGGCGCATGAACGAGACCCTGGAGACCATGGCGCGAGCCCTGTTCAAATCCTGGTTCATCGACTTCGACCCCGTCCGCGCCAAAGCCGCCCTCCGAATCACTCCCCCCTTGAGGGGGAGTCGGCAAGGCAAGGACGAAGTCCGCAGCCGCGCCGGTGGGGGGATGAGCCAGTGGGGAGAAATACAACGTCAATACACCCAACAAACCCTCCAAAACGCCCAAACCCTTCGAGAAAACCGGACCGATGCCGAAGGACTCCTCTGGCACTACCTGCGCGACAAACAACTCGACGGCTACAAATTCCGCCGCCAACAGCCAATAGGTCCATACATCGTCGATTTCGCCTGCATGCCGCAAAAACTCCTCATCGAACTCGACGGCGGCCAGCACGCAGAACAACACACCTACGACCAAAAACGCGATGCATTCCTGCGAGCCAAGGGCTACACCATCCTGCGCTTCTGGAACAACGAAGTCTTCGAGAACTGCTTCGGAGTGTTGGAGAACATTTATGCCGCCCTGCGCATCACTCCCCCCTTGAGGGGGAGTCGGCGAACCAAGGGCGCCAGCCCGCAGATGAGCCGGTGGGGGGACGGTGAGCCAGAAGAGCACCCCCCACCGCATCAGCCATCGCCTGTCGGCTCGTCCTCTGCGACTCCCCCTCAAGGGGGGAGTGATTGGACAGTCGAACGCGCCCGCGCCTACCTCGAAAGCATGGACAAAGAAATCGCCGCCCTCTTCCCCGACCGCCTCGTGGATTCTGAATTGGGGCCGATCCCGGAGGGTTGGGAGGTTTCTACTATAGGCCAAGAAGTCGACGTAGTGGGCGGATCGACCCCAAGCACGAAAGATCCAGCTTTCTGGAATGGCACAATAAATTGGGCAACTCCTAAAGATTTGTCTTCCCTTGAATCGCCAGTCTTGGTTAAAACGTCTCGAAAGATTACAGAGAAGGGCCTCGACAACATTGGTTCTGGATTGTTGCCAGGGGGAACCGTCTTGTTGTCGTCGCGTGCGCCGATAGGTTATCTCGCGATATCGGACGTGCCGGTCGCGATCAACCAAGGCTTCATTGCGATGAAATGCCAGAAACGGTTATCCAACACTTACGTCTGGCTTTGGACAGCCGCAAACATGGCCGCCATTCTTGAGAACGCAAACGGTTCCACCTTTCAAGAAATCAGCAAGAGTAATTTTCGTCCGCTACGTGTGATTGTGCCGCATGTGTCGGTCAGAAAAACCTACGACAAATTGGTGCAACAGCTTTACGACCGCATTGTCACGAATGAACGCCAATCTCGCACCCTCACCGCCCTGCGTGATACGCTACTACCCAAGCTCATTTCTGGAGAGTTGAGAGTAAATAGGCAGGGGGTCTCTGATAGATAACGGAACTCAGTATTTCAATTCTTAATTTACATAAAGCTCATTTGACAGGATAACTGGCTTCGCGATCTTTCCTTTCAATCAGCCAGCATCAAACCTTTCAAATGGTCATCCCTAACCCTTACAATCAGCCGATGGGGAGCATTACCAATTGCCTAAAGTTTTCTCACCAAAGGGCAAGACACGGAGGCATGAAGACATTAGGCTTGGCTTGCTGGCAGAACACCTAACCCATGGAATTTTGTGTATCGTTTCGGCTATCCTGTATGTCCGGAGACTGGCTGAAGGATGAATTCTAACCTCACCCAAGCAGAAGCCGACGCGCTTATGGCGTTGGAGAAGCGTCGGGTTGACGCGACTGAATGGAATTATCCTAACTTCGGGGAGCGGGTCACGGTTCCGCTGGTTTCGATTGACGGGCGCGAAGCGTTCCTTCTGGACCTGCGGCGGACTCGGATCAATTTGAAAAAGGGCACCTATCAAAACCGGGGACGGCAGGTGGTGGTCCTTGCCCGGCTGGATTTTGGCGGCCCGCCGCATCGCAATCCGGACGGAGAGGAAATCGGGTCGCCCCATCTCCACCTTTACCGTGAGGGCTTTGGCGACAAGTGGGCGTTTCCGGTGTCAAGCCAGCACTTCCCTTACCCGGACGATCCGTGGCAAACGCTCGAAGATTTCATGCGGTTCTGTAACGTGATTCAACCGCCTTTCATCCAGCGAGGACTCTTCACATGATGGGAGAAGTACAATCTTTGTTGGACCAATATTGGACTTGGTTGCGGGACCGGACAAGCCTTCGCGAGATCAACGACTGGATAGAGATCACTACACCCTACCTGGATCGTCACAACGATTGCTTGCAGATATATGCCAAGCGCGTGAACGGGGGATTTGTCTTGACTGATGATGGTTACGTTCTCGACGATCTTGAGCAATCGGGCTGTAAAATCGACAGCGCCAAGCGACAATCCTTGTTCAAAACCACGCTCAACGGCTTTGGTGTCCAGGTCAACGAGAAGGCGCTCGAAGTGCGAGCGTCGGTGGACAATTTCGCACTGCGGAAACACAACCTCGTGCAGGCCATGCTTGCCGTCAACGATCTTTTCTATTTGGCGTCGCCCATGGTCGCCAGCCTGTTTTACGAAGACGTGGTGGCATGGCTTGATCTTTCGGACATCCGGTATACGCCAAGCGTGAAATTCACCGGCAAGAGCGGCTACGATCATCGGTTCGATTTCGTCATTCCGAAGTCGAAAGTCCAGCCGGAACGCGTGTTGAGGACAATTACCCGTCCGAACAGAGACACTGCGCAGGCGATGGCTTTTTCTTGGATTGACACCAAAGAGGTGCGTTCTCCGGACTCCCGCGCTTACGCAATTCTGAATGATGCCGACCAACAGATTTCAGAGAACGTGTTGGCCGCGATTCGGAGTTACGACGTTCGTCCGATCCAATGGTCAAACCGAGATCAAGCGCGTGAGGAACTCGCCGCGTAGCCCACTCTTCTTGTCCGACTCATTATTGAAGATGTTGTCCTTGACTGGCTGACGGACATCAGTGGGCGAGTCGCTTGCGAGCCTGACGCCGATCCCGACATAGAGCGTACTGACGATGTCCAGATGGTTCTGTCGTAGCGCTTGTCCTACCTGCTGCTGCCGAAGCTGGCATCGGGAGAATGAGATAGCGGTGGCTCGATTTCTCTGACATCCGGTATCGCCGGATGTGCGCCAGGACTGGAAGTTCCAACTTGAACCATACTGACCATTCGTGATATATATCGTTGATATATAGCAATGGAGTAAAAACAAATGGCCGATACCGCAAAGCTCTTCTGGTCAGGCAGATCTCAGGCCGTCCGACTCCCCAAGGAATTCCGCATGCAAGGTGATGCCGTACGTATTCGCAAACAGGGTGTTGCCGTGATCCTGGAACCCATCGCATCTGACTGGGACTGGCTGGACACCGTCGTCGGGAGATTCTCCGAAGATTTCCTTGCTGCAGGACGCGAACAACCGGATCTCCCCCCGGGGCCGGATTTCGATGACACCTTGAAGTAATGCGTTACCTGCTCGACACCAACGCCTGTATCGCATTGCTGAATGGCACTTCACCTTCCGTGCAGGCACGTGTTCGCTGTTACAGGTCATCGGACATCGGTTTGCCGTCGCCGGTGGTGTATGAACTCTACTATGGCGCATACAAGAGTCGACAGACGGCTCGTAATCTTGAGCTTCTGGACCGGGTGGGGCTTGAGGTCGTTCCGTTCGACGCGTCGGATGCTCGTGTCGCGGGTGCCGTTCGCAGCGAACTTGAAGCGATGGGGCAACCGATTGGCCCCTATGACGTCCTGATTGCCGGGCAAGCCCGCTCTCGCGGGTTGGTGCTGGTAACGGCCAACCGCCGGGAATTTCTGCGGGTGCCAGGGCTCGATTGCGAGGATTGGACCATTGACGATTGAACGGCAAACTTCCCGAGATCTCCCCGAGCAGGGAGGTCGCTGTCCCCGAAGCGCCAGACGCGAGGCGCACCGACGCAATCATGAGGCCCTGACGGTGTGACCCCTGCTCGCCGCAACGCGCGCGCTCAGGACCCGATAATTCGCCTCATCGCCAAGTTTTCCGGCTTGTCACGAGAACGCCGGAAGCCCATGACTTGGCGGTAGCGACCTGCAATGTGGTGGATTTCGAGTACTTGGACGTTGGCAATCCATGGGAGACGCCGTGACCCACATCACCGAATCCGAAGTCGAAGACGCCGCGCTCGGCTGGTTGGATGGTCTTGGGTGGAGTATTGCGCACGGGCCGGACATTGCGCCTGATACGGTTGCTGCTGAGCGTACCGACTATGGGCAGGTGGTTTTGCAGCGGCGGTTGCGGGATGCCTTGGCTCAACTCAATCCCGCTCTGCCCGCCGAGGCGCTTGAAGACGCTTTTCGCAAGTTGAATCGGCCGGAAGGGGCGTCGCTGGAAACGTGCAACCGGGCGTTCCACCGGATGCTGGTGGAAGGTGTGACGGTTGAGTATCGCGCTGACGACGGTGCCATTCGCGGGGCGCAGGCTCGGGTGATCGACTTCGACGTTCCTGCCAATAACGACTGGCTGGCGGTCAATCAATTTACGGTTGTCGAAAATAACCACGAGCGCCGCCCGGATATCTTGCTGTTCGTCAACGGCCTGCCGCTGGGGATGATTGAACTCAAGAACCCGGCTGACGAGGACGCCACCATTTGGACTGCGTGGCGGCAACTCCAAACCTACAAAACCGAACTGCCGTTGCTGTTCGCCATGAACGCGGCCTTGATGGTCTCGGACGGGGTGCAGGCACGTATCGGCACGCTCACTGCAGGGCGGGAGTGGTTCAAGCCTTGGCGCACGATCTCCGGCGAGGGCTTGGCCGACCCCAGCATGCCGGAATTGGAGGTGATGCTGGAAGGCATCTGCGAGCCGGGGCGGTTCCTCTCTTTGGTGCGTGACTTCATCGTGTTTGAAGACAAGGGGAGTGGTGCACCGATCAAGAAGATGGCGGGCTATCATCAGTTTCATGCGGTGCGGGTGGCCGTGGCGGAGACCCTGCGGGCCGCTGAGTTGCGACGGATGGATGAGGAATCCGGTGAGGACTTTGGCCGCTATGAATCGGGGCGTCAGCCGGGGGGTGAGCCCGGTGATCGGAGGATCGGCGTGGTCTGGCATACGCAGGGTTCTGGCAAAAGTCTGACTATGGCGTTCTATGCCGGGTGCGTCATCCGCGAGCCGGCGATGGAGAATCCCACTGTAGTGGTTTTGACGGATCGCAACGATCTCGACGATCAGCTTTTCAGCACGTTTTCGCGTTGCAGCGATCTGTTGCGCCAGCCGCCGGCACAGGCGGAGAGCCGCGCGGATTTGCGCGCCAAACTCGCGGTTGAATCCGGTGGGGTGGTGTTTACGACGATTCAGAAATTTATGCCGCCGCCCTCACTCCATCACTCCCCCAGCGGGCGAGGGAGTGAAGAAAGGAAATCCTCACTCCATCACTCCCCCCTTGAGGGGGAGTCGCAGAAGCCAAGCCGTCAGGCGCCGGCTGATGCGGTGGGGGGCATGAAGGACAGTACGCTCTCCCCTCAACCCTCACTTTCACCCTCACCCCAGCCCTCTCCCGTCAAGGGAGAGGGAGATTTGCCTCACCCCAGCCCTCTCCCGAAGGGCGAGGGAGATTTGCCCTCACCCGAAGGGCGAAGGAGTGAAGAGACAGCGCCCTCACCCCGGCCCTCTCCCAGTGGTGGGAGAGGGAGTAATGCCAGCGGGGATATGCCTGCCTTGTCCCATCGGCGCAACATTGTGGTTATTGCCGATGAGGCGCATCGGAGTCAGTATGATTTTATCGACGGGTTTGCGCGGCACATGCGCGATGCGTTGCCCAATGCCTCGTTTGTCGGGTTCACCGGCACGCCGATTGAACTTCAGGACGCCAATACCCGCGCGGTGTTCGGTGACTACATCAGCATCTACGACATTCAGCGGGCGGTAGAGGACAAAGCGACGGTGCCGATCTATTATGAGAGCCGGCTGGCGAAGTTGGCGTTGAAAGAGGACGAAAGGCCGAAGATTGATCCCGGTTTTGAGGAAGCCACCGAAGGCGAAGAGGTTGAACGCAAGGAGAAGCTCAAGACCAAATGGGCGCAGTTGGAAGCAGTCGTCGGTGCGGAGAACCGCCTGAAACTCGTGGCCCAAGACGTCGTTGACCACTTCGATCAGCGCCTTGAAGCTCTGGACGGCAAGGCGATGGTGGTATGCATGAGCCGCCGCATCTGCATCGACCTGTATCGTGAACTGGTGCGCTTGCGACCCGATTGGCATCACGAGGACGACGACAAGGGTAGCCTCAAGGTCGTGATGACCGGCACCGCGTCCGACCCGCCCGAGTGGCAGCCGCACATCCGCAACAAGTCCCGGCGCGAGGCCCTGGCGAACAGGTTCCGCGACCCCGGCAATTCATTGCATATGGTGCTGGTACGGGATATGTGGCTCACGGGCTTCGACGCGCCGAGCCTGCACACCATGTACGTGGACAAGCCGATGCGCGGCCATGGGCTGATGCAGGCCATCGCCAGGGTCAACCGCGTGTTTCAGGACAAGCCCGGCGGCTTGGTGGTCGATTACCTGGGACTCGCCCATGAACTCAAGCGTGCGTTGGCGACCTATACCGAGAGCGGTGGCACAGGACGGACCTCGCTCGATCAGGCGGAAGCCGTGGCGGTGATGCTCGAAAAATACGAGGTCTGCCGTGGCCTGTTCCACGGATTCAATTGGTCGGGATGGATCAAGGGCACACCGGCGGAACGGCTGGGTCTGCTGCCGGCCGCACAGGAACACGTCCTGGCACAGGAGAACGGCAAGGAGCGTTGCATGCAGGCGGTGTTGGAGCTTTCTCAAGCCTTTGCCCTGGCTGTGCCTCACGAGGAGGCGCTACGCATTCGCGACGAGGTGGCGTTCTTTCAGGCTGTCCGCGCGGTGCTGGCCAAGCGGGCTCCGGCTGACGCGCGGCCCGAAGAGGAATTAGATCACGCCGTACGCCAGATCATTTCGCGCGCGGTGTCGTCGGAAGGCGTGATCGACATTTTTGCCGCTGCCGGTTTGGAGAAGCCTGACCTCTCGATTCTCTCCGATGAATTCCTGGCCGAGGTGCAGGGCATGCCGCAACGTAACCTTGCGGTGGAACTCTTGCAGAAGCTGTTAAGGGGTGAGCTTGTGATTCGCCGGCGGAAGAACATCGTCCAGGCGCGCTCCTTTGCCGAGATGTTGGAGCAGACCCTTCGGCGCTATCAGAATCGTGCCATCGAAGCGGCACAGGTGATCGAGGAATTAATCTCACTTGCAAAAGACATGCGGGCGGCCGCCGAACGCGGGGAGGAGTTGGGGCTATCGGAAGACGAACTGGCTTTCTACGACGCCCTTGAGACCAACGATAGCGCGGTCCGGGTGCTGGGTGACAAGACCCTGCGGACGATTGCGCGTGAACTGGTCGAAACCGTGCGCGGCAACGTGACTATCGACTGGACCCTGCGCGAGAACGTGCGCGCCCAACTCCGGGTGCTGGTCAAGCGCATCCTCCGCAAACACGGCTATCCACCGGACAAGCAGGAAAAGGCGACGCGGACCGTGCTGGAACAGGCGGAGGTGCTATCCGTCGGCTGGGCTGCCTGAAGCGGTTTCGGAAGATCTCCTCACCCCAACCCCCGGATCAATCCCCGAGAATGATAGAAGGAGACAAGGTAGCGGCTACGCACCCGAGCCGCGGCTTTTCCAATTTTCCAGGAACCAGTCCTGAGAGTTGAGAGGCGCATGCTCGGGCTCGAGTTGGAGACGGGTATAATCCCCGTTCGACAACAATTGGCGAGCCTTGACGTTATCGTGAAGCGCCACTTGCAGGAGGTCATCGACCAGGACCTTTCGAAGATGTGGAGATTCGATCGGGAAGAGGAGTTCCACGCGCCGGTCCAGGTTACGGGGCATGAGGTCTGCGCTGCCGAGAAAGAATTCTTCCTGCCCACCGTTCCGAAAATAATAGAGCCGCGCGTGTTCCAGGAATCGTCCGACGACCGAGGTCACGGTGATGGTTTCACTGATTCCGGGAATGCCGGGACGAAGTCCGCAGACCCCTCGCACTTGAAGGTCGATTTTGACGCCGGCCTGGGATGCTCGACAGAGGGCTTGAATGCATTGTGTGTCCACGAGCGCGTTCATCTTGAACGCCAGGTACCCGTCTCCCTTTTCCTTGTGCCGTTGTGCCTCCCGCTCAATCCGCTCCAGAATTTGATCCCGCATCAATTGGGGCGCAACGAGCAGTTTGGCATAGGAATTCTTGCGGGAGTACCCGGTTAACGAGTTGAAGAGATCGGCCACGTCCGCTCCCATGGCCTGGTCACACGTAAAGAAACTGAGGTCGGTATACATCCGGCTCGTCACCGGGTTGTAATTACCCGTGCCGAGGTGGACGTACCGCCGGATGCTGTCCTCGTCCCGCCTGATGACCATGCACATCTTGGCGTGAGTCTTCAGCCCAAAGACGCCGTAAACCACGTGGATGCCTTCATCTTCCAGTTTACGCGCCCATTCGATGTTGTTCTCTTCATCGAAGCGCGCCTTGAGTTCAAGCAGGACCGCGACCTGTTTCCCATTCACTCGCGCGTCCATTAACGCCTCGACGATCGGGGAATTGACTCCCACTCGATAGAGGGTCTGTTTGATAGCCAGCACGTTGGGGTCGCTCGCCGCCTCGCGTACGAAGTCCACGACCGGGGTAAAGCTGTCATAGGGGTGGTACAGCACAACGTCGCCGCGCCGGATGATTGAGAACAGGCTTTCCTTCTTGTTGAGAGAGTCCGGAATCTCCGGAACGAACGGTGCAAATTTCAAATCCGGCCGATCGATGCGCGTGAGTTCCATGAGCTTGGACAGGCCCAGCGGCAGGTCTTGCGTGTAGACCTGATACGGAGCCAGGGAGAGGTTCCTGATCAGGATGTCCCTGATATGATCGGGCGTCGCCTGATCGATTTCCAGCCGGATCACTGAGCCGAAGTGACGGTTGTCCACCTGTTCTTCAATCGACGCCAAGAGGTCGGCCGCCTCGTCTTCTTCAATTTCGAAATCCGCGTCGCGCGTGACGCGAAAGAGGTAGGCGGCGTGAATGGTGATTCCGGGGAACAGAAAATCGAGATTGGCAGTGACCACGTCTTCGATCCAGACGAAGTTATCGGCGGCCGAGTCGGGCAAGCCCAGTTGATCGGATTCATTGACCATGTCTTCGTTGGGGACGCGGACGAGCCGCGGGAACATATCGGGAATTTTCACGCGGGCAAAACAATCGCCTCGCTCAGGATCCTTCCCCACGACCGCCAGGTTCAAACTCAAGTTGGAAATATGGGGGAACGGATGGGACGGGTCGAAGGCCAAGGGAGTGAGGGCCGGAAAAATTTCTTTGGAAAAATACTTGCGCAGCAAGTGTTGTTGCTTCGGTTGCAATTGATGGTAGCGCAACACGTAAATGTCCCGGGCGTTAAGTTTCGGCAGGATATCGTTCTGCCAGCAGTCCGAAAAACGGGCCAGTTGACGAAGAATTTCCTGCCGGACGGCCGCCAATTGTTCCGAAGCGGTCATGCCGTCCGGAGGGCCTTCACGCACTCCACCGGACAATTGTTCTCGCAAACCCGAGATCCGGATCATGAAAAACTCATCCAGGTTGCTCGAAAAAATCGACAGAAATTTGACCCGCTCCAACAGCGGGTTCTCCGGATCTTCCGCTTCTTCGAGCACGCGAGCGTTGAATTGAAGCCAACTGAGTTCACGATTCAAATACAGCTTGGGATCATCGAGATCCGGCGGAGAAGCAGCAGCCGGGAATTGGGTGTCAGCGGAACCGGTTGTCATGGTTGTTTCCTCGGTGTCATTGCGTCATGCAGGTCTGAATTGTCCGTGTTCATTCATTGCCCATTTTCACTGGCTCCTTCTGTCACTCCCGACGCTTGTCCCCGACGTTCTTAATCGGGGATCTAATCGGGAATCCAGAGTTTTTTACTTTGCCATTCATGAGGGCAACGATTCTGCCTCCCCCTCACCCCGGCCCTCTCCCTCCAGGGGAGAGGGAGGCCACGTCAGAGGGCAAAGATCTCGCGGCCGCGTTTTTTGAGTTTTGCCCATTCCCTAGGGAAAATCACTTTGGTTTTGTGGCGACGAGTCCGCAATCTCTCGACGATCTGCCCGATGGCAAACGCGGTTTTCACGCCGCGGGTCGTTTGGAGCAATTGCCGGAGTCGTTCCTCCGTGACGACGGCGTCCTGGTGGCGACCCAGGATATCCAGGTTTCGTTTTGTTTGCCGGACGAACCGTATGGCGGGTTTTCTCATGGGTTCGAGCGCGAGTTCGGCGGCATATCGAGTCCGTTTCGTGTAAATTCTCAGTTGATGGAGTTCATGATCCGAAGAGTCGGCAGTGCCACGCTTGCCGGCCCTGATCAATTGTTTGAATTCTTGCGCGGCCAAATGCATCAGCGAACTCTCGGGGGCTTCGCGCAAGCCCGGGGTTTGGGCGGCTTGTTCAAGGCGGTCCAGAAGGTCCAGATAGCGATCGCTACGCAGGACGTTGAGTAATTGCCGGCGTGCTTCGGAACGATGGGCTTCAAACGTGGGCAACAAGCGTTCGAAAATTTTTCGTTCGGCAGAGGGAAGGCCGCGGGCTTCCGCATAAAGCTGCTCAAGCAGGACGTCCTGATCTCGAACCGTGCCCAGCATCGCGCTCAGCCACCGGAGTTCCTCTTGCAGGGACGCATACCATGCCGGCTCCAGTATGACTCTTGCCGCGCGCAGGAGTGCTCGAAACCTTCTGATCCCCACGCGCATCTGATGGAGTTCTTCCGGGTCTTTGCCGAGTCGCGTTCCGGGGTCGTGAAGCAGGATATCCCGGAGTTGTTTTTGCAGAATGGTTTTGAGGCGTTCCGAGAAGGGAGTGGTTTCGGGAAGACGGGGCTCTGAAATATTCAGGTTTAAAGCTTGGAACACCGTCGGACGGGAATCTCCATCGTGCGCTCCTGCTTCACGAAGGGCTTTCACGATTGCGGTGAGTTCTTTGCCCTTGCCTGAGCGGAGTTCCACGGTGATCTCACCCAGATGCCCTGCCACGCGACGGGCGTTGAGAATCCTGACGCGGTCGATGTCCACGTCGGCAATGGATTTGTCCTCGTGTTGAACCCTGATGCCTGAACGGCGGGTCCGGAGTTTCGCAATGGCCGTCAACGGTTCACGCCGTATCAGGGCAAACAGGAGATCTTCCAATGGTGCCGGCGGGGAGGAGCGACCGGAATTCATCTCCACGTCCAACCGGGTGGCCCGTCTCGGGAGTTTCAGTTGCCACGTGACACGTTTCTGTTCGGTCTTGCGACGCAGAGTCACCCCCAGCCTGGCCAGCTTGAAATCAACGGTATCGAAGTAGGTGGAGGTAAACAACCGGGGAGGAAGCGGCTCACCCGGAAAAGAGGGCAGGCGAAACGAGTGGCCGGTCTTGAGCTTGACTTCCCGCTCCGGTGTTTCCCGTAGAACGCACTCCATGATCTCAACTATTCAGCTAGGATGAGAAATCAAAACGATAGCACGACCGCAGGGAGAAGACAAAGGGAAATATTTGTTATCTGGCGGTTACATTGCCGCAGTCCCGGTGTTAAATTATCACGTTAGAACCCCGGCCACATTTTCCCAACCCCCCTGGCCCCCCTTGTCAGGGGGGAAGGGGGGAGCGGAATTCTACCGTCCCCCTGATAAGGGGGATTGAGGGGGTTATCTGACAAAGGCATTGAATCGGGCTGGAATGAGGAATGTGAACATCTCATGGATGCCACTAAACTAGAGCGCCTGCTGGCCCTCGCCGTTCGTGCGGCGCAAACGCCGGCCGGAATGCTTCTCGACTATTTTACGGATCGTGCGCTTTGCGTCGAACGGAAAAGCGACGGCTCTCCTGTCAGCATTGCGGACCGCGAAGCAGAAAACACCATTCGGAACGTCTTACTGGGAGATCCGGTCTCCGCGGGTTTTGACGTGCTGGGGGAAGAGTTTGGAGAGAAGGACAATCAGACGCGCTATCGCTGGTTGATTGATCCTATCGACGGCACGCGTTCATTCGTGAACCGGATCCCCTTATTCGGCACGATCGTGGCGTTGGAAGACAGGGAAACCGGCAAGGCGCTTCTTGGGGTGATTCATTTGCCCGTGCTGAACAGGACGTATAGTGCTGCGCGAGGGTTGGGGTGCGTCTGTAACGGGGCGGCTGTTTCTGTTTCCCGTGACGCAGAACCGGAGACGAGTATCATTGCCACGGGAGATATTGCGCAATTCATCAGTGCGGGCTGCGAAGAAATGTTCCGGCAACTGGCCGGTACGTGTCCGTATCTCCGGGGCTATACCGATTGTTTCGGCCATACCCTGGTGCTCAACGGATCAGTCGGCGCCATGATCGATCCGGCCCTCAATCCCTGGGACGCCGTGGCGACTCAAGTCCTGGTTGAAGAGGCCGGCGGCATGGTCGTCACTCGTCCGTCTCGCGCGGAGAACAAACGCGACATCCTGTTCGGAGCCCCGGAACTGGTGGAACGCTTGGTGTCCTTGCTGCATTTCCAGCCCAACCCCCTCTCCCCTTGATCGCGCGCTATGCCTCTCGAGGCTTGAGATGAGCCCCTTACTCCCTCTCCCTGTATAGACCGGAGACGTGGTGAACGGGTGTTCGGAGACATGGTTGACACATTGTGCCTTATGGGTCGGGGTGAGGGGTCCCAATTTACTCCCTCTCCCCTGGCGGGAGAGGGCTGGGGTGAGGGGGAAATCGGATTCGTAACGCGCGCATACCAAGTCTGTTAAAGAACCCGCCTATGCTGTTAAGATGAAGCCGAATGGAACGGAACGACAGGAACAGGTGACACGATGTCGAAGATTGCCGTGATAGACATTGGGACCAATTCCATCCATATGGTCCTGGCAGAAGTTGAACCGGATGGCTCGTACAAGATTCTTGACCGGTTCAAGGACATGACCCGTCTGGGTGATGGAACGTTTCGTCAGCGACGCTTGTCCGCAGAGTCCAGGGCGCGGGGCGTTGAAGTCCTGAAAAACCTGACCACCCTGGCACGGAACAAAGGGTTTGATCGCATCCTGATGGCAGCGACCAGCGCGGTTCGAGAAGCGCGCAACAGCGGCCAATTTGTCGAAGAGGTGTCCAAAAGTACGGGCGTGCGGGTCAAAGTCGTGACGGGGCAGGAAGAAGCGCGTCTCATTTATTTGGGGGTCCGCCAAAGCATGGATTTAACACATCGTCCGACGCTCCTGGTGGACGTGGGCGGGGGATCGGTTGAACTCATCGTGGGGAATCGGGATCGCCTGTTACACGCCGTGAGCCTCAAACTCGGGGCCATACGCCTGAAAGATCTGTTTTTAATCAAGGCGCCCCCCACGAAAGCCAAACTGCGTGCCATGCATGAAGTCATCGACAAGGAACTTCACGCGGCTTTCGAGAGATTTCGTCAAACGGAGTATGCCCGGGTCGTGATTTCTTCCGGCATGGCCGCGAACCTGGCGGAAATCATTTACCTGGAGCGGACCGGCAACCCCATTCCCCAGATCAATCTCTCGACGATTACCCTGAAAGAGATACGCGCCGTTGAGCAACGGCTGGCGACGAGCGACGTGGAAACGCGGATCGGCCTCCCGGGCCTGGACCCGAGACGGGTGGATACGCTGTTGGCGGCCACGTCGGTGATTCGCCAATGTCTTGAAGCCGTTGGGCATAAGGAAGTGACAATCAGCGACAGGGCCATGCGTGAGGGATTGGTTTACGATTTTATCCAAAAAAACCGGGAACGATTGCAGATCGAGAAGGCAATTCCGAATATTCGATTGCGTAACGTCGTGACCTTGGCCAGACGCTGCCACTATCCCGAGACGCATTCCCGTCACGTGGCGAAATTGGCCCTGTCGCTGTTTGATCAAACCCAACCCCTGCACGGCATGGACGAACAGGAGCGCGAATGGCTGGACTATGCCGCGTTACTCCACGACGTGGGGTACGCCATCAACCCACGGCAACATCACAAACACAGTTATTATCTTATTACAAACAGCGACTTGGCCGGATTTACGGCCGAAGAAATCGAGATGATCGCCAACGTTGCCCGTTTCCATCGCCGGGCGTTACCCGGTATTCGGCACTTGTCGTATAAAGTCCTGTCTCCTGCCAGGCGAAAAGTGATGGAGAAACTGAGTGCGATATTGCGGATTGCGGATGGGTTGGACCGCAGCCACTTTTCCATTATCCATGATGTCCACGTCACACTCGGGAAAACCGTCAACGTCGAATTGAAGGCGCTGGCCGACTCAGAACTGGAAATCTGGACTGCGCAATCGCGAACGGACCTGTTCCAGAAAATCTTCGGACGGGAGGTCACGTTTACCGTTCAGATGGAGCCGGGTCTTTCGACAAACGGCAGGGCGGCCCACGACCATGCGGACAACGCAACGGTCACGGTTTCGCCAGCTTCCTGAGTTGAGCCGGTTCCAGCCACCATTGGAGCACGCCGTTCCCGAGTCTGGGCTTTCCGTGAAACCGGATACAGCACGCTCCGGCTTTTTTAAACGACAATCCTGAAACGGCCTGGCCCAACAGCATTATGCCGGCGGTATGCCCCAGGTGCGGTTCATGACCGACACAGAACACGCAGTCATCCCCGGAAAACGAGGCCAGCATGTTGAGAAATTTTTCCGGAGATGCGTCAGGCTGCAATTCGAGGTATTGTTGAGGTTGCCCGACGCAATCCAGTGTTTCCTTGAGAATATCCGCTGTTTGCCGGGTCCGGAGATAGGGACTGCAAAGGAGTTGCGTCGGGGTGACTCTGAGCCGGACAAGGCCTTTTGCCGCTTTTCGTGTTTTCTCGATTCCTTCGTCGGTCAAGGGACGTGAGCGATCTTCCCGTTGCCAGTCTTGCCAATCAACGGCAATGCCATGTCGGAATAAAATGCAATCCATGTTGTCGGGGCCTCAAACGAAAGTGTAACACGATTCACCCCGTCCGTCATCTTTGAGCCATTGGTATGAAAATAGCCTCACGACACCCCCATTTGTCATTCCGAGCGAAGCGAGGAATCTCTCCCTCAACAACCGACCACTTCAACTACGAGATCCTTCGCTTCGCTCAGGATGACAACTTGTACTATTTTCATCACTTGGTGTGCAGGCCGCAAGCCCGCATGAGAGGTTCCTGTATGTGTTCACTCCTTACCCTTCGACTTCACTCCGTTACGCTCAGGACAGGCGTTGACACTTTCCGCCTGTTTCTTCCCCTCCTTTGCCTGCCCTGAGCGAAGTCGAAGGGTAAGGAGGGGTACAGGGGAGGTAGAAGGTTTCTCCGGTAGGGGCGACCGGCCGGTCGCCCCTACCGCCCATCCCCGATTTCACGGAGGCATGCCTAGCCTCCCTCACCAGTCAGCAATCCAAAAGGTCCTGCCCCCTCACCACTGGGTCAAGACCTCCAGCCCGACTGTGTGCTCCGGCTGGGCCGTGGCGCTCTCCCGGCGTCCTGCTTGGAACCCAAACGAGAGAGCCGACGCACTCGTGGTGGCGCTGGTGGCCTCCGGTGTCAAGCGCCAGCCAAGCGTGTAGTCGCGCGCAGTCCCGGCGAACCCGAGCCCCACCTGCGGACTGCCGGTGAAGCGGCCCCCGAACACCGGGACGCCATACGCCGCCTCCAAGGCCC
>VYFB01000116.1 GCA_009842645.1 Nitrospira sp. SB0677_bin_15 | reverse complement strand
AATGAGGATAACGGCTAATATGGAAAGGTGATTGTTATTGTATCATATGAAAGTCATTGCAGGTAGAGCAGATTGGAGTCCGAGCCGTTTCAACAACAGTATTGAAGCGCCTATCGAGATTTTGAGAATGTTATCCACAGTAATAACGAGGCGTTTGATTTCAAAGGTATGGTTTCACAAACTCCATAGCGCCTTGAATCCCCACAAGATCATGGCAAACGTTCCGATGGCGATGCCAAAGGTCCCTGCCAGCAATCCAATGACGAACAACCAGTCTCCGGGAGTCGCACAGGTTGATTGTTTACTGGTATAACGCCGTAACAATTGCGTATTTTTCAGGTTGCTCCGAAACCAGATTGAAAACACATCGCCGAAGCCAGGGATGGTGCCGATCAGGGTGTTGATCCCTATGTTGAACGCCATGCGGACGATCACGATTTTCGGTACTTCGAGTTTGACGGCGAGGAAGAGAATCGTCGTTCCGATTAAATTGGCGATCCAATCGCCCAGGCCCGGTATCAGGCCCAATAGGGCATCCAATCCGACCCGGATCGAAGTGCCGGGAATTTGCACGACCGAATCGAGAAGGTGAGCGAGAGAATCAGCGGAAGTACGCAGGGCTTCTCGTTGCCGTTCCTGCTCGTCATCGAGAATGGGTTCCGGGCGGTGTCGGGAATGCTCAGGCTCGTCAGTCATGGGATCCCAAGAACGGGTCATGAGTTGAAGGAATTGTTTTAACAATGCAGGCTTTTTGTCAAGACCCGGGGGAACCATTTCGGCTTGGCATGGATCACGCACGCCATCGTTGAAGAACAATCATACATGACAAGTCCTCGTGATCCCTCTCGCCTTTCCAAGTCCAGGTTTCTCTCCGGGCTGCAATGCCATAAACGGTTGTACCTGGAGGTCCATGCCCCGCAATTGGCTGCCGAGATTGATGACTGGCGTCAAATGATGCTGGACATGGGGAAGGAAATCAATGAAATCGCGCACAGGTATTTTCCCGGTGGTGCCTTGGTGGCCGAAGGGCATCGTCAATCAACGGCCGCCCTGGAAAAAACAGCGGCACTCATGGCCGATCCGGCCGTGCCCGCCATTTTTGAAGGCGCTTTTCAATTTGAAGGGACCTTGGTTCGAGTGGACGTGCTGGAACGAGTCGACGAGAGCTGGAAGTTGATTGAAGTGAAAGCGGCTTCACGCGTGAAATCCGTGCATCGTGATGATTTGGCGGTGCAAACCCACGTGCTCCGGGGAAACGGCCTCAAGCTGAGCGGAATTTCCCTGATGCGCGTGAATCGACAATATGCGTATCCCGGCGGGGACGTGGACCTGCAACAATTGTTCGTGGTCGAAGATCTGACGGAAGCCATTCAGGAAAAACTGTCTGATATTCCTCCACGACTCGATGAGATGCGAGCGATGCTTGCGCAAAGTCACGTTCCCGTTGTCGAGCCGGACCACCATTGTCACTCTCCTTATGAATGCCCGTTCTGGTCGCATTGTACTGCGACCAAACCCGCGCGATGGATCTATTATCTGCCCGGGCGGAAAGATCTGGTGCGTCGGTTGCGTCAACAGGGAATCGAGACTATCGACGAGATTCCTGCCCGGGTTTCTCTGCCTCATTTACAGCAACGCGTGCGGGAGAACGTGGAATGGATGTCGCCAAAGCTGGCGGAGAAACTTCAGTCGATCCGGTACCCGGTCCATCATTTGGATTTCGAGACGGTGATGCCCGCGGTTCCCCTGTACGCACATACCCAACCCTATCAGCCCATCCCGATTCAATGGTCGAACCATACGGAGGCGGAAGACGGGACGTTGCGGCATACCGCTTACCTGGCAACGGAACAGAAAGATCCGCGTGAAGGTATTGCCGTGAGCCTGCTGGAATCGGTCGGGGAGGCAGGCAGTATCTGCGTCTACTCCGAATATGAACATTACATCGTAAAGGCGTTGGCCGAAGCCGTGCCACACCTGCGGAAAGACCTGCTTCGAGTGGGGGAGCGACTATGGGATCTCCTGGAAGTGCTGCAAAACCATTATTACCACCCGGACTTTCAAGGGTCGTTTTCCATCAAGTCTGTGCTGCCGGCCCTCGTCCCGTCCTTGGATTATGGAGATTTGGCAATCAAGGATGGCGCAACCGCGTCGGCCATGTACCATCGAATGATGTTTGTTGTCACCGATTGGGTCGAGCGTCAACGCCTTGCGTCGGCACTCCTTGCCTATTGCGCGCGGGATACGTTGGGCATGGTAGAACTTCGCCGGGTCCTGTCACAAAAAGTGCAATCAGCCACCGCACCCAGGCGGCCGACTTGAATCAAGGAACAACGTAAGGGTACTCTTTGATGATGCGAATCCTGGTGTTGCATGGGCCTAACCTGAATATGCTTGGGGTGCGAGAGCAGGAGACCTACGGGGATCAGACCCTTCAAGCCATCAACGATCAACTCATGGAACTGGCGAAGGCCGAAGGAGTGACCCTTGAGGCAAGACATTCGAATGGCGAAGGAGAATTGGTCTCGTGGATTCAGGAAGCCCGGGGGCAATTCGATGCGATCGTGATCAATCCTGCGGCTTATACGCATACCAGTGTGGCTCTTCGAGATGCCATCTTGAGTGTCACCGTACCGACGGTTGAAGTGCATTTGTCGAACATTCATCAACGCGAGGAATTTCGTCAACGTTCGTATCTGGCCGGAGTGGCCATCGGCCAGATCAGCGGTTTTGGGGCGTTCAGTTATGAACTCGGGGTTCGGGCGGTCATTGATCACGTACGAAAGAACCGGGACAGGTAAGGCGGAAGGCCGGAATGACAGGAGACGACTGGCACCGACTACATCATACGGCCTGCCACACCGATCTAAGCTCTACCTCCCCTCACCCCTCCTTACAAAGGAGGGGAACTCCCTCTCCCCTCATAGTGGGAGAGGGTTGGGGTGAGGGGGAATAGTCGAATGAATGAAGATCTGAATCGTGTTTCGAGAGAAAGGATACGGGAATCGTGATTTCAACCGCAGAGTTTCGAAATGGTGCCCGGATGGAGTTGGAGGGCATACCCTACTATATCGTGGAATTTCAACACGTCAAGCCGGGCAAGGGCGGAGCGTTTGTCCGGACCAAGTTGAAGAATTTGAAAACCGGTCAAGTATTGGAAAAGACGTTCCGGTCCGGTGAAAAGTTTGACGAACCGGATTTGGAGGAATGCGAGATGCAGTTCCTCTATGCTGCCGGTGAGTCTTATACGTTTATGGATACCTCTTCCTACGAGCAATTCACCTATCAAAAAGGGCAACTTGGCGACGACACCGATTTGCTCAAAGAAAACACGATCGTGGAAATTTTGCTCTACGAAGGCAGTCCTATCTCCATGCTTTTGCCGATATTCATGGAATTGAAGGTCGTAGAAACCGACCCGGGGGTACGAGGCGATACCGCTTCGGGAGGCACGAAACCCTCGGTGGTTGAGACCGGAGCGACCATCAAAGTTCCATTATATCTGGAGAACGGTGAAACGATTAAAGTCGATACCCGGACCCGGGAATATGTAGAACGTGTCCGGTCGTGAAGCATGAACAGCGAAGAACGAAAAGAAATCCAGGATCTGGTTGACGTTCTCAACGAGCAGAATTTGAACGAGATCGAGGTTCAACGCGGGGACGTGCGTATCCGAATCCGACGCGAATCCGGGACGACGGCGAATGGGCAGGCGTCCTCTTTCAGGGAGTCCGGTCGAACTCCTCAACCGACCACGGATTTTGCAGACAAGGATTCATCCCGTTTATTGACGGTTGTCTCGCCCGTTGTCGGGACGTTCTACAGGTCATCGTCGCCGGACGTCGAGCCTTACGTGGAAGAAGGGGACCTGGTAAACAGGGGGCAAGTCCTGTGCATCGTCGAAGCCATGAAGCTGATGAACGAAATCGAAGCCGAAGCCGACGGGCGCGTCGTCAAGATCCTGGTTGAGAATGCGGTGGGCGTGGAATATGGACAACCCTTGTTTGTCATCGAACCTCTTCCGTAAATCCCGTTGCTGTACGAGGATATTCCGTGTTTAAAAAAATCCTGATTGCGAATCGCGGAGAAATCGCTCTACGGGTTGTCCGCGCTTGCCGGGAATTGGGTATCAAAACGGTTGCCGTTTTCTCTGAAGTCGATGAGCAGGCTCTTTTTGCGAGTCAAGCGGACGAGAGCGTGTGCATCGGCCCGGCCGACAGCGCGTTGAGCTACCTGAATATTCCCAACGTGTTGAGCGCGGCGGAAATCACCGGGGCCGATGCCATCCATCCTGGATACGGGTTCCTGGCGGAGAATGCGCATTTTGCCGAGATCTGCGAATCCGTCGGCATGACGTTCATCGGTCCGGCCTCCGAGCACATTGCCCTGCTGGGAGACAAGGCCAAGGCTCGAACAACCATGCGCCGGCACGGGATTCCCGTCATGCCGGGCAGCGAAGGTGAACTGCAAAACCTCGATCATGCCGTCCGGGTCGCGAGCGAGCTCGGATACCCCGTGATGGTCAAGGCTTCTGCCGGAGGCGGGGGACGGGGCATGCGGGTCGTCAGTCGTGAAGCCGAACTGGGCAAGGCCATTTTATCGGCCCAGGTGGAAGCGAGAACGGGATTTGCTCACGACGGCGTCTATCTTGAAAAGTTTTTTCCCGAACCCCGGCACGTCGAAATTCAGGTGTTGGCCGATGAACACGGGCACGCGGTTCATTTGGGAGAGCGAGACTGCTCGATCCAGCGTCGCTACCAGAAACTGGTAGAGGAATCCCCGTCTCCCGTAGTGGATGATTCATTGAGAAAGGAGATGGCGAAGGTCGCCCTTCAGGTGGTCAAAGCCGTGAATTATCGAAACGCGGGCACCGTGGAGTTTTTGCTTGATCAAAACCGAAAATTTTACGTGATGGAAGTCAATACCCGGATTCAGGTGGAACATCCGGTCACGGAAATGGTGACGGGCATTGATCTCATCAAGGAACAAATTCGCGTGGCGTCGGGGATTCCGTTAGGATTTCGACAGAAAGACGTCCGGTTGCAGGGTCACAGTATCGAATGCCGGATCAATGCGGAATGTCCGGAAACCTTCGTTCCAAGTCCGGGTGTCGTTTCGCGTTTTCGAGTGCCCGGGGGTGCGGGGATTCGAGTGGATACGGCCTTGGAGGCGATGAATCAGGTTCATCCTCACTACGATTCCCTGATTGCCAAATTGATTGCGCACGGCCAGGACCGTGCTGATGCGTTGTCCCGGGCGCAGCGCGCGCTCGACGAGTTTGCCGTGGAAGGGATCAAGACGACGATCCCCTTGCAGCGGCTTATCCTGCGTGATCCCGATTTTCAAAAAGGCGGCGTTTCCACCAATTTTCTCGATCGGTTGTTAGCCGGCCGTATGCTGTAGGCTTTCAGCCCGTGTCGCGCCCCCCCCTTTCCGGCGTCTACCTTCTTTTGGATGAGCAATGGGCTCCCCGTCATCATTTGCCGGCCGTCATGGAACTGGCGGCCGGATGCGGTATCCGGTTGTTTCAATATCGGAATAAGACGGGCTCCCCGCGGGACGTCTTTGCCAAGGCTAAAGAATTACGGGAAGTGGCCGCTCGCTTGGGCGTCTTGTTCATCGTGAATGACCGGTGCGACCTGGCCCTGGCAGTGGAGGCGGACGGCGTACACTTGGGTCAGGATGATCTTCCCTTGGAGTTGGCGAGAAATATCATGGGACGCCACAAGATCATCGGGATCTCGACCCATCGACCCGATGAAGTGACGCAAGCGACCAGGGGAGGCGCGGACTACGTCGGATACGGTCCTCTCTTTCCCACAACAACCAAGGAGGTTCACGAGGCGCCCGTGGGATTTGCCGGATTACGGGACGTTCGTCCCCTGACCTCGTTGCCAATGTTTGTGATCGGAGGAATAACTCCGGATTCGGTTGAGGAAGCCGTCGCATCCGGAGCGAATGGCGTGGCCGTCGCTTCCGCCGTGTTCGATGCCCCGCAAATGGAGCACGTCATGCGCGACCTAGTTGCTTCTTTTCGGAACCTCTGATTTATTGAATCATCCTCGCCACTTTACAAATAGTTGAAAGGTTTGCGAGCTTTCTGATGCCGTCTTCCCACTGTGAATCCATGTGAGGCTGAAAGGGGAGGGGGCCCAGGACCGGTGCGTCGCTGAGTTCGCGGATCAGTTTGACGGTGGATGCCTGCTGTTCTTCCGGCGCGGCGTCCGTGTGATTGAGCAGAATCCCGAAAACCGGAATGCCTGCCTCCCGGAGTCCCCTGAGGGTTAAGCGCGTATGGTTGATCGAACCCAAACGGGTTCGACCGACGATCAGACACGGAAGGCCCAGGAGCTTGATCAGGTCGCAGACGTCATGTGTTTCAGTCAGGGGTACGAGAATGCCTCCGGCGCCTTCCACGAGCACGTAATCGTGATGAACGGCAAAGGTCCGGCAAGCTTTGAGAATCGCGTCAACGTCGATGCCTTGCTGCGCGGTCCGCGCGGCTTCGAGCGGAGCCACGGGCTGCGGAAGGCTATAGACGTTTTGGACGTCCACGTTCTTGCAGGATGCAAATACAGTCCTGAGCCGGTGGACGTCCGAATTCGTCTTGTCCTGCGCGGAGCCCGTCTCAACGGGTTTCATGATCCCGACTCTGGCGCCGGTGTGTTGCAGCGCCAGCCCCAAGGCGGCAGTCACCACGGTTTTCCCCACGTTCGTATCCGTTCCGGCAATGAAGATTCCGGGTTTTCGAAACTGGTTGGGCATGCGTCTACCGGATACGGTTGTCCAGGTTGTACGCCTGACCCGAGATATCCCGGGACGTGGTTAAGCGATAGATCAAATCGGCAACCTCATCGAGCGAAGGCGTGCGTCCCAAAACGTGAGCGTGGAGTTGGTCCGGGCCGGGAAACGCGTCTCCGGCGAGAGGCGATTGATGCCAGCCCGGAAAGACCGCATTGACGCGGACGTTGGCCTTGCCGAGTTCCTTCGCTGCCGATTTGACCAATCCCAAGGCTCCGGCTTTACACGCGGCATAAGCCGCTTGACCCGTCCCGCCCATGGTGCTGCTCAGGGAATTGACGACGGTCACGGCGCCTCCGCGCTTTTTGGAAAAGAATCGCAGCCCTTGTTGGAGACAAAGAAACAGGCCCGTGAGGTTGACGTGCAGCATGCGCTCCCATTCGGCTGGCGTGATGCGTACGGTGAGGCGGTTGGTGGTTGTGCCCGCAGCCCACACGATAGCGTCGAGTTCGGGCCAGACCGTTTGAACCTGATTAAAGAGCGTGTGGATTTGACGTCCGTCGCTCACGTCCGCTTGAAAAGAGCGGCTCTTTTGATCCGGGTTTTCGATTTTGTGAACAATGGCATCGGCTGAGTCGTGCCGGGTATGGTAATGGACGCCGACGTTCCATCCATTCTTCGCAAATCGAAGACATACCGCTGAACCGATGACTCCGGAGCCTCCGAGGACGAGCACTGTAGGAATAAGGGGATCCTGATCGTGGCGAAAGACTTGCTTGGATTCCGGAGGCATGCTGGGGTGATTATCCCGGATGTGTGACGGCAAGGCAAACCAGTAGGTCGGATTAGCGTAGCGTAATCCGACAAACACGTACTCTATCCTCTGTCTTGCCGTACCGGGGGAGCTATGGTACGGTGACGTAGGGGACGGCCTGAGCGTTCTTGGTATGGAAATAGCCCCTTTCTGTCATCCTTGCGCACGCGAGGATCCAGTGCCGTTTTCTTCGCAATTCGAAGGAAAAGCAAAAACCCTGGCTTCGTCCCCGACATCCTTAATCGGGGATCCAGTTCTTTTTGTCGGGAATGACGGAAGGAAGGATGTCGAAGGGGCCTGCATGGGGGGCGTGTGAAAACCGAAAAACAGGATTACGTGTGGCCGGATTCACCGTATTGAGAGCCGTATTGGTTGCAGGTTTGCTCGCGGGTTTGTGCAGCCCTGTGTTTGGGCAGGCTGCTTCTATCGTGATCCAGGATGCGGGCGTCTACTTTCCCGATCAAACGGGAAACGAGTGGAAATACCAAGGGCGTATCGCCGAAGGCGTCGTGAACCAGATCGAGGATAAGACGTTCGTGAACGTTTCGAAGGTCACGGGAACAGAAAAAAAGGACGGCGTCCTGGTCACGGTGTTTCATGATACCAATCCCGGCAACCAGGGGATCACCGACAGTTATTATCTGCGAGACGTGGCTGGGATTCGTTACTATGGATCCAAACCGGGGACGATTCTGGAACGGCAGTTGATTCCTTATCAAATCGTGCGGTTTCCCTTGGAGGTTCCAAGCTCCTTTCATCAATTGGACCGGAAAAGTCTCAATTTGGGGCTGGACCTCGATCGTGACGGACAGGCGGAGACCGTGGACGTTCAGGCGACGGTGAGCCTCACGGGGCAGGAAGCCGTGACCGTGCCGGTTGGGACGTATGAAAAGGCGATTCGCATGGAAGCGCACATGAACCTGTTGGTGCATTTGTCCGGAGACGGCACGCGCATTACCGGATTTGACACAATGACGCTGTGGTTGGTGAAAGGCGTGGGGTTGGTCAAATACATTGAGCGTCAGATGGTTCCGATGCTTGGAGCGGGCAAGGACCGGTTGATTGAAATTACCGAAGAACTGGAAGAAGCCAGCTTACAGGGCGGGACTGTCCGGCTCAGCCGGCGCAAATCCGCGACGCATGGTGTTCTCGCACGTCAGCCGTTGAACCATGAATTGTTCCAGGTACCCGTCCCCTCCGGCCTTGACGCCTACCCCTGACAAGCGATGTCCGCCAAAGGGTTGTCGTCCGACCAGCGAACCGGTAATGGTGCGGTTGATATAAAAATTTCCCACGTCAAACGCTTCACGAGCCCGCTGAATATTCGAGGGGCTTCGGGAGTAGATCCCGCCGGTCAACGCAAAATCCGATTGCATCGCGATGCGTAGGGCTTCTGTGAATGTGGCGCAACGGAGCACGGCAACCACGGGTCCGAAAATCTCTTCTCGCGCCAGTCGATGGTGCGACTGGATCCCGGTTACGATGACCGGACCCTGAAACCAGCCCTCACCGGTCATCTTTCGGTCCAGCAGGATCGTCCCTTCCCGTCCGGCGATCTCGACGTACATCCGAACTTTTTGGAGGGCGCGTTCGTCGATCATCGGTCCCATGTGATGGGCCGGGTTTTCCGGCGGTCCGACGTGCAGGCTTTGCGCGGCCTGCGTCAACCGCGCGACAAATTCGTCATGCACCGGTTCGAGTACGATGACCCGGGAACAGGCAGAGCATTTTTGTCCCTGATAGCCGGTGAAAGACGACAGGACTCCGCTTACGGCTTCATCCAGGTCCGCAGTGTCATCGACGATGATGGCGTTTTTTCCGCCCATTTCCGCAATGACGTGTTTAACGTGGGACTGGCCGGGCAACACTTGTGCGGCTTGCCGGATAATATCAAGCCCGGCTTCCTTGGAGCCCGTGAAAGCAATCACGTGGATACGGGGATGAGCGATGAGGGCTTGTCCCACGTCAGGCCCGCCGGGGAGGAGGTGCAGCACACCGTCAGGGAGCCCGGCTTCTTGATAGAGCTCAAACAAGAGGTATCCCATCATGGGTGAACGTTCCGAAGGCTTGAACAGAACGGTGTTGCCCGTCACCAACGCGGCTGAAACCATTCCCGTCGGAATGGCCAATGAAAAATTCCATGGGGAGATGACCACGGCCACCCCGCGCGGCAGCCATTCAAGGTGATTCAATTCACCCGGTTCATGCCCGAGGAGTTGCGGGCGTCCCAGGCGTTGCATCCGGTGAGCGTAGAATTCGAGAAAGTCAATGGCTTCGGCCACGTCGGCATCCGCTTCTCTCCATGGTTTCCCCGTTTCAAAAATTTCCCGCGCGGCCAGCTCGAACCGGCGTTGCCTCATGAGTGCCGCCACTCCACGGAGATACTCGGCGCGCGCACTGGCCGGCGTGGCACGCCAGGATGCACACGCTTCATGCGCGGCCTGAATCACCGGTTCCAATTCAACAGGGGAATAACACGGCACGCGGGCAATGACCTCGTCCGGCCGGCTGGGATTGGTCGAAACCAATTCGTCTTTCAATGATCCGACGGTCGAAGGCACCGTGAAGACAGGTGCCTGCCCGAGATGTCGTTTCACGTTTTCAATGGCTTGCGTCATGGCAAGACGCGAGGCTTCGCGTGAAAAGTCCGTGTGCGGTTCATTGCGAAAACGTGTACTGACTTCCTGGTGGGAGAGAAAATCTTCTTGGGCAACCATTGCCTCGGGTGGGGCGAGCAATGCCTCCAGGGGCGTTTCATGCTTCCGCTGTTGTGAAAGAAAGGATTCATTGGAGGTGTTCTCCAACAAACGTCGCACAAGATAGGCCATGCCCGGTAGAAGTTGTCCGACCGGCGTATACACTCTCACGCGGTGCCCGTAGTGCACAATAGCGCGTTGCAAGGAATCCGCCATACCAAAAAGAGACTGGTACTCGCAGGTCTCCGGGGACAGATCTTGAGATTGAGCCGTGGCTTCGGCATGAGCGAGGCTTCGCAAATTATGAGTGCCGAAGGCCGGACGGAGCAGCGACGAACAGGCCAGCACTTTCTTGCTGAGATATTCAAAGTTGGCATCAGTCTCGGCTTTCCGGCTTAACACGGGGACGGGCCAACCGCGTTGCACGTTTTGAATGGTTTCCGCGTCCCAGTACGCGCCTTTGACCAACCGGATGGTGATGGGTGCGCCGCGTTGTCGAACCCAATCCACGAGACGGTCCAGGGTGCGGGCTGCATCCCGGAGATAGGCTTGGAGGGCAATGCCCGCCCACGGGTAATTCCGGTACGCGGGTTCGGAAAAAATCCGCATGAAAATCTCATGGGTCAAATCCTTGAGCTCATAGTGTTCCATGTCGAAGGTCACGGACGCCGGCAGTTGCAGCGCCACGTTCAGGATAGGCCGAAGCCGTCCGGCCACACCCTCAAAACTGCCGTTGGGATCAGCCGGGTCCAACTGTGAGTACAGGGCGGAAATTTTCACCGACAGGTTGACGCGCGGAATCAACCCGATGTGATCCCGTTCGAGTAACGGCCGGCTGGGCCAACCGTGAGACTGTTCATGATATTCGCGCAGGGCATCCAAGCACCTGTCCCGGTACTCATCGGCTTCTGTTTCACTGACGGTCGTTTCACCCAACAGATCAACGGACGCCCCGCGTCCGGATTGCCACAGATGTTTCAGAACAGGCATCGCGCTGCGTATGGAGTCTCCGGCGATGAACGTATACGCCATGCGCGTGAATTGACGGCGTAGGACAAGGGCTCCGACGTGTGCGCCGGTCCGGGTGGCGGGGAGTTTTTGCAGGGACCATTTGAGAGGAGGGGGAAGAATGGGGGTGTGGCCGAAGTATTCGGCAAGGAGCCGAGTAAATTGTTCGTCCGTTTTGAGAGTGGGAAGCACGTCCACAAAGCGGAAGAGTTGGACTTTGAAATCTTCATCCCGCATCCCCCAATCCATCAGCAGGTCATTCCACCAGCGTTGACTCAGGATGGCCGGGGTGCCGGTCTTGCAACGCTCAGCCAACGTGCGACCGATACGCCGAATGGAGGATTCGAGTAACTCTTCCGCGCGCATGGCAGCCTCCTCCCTTCATTCTACTCCTTTCCCTTGCTTTTTTGCGCAGGTCAGCTTAGCGTAGCCCTTCGGGTCCTGGCTGACAGGCTGGAGCACGGGGAAACCCTGCCTGACACGCTACTCAACGTATCATTCCACGCGGCATGAGCCTCTAGCCTTCTACGCAAGCTGCGCGTGTTCTCTCTGCATGACTTCGCATTGGTTGGTCGATTAAGCGAACAAGTAGCTCCCACAAGGTTTTGGAACGACAGGGGTGGGCAGACGTGGTCTTTGCTTTTCATGATAGAGTTGAAAACGGCCCCAACATCCTTGCCCGCTTAGCAAAAACAACCGGACTCAAGCCGGAAGATCTTTAGGTTAGCCGAAGTGGCCTTCGTTAAAAGATAGTTCTGGTGAGTGTTGTAAAATCCAAATAAATTAGGGTATAGTTCAGGTAGTAAATTCGGATGCACTATCTGGTGCGCACTGTTTAAGAGGCAATCGCTCCGTTCTGAGACGGAGAAACAAGGGGGTGGTGGGCCATGCAATCAGCAGTGGAAATCGAGGCACAACTTCGGGCGAAAGCGGATGAAGACGGGGAATTTCGAGCGTTGCTGCTCAAAGATCCCAGAGAGGCAATCAAAGTCGCCACCGGGGTGACGGTTCCGGAGGCTTTCTCGATCAACGTCCACGAGGAAAGCGCCACGGAATTTCACATGGTTCTTTCCCCGACCGGAGGGCGTCTTTCGGACGAGGAACTGGGTCTCACTTCGGGTGGCGCCGTGCCGACATCGGGCGGCTGGTGACGTTCCAAAAGGCACCTTTTTCTCGCAAATCATTGTCATCAATGGGCCAGTCGGGAAAGCAAACTTTCATGTTTGCCGATCAGTGGTCGGTGAGCAACGGTAGGACCCGGGCAAGGACGCATCGGTGACATCCGCAGGCGTGGCAGGTTCATGTACCGCAAGGAAGCACTCATCCGCAGCGCGCAGCCTGAGAAGTTTGACGGTTTGTTGCGCGTGACAGCTCCGCGCGAGCGACTGTTCTCCGCGGCGCTTGTCTTCGTGTTGCTTACGCTGGTTGCCTGGGTCGTGCTGACGGTCTGAGCGGCGTCTCCAATGGCAGAGCGCATCGAGGCCGACAAGCCTGTCGTCACCCAGCGGCGACGGAGTCGACGCACACCGTTAGTCATGCAGTTGGAGGCCGCTGATTGCGGTGTTGCCTGTCTGAGAAGCGTGCTGGCTCATTTCGGGTGCTGGGTGCCCTTGGAGGAGTTGCGCGAGGCAAGCGGGGTCGGGCGAGACGGCTCCACCCTTCAGGACATCGCGCTGACCGCCAGAAAGTACGGCTTGGAGGTAACGGGCTGGAGCAGCCAGATCGACGGCTTGTCGAAGCTGCCGCTGCCGATGATCATATTCTGGGGATTCCGACACTTTGTCGTCCTCGAGAGGATCAGCCGCAATCGCTACTATCTGAACGATCCCGCTGAAGGCCGCCGCATCGTCGATCGGGTTGTCTTCAACCGTGACTTCACAGGCGTAGGACTGCTCGTCGAACCGGGGCCCTCATTCCGGACTCGAGGGGGGCGGCCGAGTGTCGTGCGTCGTCTGTGGCCGTGGATGAGGGACCAAACCTCATTTCTAATCCGTGCGGCCGTCTGCGGCCTCCTGCTGGTGCTCGTCTCGCTGGCGCTGCCTCTCCTGCTCGCTCTCTTCGTGGATCGCATTTTGGAAGAGGGACAGATGAATTGGACCGGCGCCCTGATCTCGGGGATGGTGGGTGTCGGTGGGCTGACCTGTCTCCTGACCTGGCTGCAGATGCGATCCTTGCGCGAGGTTGCAGTGCGCATGTCGATCAGCCATTCGGACCGCTACCTCGACTGCCTTCTCCAGCTTCCCATGAAATTCTTCGCCCACCGGTCTGCGGGCGATCTCGCCTATCGTATGCGCCTGATCGACCAGATTGCGGAGACGGGAGCTGGCCAGCTTGCGCGCCTTGCCGTCGATCTGGTGATGAGCGTCGCATTCCTGGTAGCCATGCTGATCTGGGATGCCTTGCTGGCCTTCTTTATTGCCGGCCTGGGAATCGCCTGTATTGCTTCGGCGCATGCGTTGGGCAGTGTGCGCCGGGACCAGAGTCATCATCTGCGGCATGAGCAGGGCGCGTTCATCGGCATGGGTATCGGCGGTCTCAGGATAATCGAGATCTTGCAGGTGACAGCCCGCGAGAACGACTACTTTTCGCGCTGGAGCGGCCGGCAGGCCCGTGAAGTAACGGTGCGCCAGGAGTTTGTGGAGTTGGGTCATGTGGCGACGGCTCTGCCGCTCCTTTTCCAGATCCTCGCGGCGGCGGTGGTCTTCTCCTTGGGCGGATGGCGCGTGATGTCGGGCGAGATGACGCTCGGCGTGCTGATCGGGTTCTATGTTCTGGCCAGCAGTTTTCTGCGTCCCGTTGGTCAGATTGCCCAACTGTCCGACCTCCTGCAGACGCTGGAGGCGGATCTGACCAGGGTCGACGACGTGCTCAATGCACCGAAGGACTTGCCTTCCGACGACAACGGCCCCGGTTCGTCGGGTGAGGTCCGGGTGCTCGATGGCCGCCTGCGTCTGGTTGGCAGGCTGGAGATGCGTGATGTCAGCTTTGGCTTTCAGCGCAACCAGGAGCCCCTTATCCAGGATTTCAATCTGACGATCGAACCCGGCCAACGTATCGCCATCGTCGGTCCGAGCGGTTCAGGCAAGTCCACACTGGCCCTGATCGCGGCGGGACTACACCCGCCGTGGTCGGGAGAGGTTCTCTTCGACGGCCATCCGTTTGACGAAATTCCGCGCGAGGTTTTCTTCAGGTCTGTCGCAGTCGTGGACCAGCATCCCGTGCTCTTCGCGACGACAGTACGCAACAACCTGACCATGTGGGATCCGACGACACCGGACCATCTTGTCATCGCCGCCGCCAGAGACGCGGCAATACACGAAAATATCATTGCCCGCGCGGCCGGCTATGAGTCGATGGTGGAAGAGCGCGGACGCAATTTCAGCGGTGGCGAGCGTCTGCGTCTGGAGATCGCCAGGGCACTGGTCGCCAACCCGTCTCTGCTCATTCTCGATGAAGCCACCAGTGCGCTCGATCCTGCAACCGAACTCCTGATCGACGACCGCATCCGCCGCCGGGGATGTTCCTGCCTGATTGTCGCGCATCGGCTGAGCACCGTGCGTGACGCCGACTTGATCATCGTTCTGGAAAAGGGGCGCATTGTTGAACAGGGAACCCATGAGGAACTTACGCGCACTGACAGCGCCTACAGGAGGCTGCTTCGTGGGCACTGAATCGCTGGTGGCCTTCGCCGGGTCCTTTGGGGAGTCCCGTGCGGCAGAGGGCAACCGACCGTTACGTCTCAATGAGCCCGATCTCGTGTGGTACGTCGAAAAGGGTGCCCTGGACATCCTGGCGACGGAACATATGGACGGCCGGATGCGCTCGCCCTTCCGGCATGTCATGCGCCTTGAAGAGGGCCGGCTGGCATTTGGCGTAGACGACTCCGATCAACCCATCAGATTCATTGGCAAGGGCATCCCTGGAACGCGCCTGCGATGCCTACGGCGCGAACATCTGATCGACGGGCCGGCCCGCAGGGAGGACTCTGACGCATTCGCCTCCGCGCTTGTCGTCGCACTCGACGCTTGGATCGAAGATCTGGCCGCGGCGCTTACCCGCGACATGGAGGCACATCCAGCCATCGCCTGCAGGGTGCGGCCCGGCGAGACTACGGGAAGCGGCGTTGTCGCCGCGATGAGCGGAGTGGTCTGGATTGTTTCGGATACGTCCAATGCGAGTTTCGTTGATCTGGTACGGCTTCCCAAGGATCCGGCCATGGCACCCCTTACCCCGTCAAGCTGGATGAGGTTCGACGCGCCGACGCCACTGGTCTGCAAGCCGTCCGGCGCATTCGACATGCGCACACTCCTCACCGCTGGCCTGCCGGAGTTCCACCGTCTGGCGCTCTCCGCCGATGTCCTCAGCCGACAGCTTCTTCTGGTCGACGACGCTAACCTTCAGCGGGTGCAGGCGTCCCGGCGTCTTCGTGAGAAAGCCGGAGCGAGAAGGAGCCTTGCGGCTCTCGTCGATAAGAATGACCGCACGGAAGGTGACGGTACGGCGTTGGCGCGGGCGCTGAGGTTGATCGGCCGGCATGAAGGTATCGACATCAGAATGCCGACCTCGGCCGATGACAGAGAGCCGTCGCTTGGGGACTATTGCGAGGCGTCGGGTATGCGGCAGCGGCGACTGCGCCTGACAGTGGAGGACAAGTGGTGGCTGGGAGACAGCGGTGCCATCCTGGCCTTTCGTCGGGATGATGGCCAGCCTGTTGTCCTGTTGCCGGGACAGTTCGGTCGTTACCGAATGATCGACCCCGGGACCGGGGACAGTGCCCCGGCTGGCGCGCAAACGGCGGATGGGCTTCGTGACGCCCGGATGCTTTATCCCGGGCTGCAGGATGCCGGCGCTATCAGGATGCGCGATCTGCTCCGCGTCGGCGCAGCGAGAGCGGCGCTGGATGTTTCTCGCCTTGTGGTCGCTGGTCTGGGAGCAGGCCTTCTCGCACTGGCCCCGGCGGTAGCCGTCGACATGTTGATCAGGAAGGTCATTCCCGCAGGCGACGCAGCCTCCCTGATACAGCTTTCGGCGATCCTCGTCGGTCTCGCTTTTGCGGCAGCCCTGTCGCAGGTCCTGCGCGGCACCGCCCTGATGCGCCTTGAGGCGCGCTCCACGGCGCGAATTGGTGCGGCCATCTGGGACCGTCTGCTGCGCATGCATCCAAGCTTCTTTCGCCGTTTCAACGCTGGTGACCTCGCGGCGCGCTCAATGATTTTCCAGGACGTCAGGGAACATGTCTCCGGAGTCACCGCTGATGCAGTGCTCTCGACCCTGTTCGCCTTGCCGGCTCTCGGACTGCTCTTCTACTACAGCACGGCGTTGGGTTGGGGCGGCTTGTGCCTGAGTCTGGGTGCAATCAGCGTGACGGCCACTTTCTGCATTCTTCATGTCAAACCCCAGCGACGCTATCTGGCCTCGGTGCGTCAGGTCACTGACGACATTCACCAGTTCCTGAACGGGATCGTCAAATTGAGAACGACGGGCTCGGAAGACTCCGCCTTTGCATTCTGGGCGCGACATTATCGGGAGCAGAAGGAAGCGGAAATCGCTCTTGCCGCCTTCAGCGAGCAACTTGCCGCCTTCAGCGCCGCAGTGCCTGCTCTCGCCACCGCCATCCTCTTTGCGGTGGTGGGCTCCCTCGGTGGCGGCGCGCTCGCCACGGCAGAATTTCTTGCCGCCCATACGGCGGCCATGGTCTTCAGCCTGGCCTTCGTCATGCTGGGCAACTCGGCGCGGGCCATCGCGTTCGTCAAGCCCGCATGCGAGCAGGTGCATCCCATTCTCACCAGCCCGTTGGACACGTCATTGAGGCATGAACTCCGCCAGGAAATCGAAGGCGACATTCACCTCGAGAGGATCAGCTTTACTTATCCGGGAGCCTCCGGTCCGGTGCTTGAGGATGTCTCTCTCCATGCGAGACGCGGTGAGTTCGTTGCCATCGTGGGAACATCGGGTGCCGGCAAGAGCACCATCTTCCGTCTCGCGCTGGGTCTTGAGAAGCCGTCTTCAGGCGCCGTCTACTATGACAACAGGGATCTCGCCCACCTGGACCTCGTCGCGGTGCGCCGCCAGATCGGCGTGATGATGCAGGACGGTCCCCTGATTGATGGCACCATCCTCGAAAACATCATCGGCGGAACCGGCGATCTCACCACAAACGACGCCTGGCGCGCCGCCCGCCAAGCGGGGATCGAGGAGGACATCCGCGCCATGCCAATGAATCTCCATACCGTTGTGGACTCGAGTCCGGTGGTCCTCTCCGGCGGGCAGACCCAGCGCATTCGCATTGCCGCCGTCCTGGTACGCAATCCTCGCATCGTCTTCCTCGATGAGCCCACAAGCTGGCTCGACACAAGAAGCCAAGCGTTGACAATGAAGGGAATTGAGGAGTCCACCAGTACCCGTTTTGTCATTGCCCACCGTCTCTCGACCATCCGCATGGCAGACCGGATCTATGTGCTCGAGGGAGGCCGCATCGTCCAGACTGGAAGCTTCGACGAACTGGTTGCCGAGGATGGACCGTTTCGTGATATGGCTTCGCGGCAAGTGATCTGAGCATGAGCGGAATACCAACCCTGGTTGCGGCGCCCTTCGTCGTATCAGCGGGTGTCTTTGCGGACCCGAAGTACCGGGGCACCCGCATGCCTATTGGGGACACGGTTTCCATCGCCGAGTTGCATACCATGTCCGTGCGCCACCAAATCAGGGTCCACGACGCTCGTCAGCTTCCCGAGTCGCCCACTCTGGAAGGCATGGGGTTTGCCTTGGTCCAAGCTCCGATCGAGATAGATTTCCACGATTCGAAAGCCATTGCGACGCGCTTCCACACCTACTGTTCGGACCTTGTCATGGCAGCGACCGGATGCCTCGACGCCCGGGTCGTGCAACACGAAGTGCGCACCGGAAAAGCAACGGGACCAGGTGGCGCGGGTATGTATGCGGAGATGGCCCACGCCGACGTCAGTCCCCTTATCGAGAATCACCTGCATGTACCGCCAGGGCGGCATTTCGGTCTCTATAACGTGTGGCGCAGCATCGATCTGGAAAACGAGATCGAGGTGATGCCGCTGGCCCTGTGCGATCATGCGACGGTTGACGTCGCCGACATGGTCTATACCGATGCCTGGCATGCAACTTGGCCGAAGGCTACGGTGTTCTGCCGTCCCATCCACAGCAACCGCCAGTGCTGGTTCTACTACCCGCGGATGACACCCGAAGAAGCCCTGATCTTCAAACAATATGACACGCGCGAAGCCGTTGCCAACCTGCGTTCGACATTTCATACCCCCGTTGAAGTCGGATCAACGCGAGAGAACCCTCCACCGCGCCAGACCATTGAGACACGGGTTCTCGCGGTCTTCCATGAGGAGGACAGCGAAAGAGCAGCGAGACGAGCGCGATTTCAGGCCGAGGTTCCGAATGCACGACGCGACGGCGCCAACTCGTCTTGGCGTCACGAAGACATGATCGACTGGGACAGCGGGTAGGGACTCGCTCCGCACTTACCGGACAGGGCTTTCGGCGCCAGTCTCCGCCAGACCTGAGCATGAGAGGAATACCAACCCTGATCGCGGCGCCCTTCGTCGTGTCGGCGGGTGTCTTTGCGGACCCGAAGTACCAAGGCACCCGCATGCCTGCCACTGACACGGTTTCCGCCGCCGAGTTGCGCACCATGTCCGTGCGCCACCAAATCAGGGTCCATGACGCTCGTCAGCTTCCCGAATCGCCCACTCTGGAAGGCATGGGGTTTGCCTTGGTCGAAGCTCCGATCGAGATGGATTTCCACGATCCGAAAGCCATTGCCACGCGCTTCCACACCTACTGTTCGGACCTTGTCACGGCAGCGACCGGATGCCTCGCCGCCCGGGTCGTGCAACACGAAGTGCGCACCGGAGAGGCGACGGGGCCCGGTGGCGCGGGTGTCTATGCGGAGATGGCCCACGCCGACGTCAGCCCCCTCATCGAGAATCACTTGCATGTACCGCCAAGGCGGCATTTCGGGCTCTATAACGTGTGGCGCAGCATCGATCCGGAAGGCGAGATCGAGGTCATGCCGCTGGCCCTGTGCGATCGTGCGACGGTTGCCGTCACCGACATCGTCTATGCCGATGCTTGGCGGTTAACTTGGCCCAAGACCCGCGTGGTCGATTGCCGTCTCATCCACAGCAACCGCCAGTGCTGGTTCTACTACCCGCGGATGACACCCGAAGAAGTCCTGATCTTCAAACAATACGACACGCGCCAAGCCGCCGCCAACCTGCGTTCAACGTTTCATACCGCCTTTGAAGATCGAGCGACGCGAGAGAACGCACCGTCGCGCCGGACCATTGAGGCACGGGTTCTGGCTGTCTTCCATGAGGAGGACGGGGAACGGGCGGCGAGAAGAGCACGATTTCAGGCCGAGGTTCCGAAGACACGACACGACGGCACCACGTCGTCGTGGCGTCACGAAGACATGATCGACTGGGACAGGGGGTAGGGAGTCGCTCCGTTCTTACCGCGCCTGGCTTTCGGCGGCGGCCTCCGCCAGGGGAAAGAACCTCAATCCGGCGTAGGCCTTGGCTTCAACACGTCCTTCCCTGAACGTGACCTTGACGTGGTTGATTCCCATATACAGTCGGAAAACTCCCTGCGACCCGTAGACATTGTGACACTTGGGCCAGGCGATAAGCCCTGCCGCCTTCTCAGGCAGGCACAGTCCCATGGTCACGAGGTGGTCCACCATGTCGCGCCAGTCAGATGCCGTTGTGGTGAGCCAGGTCGAGAGTAGAGCGCGATCATCGACGTCCTTCGAACGGTTCGGATACATTTCCAGGCCCAGCGGCGCCAGCGCTCCCCTCTCCCCGACGTCGATCGCCGGCATGAAGCACGTGGATACATCGTTCATGCCGGACAGGAACCGGAGCACTGCCGGAATGGATCCCTTCCATTCAAGCCTGTCGAGAAACGGACCGAGTTGGGGCGGCGTGACGCCCGCGACAACCAGCCTGATGAACCGCGGCCTGCGATCGGGAACAGCCGCGGCGAAGATGATTGTGGCCCCCGACGGCAGCGCTTCGATCGTCCTGGCCAGGGCGCGGTGTTCCTGGTTGAAGTCATTCCTGCCGGCGGCACGCCCAAGAGCGCCCGCGAGCCGGATTTGGCTTTCCGCAGTGCCAAGCGGGTGCCGCAGGGAAGCCGGACTGAGATAAACCACCGGAGCCAGGCGGCGCGCTCCGCCGACAGCAACGATGTCGTATGCCAGCACCATCCAATCAATCCAGTCGTCGGGCCCGGGCGTGCCGGCGCAATGCCTTGCCAGCCAAGCTTCCGGGGTACACGGCAGCGACCCTGTGCCGTCTGCGGCCAAATGGCGTGAGACCTGTCCGTCCACAACCGTCACAGAAAAGTCCGCTACGGGCTCCGGTTCACTGAGGCGCATTTCAAAACCGCACGCGTTCGCGGAAGCGGCAGCAGGCAGATCGCCGATTCGGTGCAGCAGATGATCCCAGCCCTTGCCAGAGAGCAATGACTCGGGAATCCACGGACGCAATACGGGTAGCGTATCCCGAAGCCGTCTCATCGTTCAGTCCCCGGGATGTGCGTTGCACGGTCGGGTCAGGCGCGTCAGTGCTTCGATACAGTTAGCAGTGGTCAGGGCTCGGGATAGGTGGATGCGTACACCGCCGGGGGCCCGGGTAAACTCGCATGACGGCCATCCGCCATCGGGTTGCTGCATGTCGATCAGCTTCTCGGTACATCGGCGCAGAAAGTCGACATGTGTGGTATCACTCAGCACACAGAGCGCAGATACGGCCTGCGCCACGCGGAGGGCGTTTCCCGGGGAAGCGCTCACGATGCGGGCCGGTAAAATCGCCCTCAAGCCTTCAAAGGCCGGCTCGCCGGTGCGGATCGCGCGGCTGACAAAGTAATAGAGATCCATTGGGGCATACCATGTCGAGGTTGCGTCGGACACCCGGTTCTCAGTGATGAGGCTCTCAATCCAGCGTTGAGCCGGTCGCGTCTCCGCCCGATCGCCCAGATAGGCAATGACATTGGCGTTGATGACGGGATCGTAGTTATTGTCATCGGGAATTCCGAAGGGTCCAAGCCGACCGGTCCACAAGGGAAAGCGCCCCCTGCCATCGCGGCAAGAGAGAATTCGGGGGATGCTCCTTCCGAAGAACATCCAGGGGTGGCTGTGTGGTCCGAGAGCCAGTGCGCACACCGCGGTCGAATCCAAATCGAGCGGATGGGGTGGCCAGCACCACAGGCCGGGATACTTCATGCTGGAGACAAGGAAGTCACGGGAGCGGGAGAGAATGCCCCTGGCTTGGCAGTGGTCGCAGACCTCCAGTGCTAACATACCAAGGCCCGTCAGGAACGGCGGCGTCTTGCTTTCAGCCGGCCCGGTGGAGCGGTGCCATTCGAGAGGCCAAGCGCCATTGCTTTCGACGGATTCCTGGAGAGAATCGAGACCATGGTCCACTGCCTCCAGGGCTGCTGTGCGAAGGCTCAACGAAACGAGGTCAGACATCTTCTCTCCGTGACGGATCACGAGTACCGGCACCCGTCACCCAGTCAGGAACACGCCAGTGAAGTCCGTCAGTTACGAACACATCCCGGCTTATGGCCGCCCCATAACGCCTCTCACGCATCCATCGCCTCGTCCCCCTCGCCAAGCACCACCTGGAAGAGGATCTTCCCTGTCCGCGCTATGCACCGTATCATACCAATGCAATTTAGGGGAATTAAAAAAGAAAAAGTGTCACAAATTAGTGAACACATACAAGGACGACGGAAGGAGAGGAAGGAATATTAGTCCTTGATTTCCCGGCATGGTTTGATGCGGCGGGCGGTGATGTTGCCGTTGGGGCCGAGGTTGTTGACGAAGGTGCCGGAGAGGAGTTGGTCTTTTTCACCGAACAGGAGGCTTTCTTCCTGTACGATTCCTCTTGGGAATTCCCACCGGATGTAGACGGTGTCTCCTTGAACGCGGATTGTGGACGGTTGGGGGTCCATCCGGTGGTATTGCGAGGGGGGAGGGTAGACCATGATGGTTTTATGGTCGCCATGGTTCTGGTGATTATGAATGAGCCATTGCCACGTCCCGCAGAGCCGTCGTAGACCGTGTTCGTTTTTTCGATCGTTGTTCCACGTTTGAATCGCCTGCCACGTCGTCCATGCTTGTTCTTCGCTTCTGACTTGTAATTGCAGGAGGCCGGCCTTGACGTGAGCCGTGGCTATCGGCAGAAAGGATTGCCGGAGAAAGAGATTGCCGGACGGAGCCGGAGTCTGCAATTGGGCAATCGTCTTGACCAGAGCCAAAAGATCGGGAAGATCCGGTTGGGTTTGCTTGAGCCACTCGATCTGCTGTTGTCGCTCATCGAGAATCGATTGAATTACGGAGGTCTTCCCTTGGACGATGGCCGTCAGGATGTCACGGGTGAGATGCCAGGCCGCGAGATTTGTCACAAAGGGTGACAGATGTTGCTTCAACTCCTTCGGGAGGGGCCGGGGAGTCCGACCGTGTTGCAGCCGTCCTTTGGATAATTCAAGGGAAGGATCGAACGTTTTCAGGAAAAAAGCCGTGGCGGCTTTATCGGAAGCCACAACCCGGGCATCTTTGTCTTGCAAAAAATCTGCAAAACCGGCTGCCGAAAGAACGTGCGGCCATGCCAGAAAAACCAGGATAAGAAACGCTTGAGCCGCTGGCATGCGTTAAACGGGCAGTTGTTTTTTGAGGAACGCGATGGTGTCGTCCCAAGCCTGCTTGGCCGAGGATTCGTTGTAGCGGTCAGGCTGCACCTGGTCGCAAAATCCAATAACCGTGCCGGGATAGTGACGTATTTCTACGGTCTTTCCCGCTTCCTGCGCGACTTTCGTGATTTGTGCAAGTTCTTCCGGTGTCGCGGCATTATCCGTTTCAGACGCATGGTAGAGGAGCGGGCAATACACGTTCTGTATTGAATCCAGCGGGTCGGGAAGTTTTCCATAAAAGGAGACGGCTGCGCGTAGCCGTTTTCGCTTGAGGGCAAAGAGTAAGGCCAAGGTGCCGCCTAAGCCCAACCCGATCGCGGCATGCGCGTTCCTCACCGTAAATTCCAGGTTTGGGTCTTCGGAGAGATTCGCATTCAGGAACTCGCACGAGGCATTAATGTCCTGCAAGGCCATTGGGACGTCGATTCTTTCCGCAAGCGCGTCGGCTACTTCGGCGTTGGCCGTGACCATGCCGCCCTGCCGGCCGTAGACGTTCGGAAGCATGACCACGTATCCCTCGCAGGCCAGACGCATGGCCAAATCTTTTGCGTCCGGTGTCAATCCCCATTTGTCATGGAGCAGGATGATGCAAGGGAATTTTCCTTTTTCCTGGGGCCAGAATTGAAAACCTTGAACTTGATGTTCTTTGGGGATTTTGGTGGCGGCATAGGGATCGACCATCTGGTCCTTATGCGTATCGAAAACGCCTTTGCTGGAAAAGCGGACGGCTCGATACCCGATTTGCTGCGCAGTATACGGTGTGACGTGTTCGGACATGATGAATTGAATAAGTGGCTAATGTTGCGAAAAACTATAGCCATCGCGTCAAAAGCTTGTCAACGAATGGGATTGTCGGATTACGCTACGCTAATCCGACCTACGGGCTGCTTCCTTTCGTCGTCCTTGTCTTTTCTTTCTGTCATTCTTGCGAACGCGAGAATCCAGTGTCGTTTTTCCTTACGAACAGACGAAGCAAAGACTTTGGATTCTCGATTAAGAATGTCGAGAATGACAGATAAAGACAAAAGCAAAAGACACTGGATCCCCGATTACAAACGTCGAGGACAAGCGTCGGGAATGACGGCAGGAGGCAGTGAACTTGTCAACGAATGAGTGAACACATACAGGGATGACAAAGCCCCCTTACCCTGGCCTTCCCTCACCCCGGCCCTCTCCCATAGGGAGAGGGGGATTGGGAAGCGTGGAAAGACAATTCGGCGAGTTCGGCGGCTTCGATTCCGGCGCGGACCATGTTCTGGATCGGGAGCGCGGCTTCGGCTTGTTGAATGGCGTCGGGCCGGCAGCGCGTATTCGGATGAGGCGGGACGAACAACGTACAGCAATCCTGGTCCGGTTCGATGGAGGTTTCAAAGGTTCCGATTCGCTCGGCTTCATTCGTGATTTCTATTTTGTCCATCCCGATGAGCGGACGAAGAATGGGCAAGTGTGCCACTTGGCTCACGATTTGGAGATTTTCTGCGGTTTGGGAAGCAACTTGCCCCAGACTGTCGCCGGTGACCAGGCCCCAACAATGTTCTTTTTCGGCCAGTTGCTCTGCAATTCTCATCATCATCCGACGGTATAGGACTACGCGGATCGGAGCGGGAGAGCCAAGGACGATTTGTCGTTGAATGTCTCCGAATGGAACGAGATAGAGTCGGGCTGCTAATTGATAGCGCGCGAGCAGAGAGACGAGGTCGTGGACTTTTTCTTCGGAGGTTCGAGAGAGATAGGGCCGGCCGTGGAAATGCACAAAGACGGCCTTACAGCCCCGTTTCATCATCCGGTAGGCGGCGACCGGCGAATCGATGCCGCCCGAGATGAGGCACAGGACGTTGCGACTGATGCCCGTGGGGAGCCCTCCCGGCCCCGGGTATTTGACGAGCGAAAAGTACGCGGTGTGATCGACGATTTCCACGACCACGTTGACGTCGGCCCCGTTCAGGCGCACGCGCTTCCCGGTCGCGGCGCACACGTGGGCGCCGATTTCCCTGTTCAGTTCGACGGAAGTTTTTGAAAACCGTTTGTCTGCGCGTTTGGTCGTGACGCGAAAGGTTTCATACGTGATTGATTGAAGAGCGGTTTCAATAGCCTTGCAGAGCGGCATGATGTCCGGCGCGGAGTAGTCGATCGGCAGGGAATGGGCCAGGGAATAATTCGCCACCCCGAACGTATGGCGGATGCGGTCCTGTACGTCCGCCCATGAAGATTCGTTCGTGAAGGCAATCCTGATACGGCCGGAGAGAGATTTGATTTCAGTGACGTTCGTGTTTTTGAGAGAATTGCCAAGGTGCTGAATCAATCGTTGTTCAAAAAATCCCCGGTTGCGACCCTTGAGCGCCAATTCGTGATAGTGAACCAGGGCATAGGGCATTACCCTTCAGCCTCCAGAAACCGTTCGGCGTCCATTGCGGCCATGCAGCCGGTACCCGCTGCCGTGATCGCCTGACGATAGTGAGGGTCCTGCACGTCGCCGGCAGCGAACACTCCGGGCACGTTGGTTGCCGTCCCATGCGACGTTTGAATGTACCCGTTGGCATCCGTATCGAGTTGTCCCCTGAACAGTTGAGTGTTCGGCGTATGCCCGATGGCCACGAATACGCCCTTGCAATCCAGCGTCGCCACGTCATGGGTGACGGCGTCCCGCAGGCGAAGCCCCGTGACCACGTCGTCACCCAGGACTTCTTCCACCATGGAATTCCAGCGGAACGAGATTTTGTCATTCTTCATGGCCTTATCCTGCATGATCTTGGACGCGCGAAGTTTGTCGCGACGATGAACGATCGTCACGTGGGAGGCAAATTTCGTCAAAAACGTGGCTTCTTCCATTGCGCTGTCGCCGCCTCCGATGACGACAATAGGTTGACCCCGGAAGAAAAAGCCGTCACATGTGGCGCAGGTTGAGACCCCGTGGCCGAGTAACCGGCTTTCCGAAGCCAGGCCCAGGAGGTTGGCTGACGCGCCGGTGGAAATAATGAGCGACCGGGCCTGGACCGTTTCCTCGTCATTGATCGTGACGGTAAAAGGGCGTTGGCTGAGGTTGACCCTGGTCACGTCGGCCGTCTGAAACGCCGTGCCGAAGCGTTCCGCTTGGGCCCGCATGTCCTGAATCAGTTGCGGCCCCATAATGCCCTGGGGAAATCCTGGAAAATTCTCCACGTCAGTCGTCAACGTGAGTTGCCCGCCGGCTTGTGAGCCTTCGATCATGAGTGGTGCAAGATTGGCCCGAGCCGTGTAAATAGCGGCCGTGAGTCCGGCAGGACCTGATCCGATAATGACAACGTTGTGCATGTCGTTCTATCCTTCGTGCGAAATGAGACAATGTTCAGGCGTGACGCGGTTTGCCTGATTGCTACGGCATAGCCGCTTCTTCAAGAAACTTCCGATAGAGTTGTTGTACCGTTGGCCGGAGCCTGGCAATCGGCAACGTGCCATCCAGGATATAATCCGCGAAACGGCGTTTGGTACGCAAGGGCAGTTGCCCTCGAATGCGAGCCAATGCCTCTTTTTTGGTGAGGCCGTCCCGTTGCCGGGCGCGTTGAATTTGTATGGTCTGGCTGGCAGTCACCACGATGATCCGGTCCATTCGTTCATGTGCCCGTGCTTCGATCAAGAGCGCCGCATCGTAAATGATCACGGCATTGGGACGTTGCCTGGCGATGACGTTGGTTTGCCTGACCTGTTCGCGTGCCACGCGAGGATGCACGATGCGATTCAGGAGCGACAGTTTGCGGGGATTCTGAAAGACCAGTTCGGCCAGGACTCCACGGTCCAATGTCCGGTCGGCTTGCAGAACGTGGGGGCCGAAGGTTTTAACGATTTCTTTCCAGGCTATTCTGCCTGGCGCCACGACGGTCCGGGCCAACTGGTCGGCCTGAATGAGGAACGCGCCGCATTCCTGAAACAGGCCGGCTATCGTTGTTTTTCCGGAAGCGAGTCCCCCTGTCAGACCTACCAATATCATCGGATTCCCCAGGGAACCTCTGATTTAGTGCACTATCTTAATCAGAGGTTCCGTAGTATAGAAAATTTCGCTGATCTCCGAAAGCCACGAATCCGTCATTGTATGAAAAGAGCCCAAAACACCCGAACCGTCATTCCTGCGAAAGCAGGAATCCAGTGTCTTTCCCCTCACCCCAGCCCTCTCCCGCAAGGGGCGAGGGAGTTAACGGTTCTACCTCTCCTTGCCTCTCCTTACAAAGGAGGGGAAGAAACCGTCAACGAATGAGTGAACACGTACAAATGACAGTTGGCTTGACCGAGAAAAGGCGCTTCCTGTATGTCCCCTATGCATCGAAAAGGAGTCCGTCGCTGGCCATGGAACGAGACGGCGCGTGGTCAATAATGGAGAACAAGGTCAAATGCCGGGGTTTTGTATGAAATCCATTATTTTCGTTGGGGCCTGGCTTGTCTTGTTCGGCGCGAACGTCCTGTTTGCTCAAGGGCCTGGTGGGTCCGGTGATGGAACGTCCGGCACAGGTTCAACCTGGAACGTGGCCCCCGACGGGTCCGGGCACTTTACGTCGATTCAGGAGGCCATCGATCAGGCACAGGATGGGGATACCGTCTTCATCAGGGCCGGGCGCTATGCCGAGGACGTCACGGTGCACAGCAAAGAGGGGCTGAAGGTCATTGGCGAAGGTCTGGAAAAAGTCTTTCTCGCGGGTCTGAAACGGGTCGGCACGCTGCATATTGGAAAATGGCCTTATGGGGCCACGAACGTGGAAATTCGCGGATTGACCGTTCAACAACACGGCGGGTTGGGCGTCGGCATTTTCAATGGTTCAGGCGTGACCCTCAAGAATCTCAAAGTCAATGGCTTCGTCTTCGGCCAACAGGTTCAAAACGTCCACGTCGAGGATTGCGTCATAGGCGGCAGTGAAACCACGGGTATTGCGTTTGCGGATTCCCAGGCCACGCTGATCGACAATCTAATTCACGATAACGACCACGGCGTGTCGGTCGGGGGAACGTCGATCGTGCATTTGGAACGGAACGTCATTACGCGAAGTTTGTTTGAAGCCGTTCTTGTGGCCGATCAAGGTCACGCCGCGTTGATTCAGAATACCCTTGTCGGAAATCAGGGCGGGGTCAAGTTTCAGGACGAGGCAACGGGCAGGGTTGCCGGTAATATTATTGACCAAGCCCGAGTGGGCATCGCATGGTCAGTGAAGAACAAGGTGGCCGTTGCGCATAACGGATTATATCAGATTCAAGTGAAGTATCAGGTCGATGGCCAAACTGTGTCTTCCGAGTTCCAGGCATTTTCGGACGTGTACGTTGCCCCCAAGTTTGTCGCGCCTGATCGTGGGGATTATCGGTTGCAGGCCGACTCCCCACTGCTGAACGTCGGCGAGTTTCCGTACTTGGGTGCCCGCGGTCCGGTAAAAACACCTTGATTGGAAGCTGCCGCAACTTTATACTGCCCGGAAACGGCGGGATAAGGCTTGTCCCTGCCCCCGTGCAGGGCTCCTGTACTGACAAGGTGGAGGGGCCGTCCCCGCCACAGCCTGTTATGCCATGGACGATCCTATCCGCAACGTTCACGATAGAGGACCCTTCCATTTCCCCGCTCCCTCTCTGAACCATTCTGCTGTAACGGCTTCTCCGGCAGTTCTCGCCCGTTTTGCTCGCACCGGGGCTGGGTGGCGTCCAGGCATGAGTGCCCGCGGCCCATGGTGGCGCTGCCTCTATCGCCTGGCCTTTCTGCCTGAACCGTTCCCCCGGGCCGGCCTCGCCGGCCGTTGCGCAATTCTCCCCGCACGGCGTGCCTTCCCGGTGCTGCTGTTGCCGGTCCTGCTGGCTGGCCTCGCGACGCCGGCGGCCGCGCAGGTGGTGAGCATCGCGGGCGGCGGCGGCGTGACCGAGGGCGGCACGGCGACCTTTACGCTGACCGCAAGCCCGGCGCCGTCGGCGCCCATCGCGGTGAACGTCGATGTGACCGACAGCGGCAGCTTCGCGGGCGCTGGCCAGACCGGTGCGCGCACGGTGACGGTCGGGACCGGCGGCACGGCGATCCTGGAGGTGACCACGGTGGACGACCGCACCGACGAGCCGAAGGGCGCCACTACCGCGGTCGTCGGATCCGGTGCCGGCTATGTGTTGGGCTCGCCTTCCTCGGCGGCGGTCACCGTGGTCGACAACGACCTGCCGTCGCCGTTCGTCGTCTCCATCGCGGGCGGTTCATCGGTGACCGAGGGCGGCACGGCGACCTTCACGCTGACCAT
>VYFB01000156.1 GCA_009842645.1 Nitrospira sp. SB0677_bin_15 | reverse complement strand
CCGCAATCGCCCGCGTCATCTCTTCTTTCCCCTCTTCGATCTTCTTTGCTAACTCAATCTCCCCTTCCCTTGAAAGTAGAGACACACCGGCCATCTCATTGAGATATAAACGGACGGGATCATCTATCCTGTTGGCCGTACCGGGAGTCAGATCGATTTCTTTCTCGGTTTCCGGCAACGCTTCTCCTGGTTCATCGGCCGGAGTCACGGGCTCCATCTTCATTTGGGATTCGATGCCTTCATTTTGAAAGACGACTGCCTGTCCAACGGTCTCCTCATCCAACGTGGCAAACAACGTCGAAAACTCTTGCGAAGAACCTTTCTCCGCGAGCAAGGAGGCGTTCATCCCTTCAAAGTTGGTTGGCTCTTTTTCCTTACCCGTAATCGGTTTCATATTCCGGAGGCCACTGTTCTTGGGCATCTCTTATTCCTCTTTCACGTTTTCGGGGATGATTAATAACTTCGTTCTCGCGTAGAAGAAGAGAACCTATGAAAAAACCGTAACTCTTTATCGTATTGAAAAGGAAACGACTATTGCAAGAAACGCCGTAAAACGGGAATGAACCCGCGGCCCCGGTCTTGTCTTCAGGAACCTCTGATCCTCGATTAGAGGTTCCCTCATTCAGTCACTCGGCGGTTCAAAGTGCCCGGAGGGACGATTCTGCCAAGGGACCGTCGTCGTGTTCGCCTGCTTGAGCAGACTTCGAAGATTGACTTCGGCGGCACGGAGGAGCTTGGGTTCGCCATGGCGCAGCAGGGCCGTCAGAAGCACGTACAAATCCCGTTCGGTTCGACTCCCGCGGAGAATCTGTTCGGTTACGGGATCAGGGATATCAAGGTTGGGATAGAAGGAGTCTTCTTCGTCGGGATCTCCCAACAACAAATCGAGAGCCCAAGGGGCACTGTACAACCAGGAAGGAGGAATCGCGAGGGCCTTGGCCAATGCCTCCACCGTTGAGACGGAGGGATCTGTCTCGCCGGCTTCGATCGCGTCGATGACGGAACCTTCGACGCCGGAATCGGCTGCCAACTTGACGACGGAGTACTTGCGAGCCTTTCGCCAGTCCTGCAACGTAAGAGACATGCGCATGATCATAACGAAGAAGCCCTGCCCTGTCTATGCTACCTTCCTTCCGGAGACGCCGGTAGCCGAAACTGATGGACCAACCCAGCGTCGGGCATTGCCTCAAGGTCCCCATAAGGCGACCCCACAATCAAATCGCGTCCTGCACCGCCCAAAGAGAGCCCGAAGAGATCGGCCACACCGGTTGTTTCCGATGGGTTGACAATCATGGATTGCAACGTTCCGGCTTTTCGGTCAAAGACGAAAATCGACCCGGCATCAATTCCTGCAGCATCATGTCCTGGCGCGCCGACGATGACGTGCTCAGGGAGCAGCGTCACGGCTTCGCCAAAGTGATCGCCTTTCCCCGGCTCCCGGGCTTCCAATGTTCGCAGGAATTCGCCGGTTTTCGTATAGAGATACACGGCTCCGGCTTCAGGTTGCGCCCCCCCTCGTCCCAAAGCGCCAACCACCAACAACTCCGCGTCGCTCGCCAATGCCCATCCAAAATATTCATTTGTCTGAGGATCAGGCGAAACCAGGGTACGTATCAACCTTCCATTTTCCCAATCGAAAAGAAACACCTGTCCGTGATCAACCGGGTCCGTGCCGCCGAGCGGAGCGCTCACCGCCAGAATGGAACCCAAAAACGTCACCGCATGTCCGAACCCGTCAGCGTTTCGATTTTTCGCATACGGAGAGACAAACGTCCGGAGGACTTCTCCGGTAGCCACGTCAACCAGGTGAACTTCACCTACTTCAAAATCCGTCACGGTACTCGCTCCGGGGTCGCCGACGGCGACCAGCCCGTCCCGCGCAGCCACGGCATGCCCGAACGCCGCTGCAGATTGATTGGGACTGACGATCACCTGCCGTGATTCTCCCGTGTTGCGGTCGAATACCGTCACCGATCCCACGGACCGGCGTAACGTCCCTTTTCCTTTGGGAGCGCCCACAATCACGTAGTCAGGCGTGAGGCTCACGGACAGGCCGAACAAATCATCACCCATCGCCGAAAGAGGAGCAAACTCTCGCAGTAATGTACCGGACTCGCGCTTGAACAAGGACGCTTTTCCCGTTTGCCCACGGGCACCTTTCGCATGAGGTGCGCCGACGAGGACCTGATCTCCTTCAACGGATACGGAGAAGCCGAACCCGTCCAACAACGTCGGCTTGGAAGACTGGAGAGTCGGCCCCTGCTCCAAAGCGTGCATGACTGAGACCTTCCCGCTCGAAAGCAAGAGGACCAGAACCAGAGGAAAAAAACGGACCATGGCTCGACGAACTTTCACGGGCGTTCCGTTACCGGCATTCAGGGACCTTTCTCGCGTCCGGCTGGTCACGATCAGGGATTCCTTCTTTTTAAAAGATTGGCAGCATGTGTTTCAAACCAACCAAGCGTGCTCTCCACGACTCGTTGCCGCAGGTGACGAGTTGTGGCAGAATACCGGGCATCGTGATGGGAGACTACGCGTGTCGTTCCTGACCCAACCCAATATTGTCATTGCACGAGTCATCGGCATCATTGCGATCGCGGCGGGATTCCTGCTCGGGATCGAAGGCCTGAATCAACCGGATTCAATATGGTTGCCTATCGCGCTGACCCTCATCGTGACGGGCTTGTGCGCCCAAGTGTATGCGTTCTATCGAACCATTATGGACAAAATGCCCTCACGGCATGCCCAGGACCGATGACTCAGACGTGCCAAAACGTCCGGCTTGTCTACGCATGGGTGCTTGGACCTATGGCGCTCTTCCTGACCTTGTCCCTCGCAGCCTGTGGCTCAGGACGAGAGTCGTATCTCAACGGGGCCTTGAAGGAAGCGACACCACAAGACGTCGTTGAACGGCTCGGAGAGCCGTGGAAAAAAAAGACCTCGGCGTTAAGGGGCGAATCGAAGTGGATCTATCGCTATGCGCTCACCCAGGATGAACTCGACCCCACGGGCGTCAACAAGCTGGGACGAAGCGTGTTCAAGGCCACCGAAGGCGTGACCGCCATGATGGGCCTTGGCGGCGGTTCCGGCAATCCGCTGGACCCGGGCACCAAACCTCACTGTTATCACTACATCCTTACGTTTGATGACACCACCAGGATCCTCCAACGGTGGGTGCGAGAAGCATGCGCTGACACTGATCTCTGACCATGCCGTGATAGAAATATGGGTAACGTTTTTCAATCCGGCGCATTTCTGCAACAGTGCTTTTCCGTTCACCCCCTTTCGCTGAATTTCAAACTGTTCGCCCCACCCGACACCATCGGCATCTTTTGCATGAATTGCAAATCCCGGCATCGCCTGACCGTTGGAACCATTACCCGCGTCATCGGGGACGCGAAGTGGAGCGAAGAAGACACAAGCACCAAGTTGGAAACCTGTGCCAGCCAGCATCAGGAAGCCTTACACGTCACGGAAGTCAGCGTGGACCGGGACATCGTCCAATTTCGGTGCCGTAAATGCCGCGCCGGCTTTCAGGCAACGGTCTCACTTTTCGAAACCTATCAACCGTAGGTATGTGTTTAGCCATTCGTTGACAATTTCCAGCCCGCCTTTTCCCCTCCTTTGTAAGGAGGGGCGAGGGGAGGTAGAGGCATGGAAGCCCCATGGACAGACAGTTCTACCCCACCCCCGCTTTCGCGGGGGCATGCCTAGCTCGGCCTCCCCTTACAAAGGGGAGGAAAAGAACCTGATCTTCCCGCGCAGGCTGACTATTCTGTCAACGAATGACTGAACACATACGAGGATGACAGGAGGGGGAAGTCCAAAAAAAGCGCCGCCCTCTCGTGGGGAGGGCGGCGCTTCCGGAATGAACGAGGCCTGCGCGAAGGCCTTATCTGTTAGGCTGTGGCGTGTACCGAAGATACGGCTTAACCGCCCGGTGGCCCTTGGGAAACTTGGCGGGAATTTCCTCATCCTTCACCGCAGGGACAATGATACAATCTTCCCCGTCCTTCCAATTGGCGGGGGTAGCTACCTGATGCTTGGCCGTCAGTTGCAACGAGTCCACCACACGAAGAATCTCATCAAAATTTCTTCCGGTCGATGCCGGATAGGTAAGCGTCAACTTGATTTTCTTATCAGACCCAATCACAAAAACCGAGCGCACGGTCATATTATCCAACGCGTTTGGGTGAATCATATCGTACAAATTCGCAACTTGCCGGTCGGGGTCCGCAATGATCGGATACTGAACCGTACATTGCTGTGTTTCATTGATGTCGTTGATCCAACCTTTGTGGGAATCCAATGGGTCCACGCTCACCGCAAGGACCTTGACGTTGCGCTTGGCAAATTCATCGGTGATTTTCGCCACGGTCCCCAGTTCCGTGGTACAGACCGGGGTAAAATCCTTGGGATGGGAAAATAAAATGCCCCACCCATCACCCAGCCATTCATGAAAATTTATCGTTCCTGCCGTTGTTTCAGCAGTAAAATTTGGGGCTTCATCCCCTAAACGAAGTGCCATGGTGTCTTTCCTCCTCTTAAAACTTACGAATAGGCATTGCCGGCAAAAACGACGTCGTGCTTTTGCCGTTCTTTAGGAGTCGAACTATACGCCTCATGGGAAAAAACAGTCAAGGAACCTCTGATTAAGTGCACTATCGGGCGCATGGCTGCGTTGTGTCCTCGC